>DASVFS010000224.1:0-12736 GCA_036379915.1 Conexibacter sp. | reverse complement strand
ACCTCACGCGCTGGTTCGCGGGCGTGCAGCCGACGCCGCGCGTGGCGCGGGCGCTGCGGGCGGTGCTGGGCGAGGGCCTCGGCGCGCTCGGCCTCGCCGAGCCGGCGCCGTCGCCCGCGCGCGCCGCGACGGGAGCGGCGGCCTGATGCCGGTCGTCAGCGAGCTGGCGTGGGTCGACGGCGAGCTCGTGCCGCGCGAGCAGGGCGCCCCGTCGCTGGCGTCCAGCACGTTCCACATGGGCACCGGCGTGTTCGACGGGATCATGGCCTACTGGAACGGCGACCACTTCCACCTGCACCGCGCGGAGGAACACCTCGTGCGCTTCAAGACGGGCGCCGCGCGCATGGACCTGCCGTTCCCGTGGGACGTCGGAGAGCTGGAGCGCGGCATCCGCGCGCTGCTCGACAGCTGTCCGCGGCGCACGCACTACATCCGCCCGATCGCCTTCCGCGGGGCGCCGGAGATCATGCTCGTGGCGAGCAGAGACCTGCCGGTGAGCGCCTGCGCCTTCGCCGTCGAGGTCGAGCGCGACGTGCCCGACGCGCTGCGCGGCGCGATCGTGCCGGTCGAGCGCGTCTCGAGCCGCGCGATCCCGGTCGCGTGGAAGGTCTGCGGCACCTACGCGAACAGCTTCCTCGCGCAGCGGATGGCGTTCGCGCGCGGCGCCGACGTCGGCGTCCTGCTCGACGCGGACGGGCGGCTGGCCGAGGCGAGCACCTCGAACCTCTTCCTGATCCAGGGCGACGCGCTCGTGACGCCCTCGGTCGACGCCGACGTGTTCCCCGGCATCACGCGGCGCAGCGTGCTGGACATCGCCGAGCGGATCGGCGTCGCCGCCGTCGAGCGGCGCGTCGACCCGGCCGAGCTGGCGCGCTGCGACGGCGCGTTCCTCGCCTCGACGATGCTGGAGCTGCGGCCCTTCAGCGCGATCGACGAGATCGTGTTCGAAACCGCCGAGCACCCGCTGTACCGCCGCGTCCGTGCCGAGTTCGACGCCGCGACGCACGCATGACCGCGGGCCGCCCTCAGCCGACCGGCGGTGGCCGCAGGCTCGCGAGCAGCGCGGCGGCCTGCTCGGCGAGCGCCTCGCGGTACGCGCCCAGCGGCGCGGTCGCCGCCGCGATCGCCGCCTCGGCGACGCGCGGATCCGCGTCGGCCGCGGCGGCGTCGAGCGCCTCGAGCGCGGCCCGCAGCGCCGCCCGCGCCTCGGGCGCGAACGGGTTCGCGCGCTGGACGTCGGCGTACGTCTCCGGCGACCCGTCCGCGATTCGCGCGAGCAGCGCCAGCAGCGCCAGGAACGGCGGCGGGGCGGCCGGCAGCAGCGCGTCGAGGTCCGCGTCGAGCTGCGCGAGCGCGAGCCCGAACGTGAGCGCGCTCGCGTGCGCCGCCGCCTGCAGCACGGCCGTGGCGCGGTCGTGCGCGGCGGCGTCGGGCAGCGTCACGACGTGCGCGCGCTTACGCAGCAGCGTCAACAGCGCCTGCGAGCGCGGGCCGGGCGCGAGCTCGACCGCGATGACCGCATGGTCGTCGAAGCCGAGCGCGGGCGCGAACATCGGGTTGAGCGAGCACAGCTCGACCGGCGCGGCGGCCGCCAGCGCCGCGTGCGCGAACGGCGTCTTGACCGACAGCGTGTCGGCCAGCAGCGCGCCCGCCGGCAGCGCCTCCAGCACGTGTGGCAGGGCGTCGAGCGCGGCCGTCTCGGGCAGCGCCAGCACGGCGCCGTCGGCGCTCGCGAGCGCGGCGCTCAGCTGCTCCGCCGGTCTGCGCGCGTCGAGTGCCAGGCAGGCGCCCAGCTCGCGCAGCGGCGGCGCGGGCGCGACGTCGACGAGCGTGAGCGCGCTGCCGTCGTCCGCGAGCACGCCGGCGAGCAGGCGGCCGACGGCGCCGCCGCCGATCACCACCACGTGTCCGAGCTCGGAGCGCGATCGCATGCCGCGCCGATGCTCGCAGATGCCACGGAATCCACGACGAGGAGGGGGACCTCGACCATGAGCACCACCGAGCAGACGGACGCGCTGGCGGCTCTCCGCGAGCGGATCGACCGCGTCGACGAGCAGCTCCTGAGCACGCTCGCCGAGCGCACCGCGATCTGCCGCGAGGTCGCCGAGCACAAGCGCGCGCAGGGCATTCCGATGATGCAGCCGGACCGGGTCGCCGCCGTCGAAGCGCGCTGGGCGCAGCTGGCGGTCGAGCGCGGCCTCGACGCGGACTTCGGTCGCGCGCTCGCGCGCGCGGTCGTCGCCGAGAGCTGCCGCGTCGAGGGCGTGATGCTGAGCGACGGCGAGCCGGCGGCGGACGGGGCGGGCGCGAGCGTGCTCGGCAGATCCGCGATGGGCATCGACCACGTCGCGATCGCCGTGCGCGAGCTCGAGCCGGCGATCGCCTACTACCGCGACGTGCTCGGCTTCGAGCTGGACGAACGCCGCCAGATCAGCGGCCGCGTCAGCGGCATGGACTCGGCCGTTATGAAGGCCGGCGGCGTCAAGTTCGTGCTCGTGCAGGGCGACTCGCCCGAGTCGAACGTCTCGCGCTACATCGAGGCGTACGGGCCGGGCGTGCAGCACGTCGCGATCGAGGTGCCCGATCCGCAGGAGGCGCTCGACGACCTGCGAAGGCGCGGCGCGGACCTGCTCACCGGGATCATCCACGGCCCCGGTCTCGACCAGATCTTCACCAAGCGCGAGCCGAACTCGGGCATCCAGCTGGAGATCATCGCGCGCGCCGAGAACGAGGGCTTCGACCCGAGGAACGTGCAGGAGCTGTTCGAGGCGATGGAGCGCGAGAACGTCTTCTGATGGACGCGCCCGTCGGCATCCACGGGGCGGCCGGCGCCGTCGGCGCGGCGACCGCGTTCGCGCTCGCGCGGGCGGGTGTGCGCTGCCTCGTGCTCGCCGACGCGGCGGCGCCGCGGCTCGCCTGCCTGGCGATGGACCTGGAGATGCTGCGGGCGGCGCTGCCCGGGCTCGACGTCGCGACCGGCGGCCTCGACGCGCTCGCGGCGTGCGAGCTGGTCGTCGCGTGCGCGGGCGTCCGCCACCGCGACGGCGCGCCACGCAGCGCCTTCTTCGCGGGCAACGCGGCGATCCTCGCGCCGCTCGCCGACGCGCTCGAGCGGCCTGTCGCGCGCTGCCGCACGCTCGTGCTCGTCAGCAACCCGGTCGACGCGCTCGCGACCTGGCTGCAGGGCCGGCTCGGCGCGCGCGTGCAGGTCGTCGGCCACACGCTCAACGACACGCTGCGGCTGCGCGTCGCGATCGCCCGCGCGCGCGGCTGCGACCCCACGGACGTGGAGGCGTGGAGCGTCGGCGAGCACGGCCCGCACGCGGTGCCGCTGCTGAGTCGCGTGCGCGTGCGCGGGGAAGTGGTCTCGCTGTCGGCGGCAGAGCGGGCGCAGGTGCTCGACGAGGTGCGCGGCTGGTATGCGCGCTGGCAGGTGCACGGCACCGGGACGACGAGCGCGTGGACGTCCGGCTGGGGCGTGGCCGCGCTCGTGCGCGCGCTGCGCCAGGGCGATCCGCGGCCGTGGCCGGTCTCGACGCTGCTGCGGGGCACCTACGACGTCGACGGCGTCTGCCTGACCGTGCCCGCGCTGCTCGGCCCGGAGGCGCCGCCGCGGCCGCTGCAGTGGCGGCTCGACGCGGACGAGCGCGCCGCGATCGCGGCCGCCGCCGCCGCGGTGGAGGAGCTCGCGTGCGCTGCGTGCTGATCGACAACTACGACTCGTTCACGTTCAACCTCGCGCAGCTGCTGGGAGAGCTGAACGGCGAGCCGCCGCTCGTGCTGCGCAACGACGATCCCGTCTCGTGGCCGGCGCTGCGCGGGCAGGGCTATGGCGCGATCGTCGTCTCGCCGGGACCGGGGCGGCCCGAAGTGCCGCGCGACTTCGGCATCAGCGCCTCCGCGATTCGCGACAGTGGGATGGCGGTGCTGGGCGTGTGCCTTGGGCACCAGGGGCTCTGTCACGTGCACGGCGCCGAGGTCGTGCCGGCGCCGGAGCCGATGCACGGCCGCACGAGCGCCGTACAGCACGCGCAGCTCGACCTGTTCGAGGGGATCCCATCGCCGTTCGAGGTCGTGCGCTACCACTCGTTGATGGTCGGCGACCTGCCGCCGTCGCTGCGCGCGCTCGCGTGGTCGGACGACGGCGTGCTGATGGGCGTGCGGCACGTGGATCAGCCGCTGTGGGGCGTGCAGTTCCACCCCGAGTCGATCTGCTCCGAGCACGGCGCGCGGCTGCTGCGCAACTTCCGCGACCTCGCGCTCGCCGCCGCCGCGCACGCGCCCGGGCGCCCGCGCGACGACGAGCGGCGGCTCGTGCGGCGCCAACCGGTCGTGCGCTTCCGCCGGCTCGCGCTCCCGCTCGACGCGGAGGCGGTCTTCGCGGCGCTGTACGGCGAACGCGACGTCGCCTTCTGGCTCGACAGCAGCGCGCCCGGACCGGACGGCTGCGGCCGCTTCTCGTTCATGGGCGACGCCGACGGGCCGCTCGCCGAGCTGCTGACCTACGACGTGGCGAGCGCGCGCGTGACGATACGGACGGCGCGCGGCGACGAGCAGGCGGACGGGCCGCTGCTCGCCTACCTCGACGACCAGATCCGCGCGCGCCGCACGACCACGGCCGCGCTGCCGTTCGCGTTCAACGGCGGCTACGTCGGCTATCTCGGCTACGAGCTGAAGGCCGAGTGCGGCGGCGACGCCGCGCACGCCGCCGACGCGCCGGATGCGGCCTTCGTGTTCGCCGACCGCTTCGTCGCGTTCGACCACGAGGCCGGCGACGTGTGGCTCGTCGCGCTGGAGGCGCACGACGCGCCGGCCGCGCCGTGGCTCGACGCGATGACGACGCGGCTGACGGCGCTCGCGCACGGCGCGAACGGCGCCGTCGCGAACGGTGGCTCGGCGGGAGCCGCTCCGATCCACGCCGACGGCGGCGGACGCGCGGTGCACGTCGAAGACGCCTGGCCCGCCGGCTGCGCTCCGCGCCACGACGACGACGCCTACCTGGAGCTGATCGCGCGCTGCCAGGAGCAGATCCGCGCGGGGGAGACGTACGAGGTCTGCCTGACCAACCACATGGACCTCGACGGCGAGCTCGATCCGTGGCGCGCCTATCGCCGCCTGCGCAGCGTGAGCCCGGCGCCGTTCGCCGCGTTCCTGCGCTTCCCGCAGGTGAGCGTGCTGAGCGCCTCGCCGGAGCGCTTCCTGTGCGTATCCGCGGACGGCGAGGTCGAGGCCAAGCCGATCAAGGGCACGGCGCCGCGCGGGGCGAGCGTGGAGGAGGACCTCGCGATCCGCGAGCGGCTGCGCGCGAGCGAGAAGGACCGCGCCGAGAACCTGATGATCGTCGATCTGCTGCGCAACGACCTCGGCGCCGTCTGCGAGGTCGGCAGCGTGCACGTGCCGACGCTGTTCGGGATCGAGTCGTTCGCGACCGTGCACCAGCTCGTCTCGACGATCCGCGGGCGGATCGGCCGCGGCGCCTCCGCGCTCGACGTCGTGCGCGCCGCCTTTCCCGGCGGCTCGATGACGGGCGCCCCGAAGAAGCGCACGATGGAGATCGTCGACGCGCTCGAGGCCGGGCCGCGCGGCGTGTACTCCGGCGCGCTGGGCTGGTTCGCGCTCGGCGGCGCGGCCGACCTGTCGATCGTGATCCGCACGATCGTCGCGACCGAGCGCGGCGCGAGCTTCGGCGCCGGCGGGGCGATCGTCGCGTTGTCGGACCCGCATGCGGAGCTGGGCGAGGTGCGGCTGAAGGCGCGAGCGCTGATCGAGGCGCTGTCGCTCGCCGTCTCCGCGTAGGCTCAGGCGCGTGCTCCGCGGTCCCCTGCTCGCGTTGTCGCTGATTGTGCTCGCCGCCGCGGGCGCGCAGGCCGCGCGCGCGGACGACGGCGGGGCTGCGCCGACGCCGACCGTCACGCTCGCGCCCTCGGACGGCGCCTCCGCCAGACCGCTCGCGCTCGCCGACCTCGTGGCGCGCTACGACGTCCACGGCGCGAGCTACACCGTGCGCGCAGCCGACGGGACGGAGCGCGCGATCGCGGTCGCCGACGGCATCTCGCTGACGGCGCTGCTCGCGGCGGCGGGGCTCGACGCGGACGCGTTCGACTACATCGCGCTGGCGAAGGCCGACGGCTCGAGCGCGATCGTCATGCGCGACGACCTCGGCGGCACGGACGAGGGACCGCCCGTCGTGTGGAGCGACGGCGGCGGCGTGCACTTCCTGCGCCCCAGCAGCGGGGAGGGCGACGCCAACGACGCCGACCTCGTGACGCTCGCCGACGGGGCGCCGCTCGCGCTCGCGCTGAAGACGGGCGAGCCGCTCGTGCCGCGGATCGCCGTCTCGAAGCTGCGCGTGCGTCCGCGCGAGCGCGTCGACCTCAGCGCGTCGCTGGTCGGCGGCGCGCCGCTCGGGCCGGGGCTCGACTACAGCTGGTACTTCGACGGCACCGGCAGAGTCCGCGGCGCGAACGTCTCGCATCGCTTCCGGCGGCCGGGTACGTATCTCGTGCTGCTGAACGTCGTGCGCGGCGACGGCACGTCGATCGGCGCCCCCGACACCGTCCACATCCGCGTCGTGCGCGCGCGCGAGCGCCGCGCGGACGACGCCCGCGGCGCGGACGAGTCGCACGGCGACGGCGACGGGACCGGTGGCGCAGCCGGCGCGGGCTCCGGCGCGGGTTCCGGCACGGGCTCCGGCGCTGCGCCGCCGGCGACGTCCGCGACGCCTCCAGCCGCCGTCTCGCCGGCGGTCGCACCCGCGACGCCGCCGGTGCGAGACCGCGCTCCGGCGCGCCGCACGCCGCCGGGCGAGCTCGTCAGCGGTACCCTGCTCGCGTCGGCCGGCGCCGCCGCGGCGCCGCTCGACAGCGGTCGCGCGGCCTCCGCGGCGGCGCGCGGGGCGGCGGCCGACGGCCCGCCGCACGTGCCGGTCGGCGTCTGGATCGCGGCCGGGGCGCTCGCGCTGCTGGCGCTCGGCTGGGCGCTCGAGTCCCGCCATACGATCCCCTTCTGGCAACCGTGACGATCGAGCAGATCCTCTTCGACGTCTCCGACGCGCTGCGCTATCCGGTGCTGCTGCTCGCGCTGCTCGCGCTGGTGGTCGTGCTCGCGGAGGTCGGCACGCTGCTCGCCGAGCTGCGCCGCCGGCGCGCGCGCAGCGTCGCGCGGCTCGAGCACGCGGCCGACGTCGCGCGCGAGGCGCTCGCCGCCGGCGACGGCGCCGGTGCGCTGCGGGCGGTGCGCAGCGTCGGCTTCAACCCGGCGATGGACGAGGCGCTCGCCGCGATCGTCGAGCAGCGCGAGCGGCCCGACGCGGCGAACCGCGTCGCGAAGCGGCTCGCCGAGTACGACTACCGCTCCGTCCGCCGCCTCGAGCGCACGCGCATCCTCGTGCGGATGGGGCCGGCGCTGGGGCTGATGGGCACGCTCATCCCGCTCTCGCCCGCGCTTGCCGGCCTTGCCGACGGCGACGTGCAGCGCCTCACCGACGACCTGCGCGTCGCGTTCAGCGTGACGGTCGCCGGCCTGCTGGTCGGCGCCGTCGCATACTCCGTCTCGCTCGTGCGCAACCGCATCTACGACCAGGACTACTCCGACGTCGAGTACATGGCGGCCGTGCTCGCGGCGCCCGACGCCGTGCCGGCCGACGCGCCGCCGCCGGCCGCGGCGCACGTGCACGCGCCGCAGGAGGCGGCCCTGCCATGACGCGTCCGACGGTGACCGCCCGCGCGCGCTCGCGCGCGGACCGCGCCGGCGACCCGCTCGACGGGCTCGTGAACCTGTTCGACCTCGGCATCGTGCTGTCGGTCGCGTTCCTGCTCGCGGCGCTCTCGTCGCTGAAGCTCGGCCCCGAAGCGCTCGGCAGAGACGCTGGTCCAAACGCCGCCCGCAGCGCGCCGCTCGGCGCGATCGTCGCCGGCAGAGACGCGCAGGTCAGAGCCGTCCGGCTCAGACCGGGCGAGCGGGTGGTCGGGCACGGCAGAGCCGTCGGGACCGTCTACCGGCTCGACGACGGCCGCACGATCGTCGTGCGCCGGCGCTAGCGTCGGCTAGACCGACGCGTCGCTCGGCGACGGGTGCGAGGCGTCGCGGAACTCCTCGAACTGGCCCGTCATCACGAAGCCGAGCTGCTCGCCGACGTCGACCGCGAGGTCGCCCATCCGCTCGACCGCGCGCGCCGCGAGGATCATGTGCATCGCCCACTCGCGCGCGTCCGGGTCGTCGCCGCTCTCCCACGCGAACTGGAAGACGCGGCGGTTGAGCTCGTTGACGTCGCGATCCTGGTGGATCAGGTCGCGCGCGAGCTCGATGTCGCGCTCGCCGAACGCGCGCTTGGACTGCTCGATCTCGCCGCACACGAGCCGTCCCATCACGCCGAGCTCCTCCAGCAGCGTCGGATGCGTCGGCGGGTGGTGGCCGTCGAGCGGGATCAGCTTCGCGATGTTCACGCACTGGTCGCCCATCCGCTCGATCGAGCGGATCACGTGCAGCAGCGCCGCCGCGAGTCGCAGATCGCCGGCCACGGGGGCCTGCAGCGCCAGCAGCGCGATGATCCGTTCGTGCAGCTCGCGGTAGAGCTGGTCGATCGCGTCGTCGCCCGCGACGACGTCGCGCGCCAGCGCCACGTCCTGGTGCTCGAGCGCCTCGAGCACGCGCCGCAGCTGCGCGCACGCCTGGTCGAGACCGCTCAGCGCGAGCGCCTCCAGCTCCTCCAGCTCCGCCTGGAAGCGGACCCGCAGCTGTTCGCCTTCCCCTGCCGCAGACATCAGCCGACCTTACCCGTCACGTAGGCCTCCGTGCGCGGGTCGGCCGGGTTCTGGAAGATCTTCTCGGTCGCGTCGAACTCGACGATCCGCCCGGTGCGGTGGCGCTCGCCCTCGTCCAGCTCGACGGTGAAGAAGGCGGTGCGGTCGGAGACGCGCGCGGCCTGCTGCATGTTGTGCGTGACGATCACGATCGCGTAGCTTCTGCGCAGCTCCAGCAGCAGATCCTCGATGCGTGCAGTCGAGATCGGGTCGAGCGCCGAGCAGGGCTCGTCCATCAGGATCACGTCGGGATCGGTCGCGAGCGCGCGTGCGATGCAGAGGCGCTGCTGCTGCCCGCCGGACATGCCGTAGGCGCTCTGCTTGAGGCGGTCTTTCACCTCGTCCCACAGCGCCGCGCGACGCAGCGCGCGCTCGACGATCTCGTCCATGTCGCCCTTCATTCCGAGCACGCGCGGGCCGAACGCGATGTTGTCGTAGATCGACTTGGGGAACGGGTTCGGCTTCTGGAACACCATCCCGACGAGCTTGCGCACCTCGACCGGGTCGACGTGGCTCGCGTAGATGTCCTGCCCGTGGTAGAGGACCTGCCCGCCGACGGATGCGTCGAGCACGAGGTCGTTCATGCGGTTCAGGCAGCGCAGCACGGTCGACTTGCCGCAGCCGGACGGGCCGATCAGCGCGGTGATGTGGTGCGCGTGGACGTCGAGGTCGATGTCCTTGACGGCCGGCGTCCCGCCGTAGGCGACGCTCACCTCGCGCAGGCTGAAGACCGGCTCGCCGAGCGGCGCGGACCCGTCGGCCGCGGGCGGCGCGTCCGGGGCGACGACCGGGCGCTGTACGACGGGATCTGTCATCTGCAGCCTCACCACTTTCGCTGATACTTGTTGCGGAGGAAGATCGCCGCGGCGTTCATCGCGACGAGCAGGACGAGCAGGATCATGATCGCCGCCGCAGCGAGGACGTGAAACTCCTCCTGCGGGCGCGAGATCCAGTTGAAGATCTGGATCGGCAGCACGGTGAAGGCGCTGTCGAGTCCCTCGGGGTTGAACGTGATGAACGTCAGGCCGCCGAGCAGCACGAGCGGCGCGGCCTCGCCGATCGCGCGCGAGAGCGCGAGGATCGAGCCGGTCGCCATGCCGGGGATCGCGGCCGGCAGCACCTGGCGCCAGATCGTCTGCCATTGCGTTGCGCCGAGCGCGAGCGCTCCCTGACGGATCGAGTCCGGCACCGCGCGGATCGCCTCGCGCGAGGAGATGATCACGATCGGCAGCACCAGCAGCGACAGCGTCAGCGCGGCCGCCAGCACCGTCTGGCCGAGCCCGAGGAAACCGCGCACGAAGAACGCGAGGCCGAGGATGCCGTAGACGATGGACGGGACCGCCGCGAGGTTCTGGATGTTGAGCTCGATCAGCCGGTTCCACCAGCGGTCGCGATCGGCGTACTCCTCGAGATAGACGGCGGCGCCGACGCCGAGCGGGATCGTGATCAAGGCGGTCAGCCCGACGACCCAGATCGTCCCCATGATCGCCGACTGCGCGCCCGCGATCTCCGGGTTGCTCGAGGGGAAGTGGAAGATCACGTCCTGGTTCAGGCGCGGGCCGCCCTCGATCAGGATCGACAGCAGCAGCCACACGAGCGTGAGGATCCCGATCGCCAGCGAGACGAACAGCGCCGCGCGGAAGAGACCACCGAGCAGTCGCTCGCGCTGGGAGGTCGGTGCGATCCGCGTGGCGCTCACTCGTAGACCTCCCGGTACTTGCGCACCATCCGGATCGAGAAGATGTTCATCACGAACGTCGCGATGAACAGCAGCGCCCCGACCGCGAAGATCGTCTGGTAGCCGATCGAGCCGGTCGACTGGTCGCCGAGGCCGGCGGCGGCGATGAACGCGGTCATCGTCTGCATCGCCTCGGCGGGGTTCAAGGACAGGTTCGGCGTGCCGCCGGCGGCGATCAGCACGATCATCGTCTCGCCGACCGCGCGCGAGATCGCGAGCACGAACGAGGCGACGATGCCCGACAGCGCGGCGGGCACGACGATCTTCGTCGCCACGACCCGCTTCGAGGCGCCGAGCGCATAGGCGCCCTGGCGCAGCCCCTGCGGCACGGCCGCCATCGCGTCCTCCGACAGCGAGGCGACGGTGGGCAGGATCATCACGCCCATCACGAGGCCGGCGGACAGCGCGTTGAAGACGCTCGGCGGGTCGCCGAACAACCAGATCTTCTCGAGCGTCGGCGTCAGGAAGGTCAGCGCGAAGAAGCCGTACACGACGGTCGGGATGCCCGCGAGCACCTCGAGCACCGGCTTCAGCGACTTGCGCACGCCGGGGCGCGCGTACTCGCTCAGGTAGATCGCCGATCCGAGCCCGAACGGGATGCAGACGGCGAGCGCGCAGGCGGTCACGACGAGCGTCGCGGTCACCAGCGGCAACACGCCGAAGTCCGCCGGGGAGAACAGCGGCCGCCACTCGGTCCCGAACAGGAAGTCCTTCAGCGGGACCTCGCCGAGGAACTCGATCGTCGGGCCGGCGAGCGCGAGGACGATGCCGGCGGTCGTCGCGACGGAGACGGCGGCGCACAGCAGCAGGAGCGCCTTGATCAGGCGCTCTCCCCAGACCCGCCCGCCCCGCGCCTCCCCCAACCGCCGTATCGGGCGGTCGGGGGACGGAGCGCTGGTGGTCGTGGTGCTCACTTCGTCAGCGCCCTTGCCGCATCAGGTGCCGGACTTGAGCGAGTCGAGCTTCGGCTGCAGCTCGGCCTGCTGCTCGTCCGTCAGCGGCACGAACAGCGCCTGCTCGGCCAGGTCGACGGTGTTGGCGAGGTAGTACTCGACGAACGCCTCCACCTCCGGCTTTCTCAGCGAGTCCGCCTTCACGTAGATGAAGAGCGGGCGGCTGAGCGGCGTGTACGAGCCGTCCTGCACCGTCTCGGTGCTCGGCGCGACGCAGCCTCTGCCGCTGTCGACCTCGACCGCCTGGAGCTTGTCTCTGTTCTGCTCGTAGTAGGAGAGGCCGAAGTAGCCGAGGCCGCCCTTGTCGCCGGAGACGCCCTGCACCGTGACGTTGTCGTCCTCGGTGGCGTTGTAGTCGGAGCGGCTCGCGCCCTCCTCGCCGTTGATCTTGTCGGTGAAGAAGTCGAACGTGCCGGAGTCGGTGCCGGGGCCGTAGAGCGTCAGCTTCTCGTCCGCGAAGGAGCCGTCGACGTCCTTCCAGCTGGCGACCTTCGAGCCGGTGTTCCAGATCGTTCTGAGCTGGTCGACGGTGAGGCATCTCGCCCAGTCGTTCTCCGGGTTCGTCACCACGGCGATGCCGTCGTTGGCGACCTGGAACGACTCGTAGGTGATGCCTCTGTCTCTGCACGCGGCGATCTCGTCGTCCTCGATCTCGCGCGAGGCGTCCGAGATGTCGGTCTCGCCGGCGCAGAACTTCTCGAACCCGCCGCCGGTGCCGGACGTGCCGACGGTGACGCGGACGCCGGAGTTCTCGCCCTGGAACGCCTCGGCCGCCGCCTCCGTGAGCGGGCCGACCGTGCTCGAGCCGTCGATCCGGATCGTGCCGGAGAGGCTCGCGCCGTCGCTGGAGGATCCGCCGGTGTCGCCGCTGTCGCCGCAGGCGGCGAGTCCGAGCGCGAGCACCGCCGCGCCGCTGAGCGCGGTCAGTCGCAGTCGATTCACAGCACACTCCTTGTTTCGTCGGGGGAGAAGCGGTAGCCCAACCCGTGGTGGGTGTGGATGAACCGCCATGTGGGCAGCGCCTGCTCGAGCTTCGCGCGCAGCTTGCGGACGTAGACGTCCACCGCGCGGTCGTTGGCGGCCATCGCGTGGCCCCAGCACAGCTCGAACAGCAGCTCCCGCGAGAGCACCCGGTCGGGCCGCCGCATCAGCGCGACCAGCAGGTCGAGCTCGCGCGGCGTGAGCGGGATCACCAGCTCGTGGGCCCGTGCGACATACGCTGCGGGCAGGACCTCGAGCGGCCC
>DASVFS010000223.1:0-3472 GCA_036379915.1 Conexibacter sp. | reverse complement strand
GACGTCGCCACGCGGGCTCAGCGCGCGTGGCGACGGACCCTGCTCCGGCGCCCGGAGATCGGTGCGATCGCGGCAGCGCTC
Source organism: Conexibacter sp. (assembly GCA_036379915.1). Classification (GTDB taxonomy): domain Bacteria; phylum Actinomycetota; class Thermoleophilia; order Solirubrobacterales; family Solirubrobacteraceae; genus Conexibacter. The sequence goes on along the minus strand of DASVFS010000223.1, from coordinate 3,391 downwards.
GTCGTGTTCGTCCTGTTCGCCGTCGAGGCCGGTGACAAGGGCTTCCTGTCGAAGATCGGGATCGCCGGGTTCCTCGAGGTCTCCGCCGAGCTCGGGATCATCGCCGCGGGCGTCACGCTGCTGATGATCGCCGGCGAGTTCGACGTGTCCGTGGGCTCGATGCTCGGCGCTGCCGGCCTGATGATCGCGATCCCGGTGGCGGAGTACGGATGGCCGCTGTGGGCGGCGCTGCTGTTCGCCTGCAGCGGGGCCGTCCTGGTCGGTGTCGTCAACGGGATGCTGGTGGTCAAGACGAAGCTGCCCTCCTTCATCGTCACGCTCGCGTTGCTGTTCGCGTTGCGCGGTCTCGCGCTCGCGGTCACGCGCCTCGTGACCGACAAGACGCAGATCGAGGGGCTGCGGGAGGCGCTCGACGGCGATCCGCTGTTCCAGCTCTTCGGCGGCCAGATCGCCGGCTTCCCGGTCTCGATCGTCTGGTGGATCGGGCTGACGATCGTCGGCACCTACGTGCTGACGCAGACGCGCTTCGGCAACTGGGTCTTCGGCGCCGGCGGCGACGAGGTCGCGGCGCGCAACGTGGGCGTGCCGGTCAACCGCGTGAAGGTCACGCTCTTCATCGTCACCGCGCTCTGCGCGACGCTCGTCGCGGCCCTGTCGACCTTGAGCGCCGGCTCCGCCGACGTGCTGCGCGGCGAGAGCAAGGAGTTCCAGGCGATCACCGCCGCGGTGATCGGCGGCTCGCTGCTGACCGGAGGGTACGGCTCGATCCTGGGGACCTTCTTCGGGGCGCTCATCTTCGGGATGGTGAGTCAGGGCTTCTATTACACGGGGGTCGACCCCGATTGGTTCCAGGTGTTCCTCGGCGGCATGCTGCTCGTCGCGGTGCTGTTCAACACCTACATCCGCAAACGAGCGCTGAACGCGAGGTGACGTCGGTGACCCACGTCGAGCGCGCACATGACGGCACCGTTCCGGGACTGCTCGAGGCGCGCAACATCTGCAAGCGATTCGGATCGGTGAGTGCGCTCGACGGCGTCTCGCTCTCCGTGCATCGCGGGAAGGTGACCTGCCTTCTCGGAGACAACGGAGCGGGCAAGTCGACGCTGATCAAGGTGCTCGGCGGCGTCCATCGCCCCGACCGCGGCGAGCTGCTCATCGACGGCGAGCCGGTCACGTTCAAGTCGCCTCGCGACGCACTCGACGCGGGCATCGCGACCGTGTTCCAGGACCTCGCAATGATCCCGCTGATGGGGATCGAGCGGAACTTCTTCCTGGGACGCGAGCCGACCCGTGGCCGGGGACCGCTCAGACGCTTCGACCATCGGCACGCATCCGACATGACGAGGCGGGCGCTGGCCGACATCGGCATCCACCTGCGGGACACGTCCCGGATGGTCGGGACGCTCTCCGGCGGAGAGCGCCAGGCGATCGCGATCGCGCGCGCCGTCCACTTCGGCGCGCGCGTCCTGATCCTCGACGAGCCGACGTCTGCGCTCGGCGTCAAGGAGGCCGCCGTCGTCCTGCGCTACATCGCGCGGGCGCGCCAGCAGGGGCTGGGGATCGTCTTCATCACCCACAACATCCAGCACGCGTTCCTGCTCGGCGACCAGTTCACGGTGCTGAACCGCGGACGGACGCTCGGCGAGCTGACGAAGGGGGCCGTCACCCGCGACGAGCTCGAGACGATGATGGCCGGCGGTGAGGAGCTGTCGGAGCTGCGCGCCGAGCTCGGCGGCCTGCTCGACGAGCCCCCGAGCTCGCCGGACTCGCCGCATGAGGTGAGGTTCGGATGACGGGCGCTGCGCAGCTGCATCCGCAGTGCGAGGAGATCCTGCGCAGGATCGAGCGCTGGGGCGGCTCCGTCGAGCTCACGATCGAGCAGGCGCGGGCCGACGAGGAGCGTCGCAAGGACGAGCTCGCCGGCGTCGGCCCGGAGCTGTACGAGGTGCGGCAGCTGACCGTCCCGGGGCCGGCCGGCGTGCTCCCCGCGGTCGCGTACCGGGCGACGGCGGACGTCGCGCCCGGGGTGCTCGTGTGGCTGCACGGCGGCGGCTGGGCGGTCGGCTCGCCGGCGACGTGTGACGCTCAGGTGCGCGCGATCGCGGCGGGATCCGGCTGCACCGTGCTCTCGATCGACTACCGGCTGGCGCCCGAGCACCGCTTCCCGAGCGCCGTCGAGGACGCATATGCCGCCGTCGCGTGGGCGGCGGACCACGCCGACCAGCTCGGGGCGCGTACCGGCCGGCTCGCGGTCGGCGGCGACAGCGCCGGCGGCAACCTGGCGGCGGCGACGACGCTGCTGGCGCGAGACCGCGGCGGTCCCGTGATCGACTTCCAGCTGCTGGTCTATCCGGCGACGTGTTGCGAGCTCGACGCACCGTCCCGCGGACGCTACGCCGAGGGACACTGGCTCACACAGGCGGCGATGGAGTTCTTTTGGCGCAGCTACCTCGCGACCCCCGAGGATGCCACGAGTCCCTATGCATCGCCGTTGCTCGCGGAGTCCGTGCATGGACTGCCGCCCGCGCTGGTCGTGCTCGCCGAGTGCGACGTGCTGCATGACGAGGGCGAGCGCTACGCGCAGCGCCTGCAGGAGGCGGGAAGCGCGGTCGAGGTGCGCCGCTACGAGGGGATGCTGCACGGCTTCCTCGCGGTCGCGGGCGTCGTCGAGTCCGCGTGGGACGTGCTGCGCGACGCGGGTCGGGCGGTCGGCGACGCGCTCGTCCGCTCGCCGGAGCGGGCGGCATGAGCGCCCAGCCGCGCCGTTTCGACGGACGCGTCGCGATCGTCACGGGTGCGAGCGGGGGCATCGGCCGCAGCATCGCCGAGCGGCTCGTCGCCGAGGGCGCGACGGTCGCGGGATGCGACCTCGAGGCGCCCGCGTGGCTGGCCGAGGCGGGGCATGTCGCGCGCTCGTGCGACGTGACGCGGGAGCAGTCCGTCGACGCGCTCGTAGCGGAGGTCGCGGAGCGCTTCGGCCGCGTCGACGTGCTCGTCAACAACGCCGGCCTGAGCATCAGCGCGCCGATCGCCGAGACGTCGCTCGCGGCCTGGAACCAGATCCTCGCGGTGAACCTGACGGGCGTCTTCCTGTTCTGCCGGGCGGCGCTGCCGCACATGCAGGCCGGCGCCGACGGCGAGAAGGCGATCGTGTCCGTCGCGTCGGTCGCCGGCCGCCGTCCGGAGGCGTTGATCGGCCCCTACTGCGCGGCGAAGGCCGGCGTCATCAACTTCACCAAGACCGCCGCGCTCGAGCTCGCGCCACACGGCATCCGCGTGAACGCGCTGGCGCCGGACATCACGATCACCGAGGGCCTGATGGCGGTCGCACCGGAGGGCCTCGACGAGCGGGTGGGGCTGACCGTGCCGATGGGTCGGCCGGGTCACGTGA
>DASVFS010000222.1:0-6066 GCA_036379915.1 Conexibacter sp. | reverse complement strand
GGGCGAGCAGCCCGAGGCCGGCGACGGCGCGCCGGCGGCGGAGGGCGAGGGCGATGCCGTAGAATCGAAGCCTCGGCGCCGTGGCCGCAGAGGCGGACGGCGCCGTTCCGCTGCCAAGGCGGAAGCCACCCCCGCAGACTGAGATATCCCATGTACGCGATCGTGAAGACCGGCGGCAAGCAGTACCGCGTCGAGAAGGGCCAGACCCTGCTCGTCGAGCGCCTGCCCGACGAGGCAGGCGCCACCGTGGCGCTCCAGCCGGTCATGTTCCGCTCCGACGACGTCGTGTTCGACGCCGACGCGCTCACGAACGTGCGCGTCGACGCCAAGGTCGTCGAGCACGTCCGCGGCGAGAAGCTGCGGGTCTTCAAGTTCAAGCCGAAGCGCGGCTACCGGCGCCGCACCGGCCACCGCCAGAACCTCACCCGCATCGAGGTCACCGACATCGTCGGCCCGGGCGGCAGGGGCGGCAACGGTGGCGGGGCGAAGGCCGAGACGACCAAGGAGGACACGGAGTAATGGCACACAAGAAGGGCCTTGGCTCGTCCCGCAACGGCCGCGACTCGAACGCGAAGCGCCTCGGCGTGAAGGTGTTCGCCGGCCAGACCGTCACCGGCGGCGAGATCATCGTGCGCCAACGCGGCACCCGCTTCAAGCCGGGCGCCGGCGTCGGCATCGGCAAGGACGACACGATCTTCGCGAAGGCGGCCGGCACGGTCGACTTCAGAACCGGTCGCCGCGGCCGCGTCATCAGCGTCCTGCCCGACGCCGCCGAGTAGCGCTCGCCTCGAACGTCCCGCGGACCCGGCCGCGCCAAACCGGTGGCGCGGCTCGTCTGCGTGGCATAGGGTGCGCGCCATGATCCGGCGCATCGGTCTGGCGGCACTGCTCGCGTTCGCGACGCTGCTCGTGCTGACCGGTGCGGCCGCCGCCGCCACCGGCTTCGTCGTCGACGAGACGCTCACCGAGGCGGATCCGTCCTCGCCGCAGCTCGCCGTCGCGCCTAACGGCTATGCGGCGCTCGCGTGGGTCGAGGGAGCGGGCAGAGAGAACGCCGTGCGCGTTGCGCTGCGTCCGCCGGGCGGCCCGTGGTCGGCGCCGCAGCTGCTCAGAACGGACGCGCAGTCGAAGTTCGGGCCGACGGTGGCCGTCAACGCGGCCGGCGACGCGGCCGTCGGCTGGTCGGAGTTCCTCGCCTCCAGCACCGCCGTCGCGGTCGCGACGCGGTCGGCGGGCGACGCGTTCGGAGCGCCGCAGCTGCTCACCGACACGAGAACGACGTTCGGCGCGGCGGTCGGCGTCGACGCCGCGGGTCAGGTCACACTGCTCTACGCCCCCAGCCCGGCGGTCGCGGTGCGCGACTTCCCGGCGGGCGGCTCCGCGCTCGCCGCGACGCCAACGCCGCTCAACGCGACCGGCTGCGGCGGGATCACGATGCGGCTCGCGGTCGCGCCGTCGGGCGACGCGGTCGCGGGCTACGACTGCGGCGGCGCCGTGTTCGCGCTGCGCCGAGACGGGACGTGGAACGTCTCGCCGACGATCGAGAACTTCGGCAACGACTGCACCAGATCGTCGGTCATCACCTTCGACCCGGCGTCCGTCGCGATCGACGCGGCTGGCAACCCGGTCGGTCTGCTGCACGTCGTCAACACATCGCCCGACTCGCTGGGCTGCGCCTTCGCCGCGTCCTCGATCAGCGAGTCGCTCGTGCTGCCGCTCGCCGGCAGGATGACGGAGGTCGGCGGGCCGCCTGTCGTGACCGGCTTCTCGTTCGGCTTCATCGGGGGGAACCCGATCGTCGCGCCGCAGGCGGCGATCTCGCCGTCTGGGATCGTCGTCAGCTGGGGCGACGCGGCCACCTCCGGCAGATCGCTGGCGATGGTCCGCTTCTACGCGGTCGACGGCAGCGGCGGCAGCGCGCCGCAGTCGGTCGGCTCGACGCCCTCGGTGCAAGCCGTGTCGCCCACGCTCGCGGTTGCCGCCGACGGCCGCGCGCTGCTCGCCTGGCCGCAGGTCGACAGATTCGGCGCCGACGCCGCACTTGTCGCCGCGACGCGCGCACCCGGCGGGGCGTTCGGAGATCCTGTTCCTGTGAGCGCCGGTACCGGCGGGGCCTCCGGTCCGGCGGTCGGGCTCGCCACCACCGGCGACGGCACGGTCGCCTGGACGCAGGGCACGGGACCCGCGCGCCTGCACGCGCGCGGCTTCGACGCGACCGCGCCGATGCTGGGCGGCGTCACGATTCCGGCGAGCGCGGCGGCCGGTGTGCCGGCGACGTTCGCGGCGTCGCCGTTCGACGTGTGGGGTCCGCTGACGACGACGTGGAGCTTCGGCGACGGCGCCACGGCGACGGGCGCGACGGTCCAGCACACGTACGCGAGAGCGGGCAGATTCGCCGCGACGGTCACCGTGACGGATGCGGTCGGCAACGCGGTTTCGAGATCGGGCACGGTCCGGGTGCTGGCCGCGGAGCCGGTCATCTCCGGCCTCTCGCTCACGCACAGACGCTTCCGCGTCGGCAGATCGCGCACCGCGGTGAGCGCGAGACGTCGGCGCGCGAGCAGAGCGGCGGTTGGGACCACGTTCAGATTCGCGCTCGACCGCGCCGCCACGGTGCGGATCGCGTTCGCGCGGCCCGCCAGAGGGCTGCGCTCCGGCAGACGCTGCGTCAGACCGTCGAGTCGCCTGCGCAGAGCCAGAGCGAGGCGCTGCACACGCCTCGTCGTGATCACACCGGCGCTGACGCGCACGGGCAGAGCTGGAGCGAACGCCGTGCCGTTCAGCGGTCGGATCGGCAGACATGCGCTCGCGCCCGGCCGCTACCGCGCGACGCTGACGGCGACAGCGGCCGGCAGAGCGGGCCCGTCCAGCAGCATCGGCTTCACGGTCGTGCGCTGAGCCCCTACTCCGGCTGCAGGATCGGCCGCACCATGATGTCGCTCACGTCGACCGTGTTGGGCCGCGAGACCGCGTACATCACCGCGTCGGCGACCGCGTCCGCGGGCAGCGCCCACGCCGACACGTCGTTCTCGAAGAACGGCGTCGCGACCATCCCCGGCTCGATCAGCGTCACGCGCACGCCGCTGCTGTCGTCGAGCTCCTGGCGCGCGGCCTGCGCCATCGCCGTCACCGCCCACTTCGTGCACGAGTAGAGCGAGCCCGGCAGCGCGACGCGGCCGGCGACCGAGCCGGTCAGCAGCAGGTGCCCGCGCGACTCGCGCAGATGGGTGATCGTCGCGCGGATCGTCAGCGCGGCGCCGTAGACGTTCGTCAGCACCATCGACCTCCAGTGCTCGGGCGACTCCTCGAGGAAGCCGCGCGTCGCGCCGAAGCCGGCGTTCGCGAACACGACGTCGAGGCGGCCGAACGCCTCAAGGGCGCGCGCGACCATCGCCTCCTGCTGCTCCCACTCGGTCACGTCGCACGCGACCGCGAGCGCGCGCTCCGGCCCGCCGAGCTCCGCCGCGAGCGCGTCGAGCTTGTCGGTCGAGCGCGCCGCCAGCACGACGCGATGGCCGGCCTGCGCGGCGCGCCGCGCGGTCGCGGCGCCGATGCCGCTGGAGGCGCCGGTGATGAGGAAGACGGGATCGGGCATGGGGCTCCTGTCGTCGGAGGTCGCGCGGGTGTCAGGATTGTGGCGCGCATGCTGTCCGACAGAGCCCGCATCCACGTCCAGGCCGGCGGCGGCGGCGACGGCTGCATGTCGTTCCGGCGCGAGTCGCGCGTGCCGAAGGGCGGCCCCGACGGCGGCGACGGCGGCCGCGGCGGCGACGTCGTCCTCGTCTGCGACGACTCGCTGCGCGACCTGCAGTTCTTCCGCCGCACCGCGCACTTCAAAGCCAGACGCGGCGGACACGGCAGAGGCGCGCTGCGCTTCGGCGCCGAGGGCGATGCGCTGGAGGTGCACGTGCCGCCGGGGACCGTCGCGGAGCTGGAGGACGGCACCCGCCACGACCTCGTGACGCCCGGCCAGCGCGCCGTCGTCGCGCGCGGGGGATCTCCCGGGCGCGGCAACAAGCACTTCGCGACCGCCACGCGCCAGGCGCCGCGCTTCGCCGAGCGCGGGCTGCCGGGCGAGGAGGGCTGGATCGAGCTGCGCCTCAAGCTGCTCGCCGACGTCGGGCTCGTCGGGCTGCCGAACGCCGGCAAGAGCTCGCTGCTGTCGCGCCTCACGCGCGCCGCGCCGAAGATCGCCGACTACCCGTTCACGACGCTCGAGCCGGTGCTCGGCACGATCGAGGCCGACGACCGCCAGCTCGTGCTCGCCGACATCCCCGGCCTGATCGAGGGCGCGAGCGAGGGCGCCGGGCTCGGCCACGACTTCCTCGCGCACGTCGAGCGCACGCGCCTGCTCGTGCACGTGCTCGACGTGGCGCCGATCGACCAGAGCGATCCGCTCGAGAACCACGCGACGATCGAGCGCGAGCTGGCCGCGCACGACCCGCGGCTGGCCGCGCTGCCGCGCGTCCTCGCGCTCTCGAAGGTCGACCTCGTGCCGCCGCAGGAGGCGGAGCGCGCCGCCGCCGCATGGCGCGAGCGGTTGGGGGAGGAGGTGCCGGTGCTGCTGACCTCGTCGGCGACGGGCGCCGGCCTGGACGAGCTGCGCAAGGCGCTGCTGGAGCGTGTCCCGCTGGCGCCGCCCGTCGAGACGCCGGAGGTCGACGGCCTCGCCGAGCATCAGGTCTTCAGACCCGCGGCGCAACGCGGATACACGATCGAGCGCCTGGAGGACGGCCGCTTCCGCGTCGTCGGCGAGGGGATCGATCGGCTCGTGCTGCGCTACGACGTCGAGAACGAGGAGGCGATGGCCCACCTCGAGCGGCGGCTCAAGCGCATCGGCGTGATCGAGGCGCTCGAGCAGGCCGGCTTCGAGCCGGGCGACGACGTCGAGATCGGCGGCGTCGAGTTCGAGCTCGATCCGTCGTAGGCTGCGGGGCCGATGGGCGCCATCGTCATCAAGCTCGGCTCCTCGATCGTCGCCGACGACGCCGGCCAGCCGCGCGTGGACGTGCTCCAGCACGTGTGCGAGCAGGCTGCCGCGCTGCACGCGGCGGGCCACGACGTCGCGATCGTCACGAGCGGCGCGATCGCGCGCGGGATGGGCGTGATGCAGTTCGCTGAGCGGCCGACGCAGATCGAAGAGCTGCAGGCGGCGAGCGCGGTCGGGCAGGGCAAGCTCTACGCCGTCTACGACGAGCTGCTGCGCGAGCACGGGATCGCGAGCGCGCAGGTGCTGCTGACGTTTCACGACCTCAGCGGCGCGCGCGCGCACTACCTCAACGCGCGCCAGACGCTGCGCAAGCTGCTCGACTGGCGGGTCGTGCCGGTCATCAACGAGAACGACACGACCGCGACCGACGAGATCACGTTCGGCGACAACGACTTCCTCGCCGCGCAGGTCGCGATCCTGATCGGCGCCGAGCTGCTCGTGCTGCTGACCTCGACCGACGGCCTCTACACCGCCGATCCGCGGCTCGACCCGAGCGCGAGACCCGTTTCGCTCGTTGAGGACTTCGCGGCGCTGGAGACGCTCGACATCCGCCAGACGACGACGACGCTCGGCTCCGGGGGCATGCGCTCCAAGGTCGTCGCAGCCGAAATGACGACGGCAGCCGGGATCCCGGCCGTGATCGCGAACGGGCGCACGGAGGGCGCGATCGCGGCGGCCGTCGCGGGCGAGCCGGTCGGCACGCGCTTCGCGCCGCAGGAGGGCCGCTACTCGAGCTTCAAGCTGTGGCTCAAGTACGCGAAGCCCGCGCACGGGACGATCGCGGTCGACGCGGGCGCCGCGCGCGCGCTGCGCGAGGGGGGCACGAGCCTGCTGCCGGTCGGGATCGTCGGCGTCGAGGGCGAGTTCGACGCGGGCGACGCGGTCGAGGTCGTGCACGACGGGGCGGCGGTCGGGAAGGGAATCGCCAGCTGCGCCGCCGCGGACCTGCGGCGCGTGATGGGCCTCAAGTCGGAGGAAGCGCGCGAGCTGCTGCCGCACCGCGACGAAGAGGCGATTCACCGCGATCACTTCGTGCTGGCGTAGCGGCACCGCCGTGCCGCTCCCGCGACGCGGCA
>DASVFS010000221.1:0-7387 GCA_036379915.1 Conexibacter sp. | reverse complement strand
GCGAAGCGCCGGCGCCGCGCCGGCGCCGGTCTGTCGGCGGCCGCGCCGGCCGCCGACAGCACGTCGGCCTCCGCGCGCACCGTCTCCATCAGCCGGGCACGCAGCGCCGGCGGCGGCGCGACGGGCGGCACCGCGAGCGGCAGCGCGTCGGCGACGACCCGCAGGCTCGCGACGTCTTCGCGGCAGTGAGCGCACGCGGCCAGGTGGCGCTCGAAGTCGCGCCGCTCCGCGTCCGCGAGCGCGCCGAGCAGGTAGGCGGCGACGGTGTCGGCGTGCTGGCAGCGCTCGCTCATGGGAGCACCTCCGCCGGCGCGAGCCGATCGCGCATCTTCTCCATCCCCAGTCGCATGCGGCCCTTCACCGTGCCGATCGGGACGCCGAGCATCTCCGCGATCTCGCTCTGCGTGAAGCCGCCGTAGTAGGCCAACTCGATCGCGCGGCGCTGCTCGTCCGGGAGCAGCTCGAGCGCGCCGCGGATCTCGAGCGCCTCCTCGCGGCGGGCGACCTCGGCGTCGGTGCGCTCCTCCGCCTCGAAGCGCTCCTCGATCCCCTCGTCGGACGCGCGATGGCGCTCCTGCACGACGCCGCGGCGCAGCGCGTCGATCGCGCGGTGGTGCGTGATCCCGAGGATCCACGTGCGCACGCTGCCGCGGCGGCGGTCGTAGCGGGCGCCGCTGCGCCAGATCGACAGGAACGCCTCCTGCACGACCTCCTCCGCGAGCTGGCGCGCGCCGCACATGCGGTAGGCCAGCGAGAAGGCGGCGCCCGCGTGCCGGTCGTAGACGACCTCGAATGCGGCCGCCTCGGCGCGCTGCACGAGCTGCATCAGGTCCTCGTCGGCGAGGTCCCGGTACGACAGGCGGGGGTGGTCGCTGCGGCTCGGCATCGGTCACTGCGTTCCTACGCGGCCCGGCCGCGCGCGGATCAGCGCACCGGACCGCGGAGCGGCGCTCAGTCGCCGCCTGGCAGCAGCCTACGAGCCTCGTCGGCCAGATCGCGCATCGTGCGCTCGGCGAGGTCGAGCACGTTCGCCGACTGCGCGCGGCGACGACGGTGACGGCTGCGCACGCGCAGCACCACGAGCGCGGTGCCGGCGCCCGCGCCGACGACCGCGGCCGCTGCCGGCCGGGCCCAGTTGCGCGGGTCGCGCATCGCCGACAGCTCCCACGCCTCCAGCTCGTCCGTCGCCATCTCGTGCAGCTCGACGAGCCCGCGCTCGAACCGCACGGCGAAGTCCTCGCGCGGCTCGACCGGGTGCAGCGCCGCGCGCAGGCGCGCCTCGAACTCGGTCGTGCTCACGCCCCCTCCTCCGGTCCAGCGCCGTTGCCGCCGACGATCCCCTCCAGCTGCTTGATCGCGCGGTGCAGCAGCACCTTCGTGGCGCCGTCCGTCTTGCCCATCGCGCGCGCGATCTCGCGGTTGTCCATGCCCAGCGCGAAGCGCATGATCAGCGCCTCGCGGCGGTCGTCCGGCAGCTGTTGGACGCCGGCGAGGATCTGCTCGAGCTCCTCGCGCCCCTCGACGAGCGTCTCGGTCGTGTGCGGCGCGCTGATCACGGCCGCGTCCTCGATCGCGGACTCGGGCCGGCGTGCCCTGTCGCGATAGTAGTTGGCGGCGAGGTTGTGCGCGATGCGGATGAGCCACGGCCGCAGCGGACGGCCGTCCGACTCGCGCAGCGCGCGCTCGTAGTGGCGGTAGGCCTGCAGGAACGTCTGCTCGGTGAGGTCCTCCGCGTCGTGGTGGTTGCCGACGCGGTAGTAGGCGTACGAGTAGACGTCGCGCAGGTGCGTGCGATACAGCTCGGAGAAGCTGCGGTCGAGGTCCGGCTTGGAGAGCGCGTCGGGATCGGGCACCGCATGCGCAGTATCCCCGTTCTCAGGCGGCGCGGGCCCTTCGCGGCCGGCGGGTCGGCTGCGTGACGTCGGCGGTCCAGCGGTCGGGCTCGATGCGGCCCTCCACGAGCGCGGCGAGGCCGAGCGTCGCCGGCGCCGCGAGGTCCGCCTCGCGCAGCAGCGCGGCGAGCAGCGGCACGGTGTCGACCGCCTCGACGGCGTGCCCGAGCGCGGGTCCGATCTCGGCGGCGGGGACACCCCGGCCGAGCAGCTCGCCCGCGCGGCGGTTGCGGCTGCCGTCGGCGACGACGGTCGCGACGAGGTCGCCCGCGCCGGCGAGCCCGGCGAACGTGTCGGGCGCGGCGCCGAAGCGGCGTGCGAGGCCGTCGATCTCGGCGAAGACCTTGCCGGCGGCGGCGCCGGCGACGTTCGGCCCGGCCGACGCCTGCGCGGCGGCGGCCGCGAGCACGGCGGCGTTCTTCGCGCAGCCGGCCAGCTCGACGCCGGCGACGTCGCGTGTCGTCTGCACGTCGAAGCCGGCGCTGGCGAGCACGAGCGCGAGCTCGCTGCCGAACGCGTCGTCGACGGTCGCCAGCACGACCGAGGCGCCGTGCTCGAGCGCGTCGGCGGCGTGGCTCGGCCCGGCGAGCGCGGCGACCGTGCGCGCCTGCACACGCTCCGCGGCGTAGGCGGACGCCAGCGTGCCGAGCGGCGGCACGAGCCCCTTCGAGACGACGAGCACGCCGGCGCGCTGCGGGATCTCGCCGCCGTGGGCGGCGAGCACGGCCGGCAGGTCGCGCGCGGGGACGGCGAGGCAGACGAGGTCGTGGACGGCCAGCTCGAGCTCGGTGGCATGACAGGGCCGGACGCGCTCCGGCAGCTCGACGCCCGGCAGGTAGCGCGCGTTCTCGCGCGCGTCGCGCAGCGCCTCGGCCTGCTCGCGCGAGCGGCAGCCGAGCTCGACGTCGAGTCCCGCGCGCGCGAACGCGACGGCGAGCGCCGTCCCCCACGCGCCGGCGCCGACGACGGCTGCGCGCCGCAGCGGCGAGATCCCGCCGAGCCACTCCCACTGCAGCATCACGCACGGCCAGATGCGGTCGGTGACCGCCTGCGCCAGCTCGCGCGAGGGGGCCGCGACCTGCGGGAACGTCAGCGGTCGCCCGGCGCGGATGCGGACCTTTCTCGGGCGGATGCGCCAGCCGCGGCGCACGTCGGTCGTGCCGATCACGGCGACCGGGACGACCGGCGCGCCGGTCTCCAGCGCGAGCCGGCCGACGCCGCGCTTCGCCGGGCCGGGCGGGCCGGGCCGCACGCGCGTGCCCTCGGGGAAGATCAGCACGGCGTCGCCGCGCGCGAGGATCGCCTTCGCCGTCTCGACCATGCTCTGGTCGGCGTTGCCGCGATCGACCGGGAAGGCGCCGAGCGCGTTGAGCAGCCACGCCTGGAAGCGGTTCGCGAACAGCTCCTTCTTGGCGACGTAGTAGATCGGCCGCCGCATCATCGTGCCGATCACGAACGGGTCGAGGAAGCTGCGGTGGTTCGCCGCGAAGATCACCGGGCCGTCGACCGGGATGTGCTCGCGCCCGACGCGCGAGAGGCGGAAGTAGAGGTGGAAGAACGGCTGCAGGAGCCCGCGGGCGAGCCAGTAGACGATCGGGTTGACGCCGCGCTCGCGGGCTCGCCGATGGAGTCGCTCCAGATCCATTCCGCGGTTACGTACCCTCGCGGCGGGGGCACGTTACAGTCGCGGAGATGGCGCTCGAGCGGCTGGATCGCGGACGGATGCTGCGCGGGGCGCTGGCGGGCGCGACCGCCGCGGGCGTGTGGGCGCTGCAGCAGCCGCTCGACAAGCGGGCGCTGCGCTGCCGCTACGACGACGTCGAGCTGCTCGGGCGGATGGTCGCGCCGCGCGGTTCGCGCGCCCGCTGGTATCCGCTCGGGCTCGCGCTGCACGCGCAGAACGGGGCGCTGTTCGGCGCCGCGTACGCGGGCGTCGCGGGACCGCTGCTCGGCCGGGCCGGCGTGCCGGCCGCGCTGCGCGCGCCGCTGATGGCGGAGGCGGAGAACTTCGCGCTGTGGCCGCTCGGCCGGCTGAGCGACCGCTTCCACCCCGCGCGCGACGCGCTGCCGCGCCTGGCCGGCAACGGCCGCGCGCTCGCGCAGGCGACGTGGCGGCACCTGCTGTTCGGCGTCGTGCTCGGAGCGCTGGAGCGCCGGCTCAACCCGCCGGCCGCGTGAGCGCGCGAGCGCCCCGGCCGGGGGCGGGCCGGGGCGCTGGCGTGTCGAGCCCGTGGGGGGACGGGCTCGTTCAGATGGGATCCGCGTGACGTGCCGAGGTTGAGCTGGGGGACGCCTCCCGGACCCCTTCGACAGGGGAAAATACCCCCTGCACGACACATTTTGACCGCTCTAGCGGGTGGAAAGCAAACGGGAACCGCACAAGAGTTCCCGCGGTGCCTCCGACGATCGACGCCGAGCTGCGCGCGCTCGCCGCGGCGGTCCGCGAGATCCGCGCTCGCCAGCAGCTCTCGCAGGAGCGCGTCGCCGGCCGAGGCGGCGTCGGACGCAAGTACGTCGGCCAGATCGAGCGCGCCGAGATCGTCCCGTCGTTCGCCGCGCTCGTCGCGCTCGCGGCCGGGCTCGCCGTGCCGCTGTCCGAGCTGGTGCGCGTCTACGAGGAGCGCCTGCGCGCGGTCGACGGCGCCGGCTCCGGTGCGACGCCGAGTGCCGACGCAGGCTGACGCACAAGCGCTACGGTCAACAGACAGCCCGCTCAACGCAAAGTCGAGTCGTTTCTCCGCCAGCGTAGCTCTGGCCCTGCTCGCTGCGATACGCTCGCCGTACGAACCGGGGGGACGCGATCGTTTTGGGGAAGCATCGGAGCGTGCCGGATTCGCCTGCGCTCGTCGTCGAGGGGCTTTGCAAGCGCTATGGCGACGTGACCGCGCTGGACGGCGTCAATCTGGAGATTGCAGCCGGAGAGGTTGTCGGGCTGATCGGGCCGAACGGCGCAGGCAAGACGACGATGGTTTCGATTGCCGCCACGTTGCGTCGCGCCGACGCTGGGCGAGTAATTGTCGCTGGGCACGACGCTACAAGGGAACCACATGCAGTGCGCGCACGGCTTGGCCTTGCGCCACAGGACCTGGGCGTTTACCCAACACTGAGCGTGCGCGACAACCTGCGCCTGCATGGCAAGCTCGTGGGGTTGCGACGGGCGATACTCGAGCGCCGCATCGCCGAGGTTGCGGAAGCGCTCAGGCTCGAAGACCTTCTCCATCGCGCTGCACGGACCCTCGCGGGCGGCGAGGCGCGGCGCCTGCACACCGCCATGAGCGTGCTGGGTCGTCCCGCGCTGGTCCTGCTCGACGAGCCCACGGCGGGCGCGGACGTACAGACGCGTACGGGCCTCCTCGAGCTGGTGCAGGCCCTCGCGGCAGAGGGCATCGGAGTCTGCTACTCGACGCACTACTTGCCGGAGGTCGAGTCGCTCGGCGCGACAGTCGCGATCATGAATGCAGGTCGGATCGTCGTGCGGGGATCGCTCAGCGCCCTCGTGGCGTCGTATGGCAGCACAGGAGTCGAGCTGCGCTTCGACGGTCCGCCGCCCGTGCTCGATGGCGAGCCTGGCGTGCGCGTGGCGGGGTCGACGCTGTGCGTAGCGACGAACGAGCCGCCGGCAGTGGCGGCGGCGCGCATCCTCGCGCGACTCGGCGCGGAGACGCGCCGCCTCTGCTCCATCGAGTTGATCCAGCCGAGCTTGGAGCGGGTCTTCATTGACGTGACCGGAGGCCGCGAGAACAGGGGCGAGATCTTGTGATGCTTTCGCGCAGCATGGCGATTGCATCGCACGACCTGCGCATCGTGCGGCGCGACGCGTTCCCCGTCGTGCTGTTGGTGTTTGTCCCGCTCATCGGGATGGTGTTCATGAAGTCCGCATTTCGCTCCACGCTTGTCGCTGAAGGATTCGCGGACGCCAACGGCGCGGAGCAGGCGGTGCCAGGGATGCTCGTGACCTGTGGGTTCTTGCTGGTCAGCTACGTCGGCTACAGCTTTTATCGCGAGCATGCCTGGCGGACGTGGGAGCGGCTGCGCGCAAGTCCGGCGAGCGCCGCCGAGATCTTGCTCGGCAAGGCGCTCGGATCGCTCGCTCTCGCGGCGCTGCAGTTCATGCTGGTGTTCGGCCTCGGCAGCCTCCTGATGGGTTTGGACGTGCGTGGCTCGTGGGCGGCAACCACGCTGGTCGGCATGGCGTTCGGCCTGTTTGTCGTCGCTACGGGACTGGCGGTCGCCGCCGTCTGCCGAACGGTGATGCAAGCGAACACGATCGCCTACCTCGGTGCCCTGCTGCTCGCCTGTCTCGGCGGCGCGCTCGTGCCCGTGACGCTGCTTCCGGGCTGGGCACGCACGATCGCGCCGATCGCTCCGACCTACTGGGCGATGCGTGGTTATCGTCACGCGATCGACGGTAGCGGCAGCGTGCTTCCTTCCGCCGCCATCCTGCTCGGCTGCGCGGTCATACTGGCACTCATCGCCATCTGGCGCATGCGCCTCGATGAGACCAGGACGGGCTTCGCGTAAGCGGGCACGAGATTCGGATGCGGATGAGTCCCGTCGACATTCAGGCCATCCAGGAGCAGGCGGTGCGCATCGTCGTGGCAATGGCACCACGCACGGTCGCGCAGCCGACCAGGGAAACGCAGCTGGTCGCGGACCTCGGCTACGAATCACTGCGGCTCGTCGAGCTTGGCCTCGCGCTTGAGGAGCACTTCGGCGTCAGGGTGCTCGACGGCGAGTCGTTGAAAGCCGAGACGCTCGCGGACGTCGAGCAGATCGCTGTCGCCCTGCTGGATCAGCTGCCTGACTCATCAGCGAGCGACGCGAGCACGCGTCCGATCGGCGGCGCGGGAATGCCGAGGTAGCCGGCCCGCAAGGCATAGTCGATCAGCCGGCGCAGCAGCGGCTTGCCGCGCGCAACCTGTCGCAGAGGCGTGAAGCGGCGTGCTTGCTCAGTCGAGAAGACGATGTGCCGGGACAGGTAGGGCGCGAACACGCTCGCCACGCGTGCGTGGTAGCGCTGCTCGAGTGGGTCGAGGCGAGTCACGTCGAAGCTCTGCGGCGGGATGAAACGCGGAAGCTCGAACGAGGGGTACTCGGCGAACACGTCGCCGATCTCACGCAGAGTGAGCGGCACCTCGCCGACGAGGTGAAAGGTGCCGCCGACGGCTTGCTCGACGCGCCGTGCCGCGTCGGAGATCGCCTTCGCCACGTAGTCGATGGGGACGAAGTCGAGCAGCGCATCGTAGTTCGCCGGAACAACGCTCAGGCGCCCTTGGACGAGCAGCTTCACGAACGTGTAGAAGTTCTTGAACTCACGCGTGACGCCCGAGCGCGCCGACCCTACGACGATGCTCGGGCGCGCCACCGCTACAGGCAGCCCGCGGGTAGCGGCTGCGTGGACGAGCAGCTCCGCGTCGTGCTTGCTGCGCTCATAGGGGTTCGCGAATGGCTGCCCGACCGACAACTCGTCCTCGCGCACAAGCCCGTGTCGGTCA
>DASVFS010000220.1:0-18925 GCA_036379915.1 Conexibacter sp. | reverse complement strand
GCCTCAGCGGCCCGCTGCTGGACCGCATCGACCTGCTCGTCACGGTTGCGCGTCCGGATGCCCGGGCGCTGGCGCAGGCGCCGCTGACCTCCACGGCTGTCGTCCGCGAGCGGGTGCTCGCGGCGCGGGAGCGTCAGCAGGCGCGGCTGGCCGGCACGCGCATCCACGCGAACGCACAGCTCGGTGCGCGCCTCCTGCGCGCGCACGTGCGCATCGACGCACCGGTGCAGCGGGCGCTGACGCAGGCCTACGAGCACGGCCACCTCAGCGCGCGCGGCCACGACCGCGTGCTGCGCGTCGCCCGCACGATCGCGGACCTGGCGGATCGCGACGCGGTCCGCCTCGACGACGTGCTGCAGGCGCTCGCGCTGCGCACGCGCGAGGCGCCGGACGCAGAGGACGCGGCGGTCGCATGAGCGACGTCGCCCGCAGCCGGCCCGCCGACGGCCCCTCGGCATGCGACGGCTGTCTGCGTCGCTCATGGCTGATCGCGCGTCTCGCCGGGCACATCGAGCTCGCCTGGAGCGCCCGGCGCGGCAACGCCGCCCTGCTGTCGCTGTCCGACTTCGAGTTGATCGCGGCGCTCGGCGGCGACCGGCGCGACGCGCTCGCCGCCGAGTACGAGCGCTTCGCGAGCACGGGGCTGCGCCGGCGCTGCGTCGCGAGCCGCGTCACCGCGCTGTGCCGCTGCGATGTGCGCTATCCCGAGGCCGTCGCCGAGCTGAGCGATCCGCCGGCCGTCCTCTACGTCCACGGCGACTGCGCCCGCTTTCTGCACGCGACCGCGACGGACCGCGTCGCGATCGTCGGCGCCCGTCGCGCGAGCGAGTACGGCCTGCAGCAGGCGCGCGGGCTCGGGCGCGGCCTCGCGGCGGCCGGACTGGCGGTCGTCAGCGGGATGGCGCTCGGCGTCGACGCCGCCGCGCACGTCGGCGCGCTCGAGGCGGAGGGCCTCACGGTGGCGGTGCTCGCGTGCGGGCCGGAGCGGGCGTACCCGGCGAGCAAGCGCCGGCTGCACGCGCGCATCGCCGCGACCGGCGCGACCGTCTCCGAGCTGCCGCCCGGGACGGCCCCGCGCCGTTGGTGCTTCCCGGCGCGCAACCGCATCATCGCCGCGCTCGCCCAGGCGACCGTCGTGGTCGAGGCGGGGGAGCGGTCGGGGTCGCTCATCACCGCCGGGCAGGCGGCCGACCTGGGCCGCGACGTCGCGGCCGTGCCGGGGCTGGTGACCGCACCGCTCGCCGCCGGCACGAACGCGCTGATCGCCGACGGCGCACAGCTCGTGCGCGATGCGTGCGACGTGCTCGAGCTGCTGTTCGGCGCCGCCGCGCTGCAGCTGCTGCCCGCCCGCCCGGACGATCGCGCGGCGGACCTGGCGCCCGACCTGCGGGCACTGCTCGCGCGGGTCGGCGGCGGCTGCGACACGGTCGCGGCGCTCGCGGGGCCGGGCGGCGCGCTCGACGCCGTGCTGGCCGGGCTCGCGCAGCTCGAGCTGCGGGGCCTCGTGCGGCGAGGGCCCGGTGGCCGCTACACGGTCACGGCGTAGCCTGCGCTCGGCGGCCGAGCGCATCCGAGCGCTCGTCCGCGTCCGCCGCAACGGCGCCGGTCGACCGCACGCTCGACGGCAGGCGGGCGCGCCGCCGGCGCGCACCGTGCGAGGCGGGCGCCGCGGCGGGGCACGCTCTAACCTGCGCGCCGTGACGACGCCTGCTCCCCGCCTGCCGGCCGTGCTGTCGATCGCCGGCTCCGACTCCGGCGGGGGCGCCGGCGTCCAGGCCGACCTCAAGGCGTTCGCTGCCTGCGGCGTGCACGGCATGACGGCGATCACCGCGATCACGGCGCAGAGCACCGTCGGCGTCGACGCCGTCGGCGCCGTCGATCCCGAGCTGATCGTCGCGCAGGTGCGCGCCGTCCAGCGCGACGTCGGCGTCGACGCGGTCAAGCTCGGGATGCTCGGCACGCTCGAGACGATCGCCGCGGTCGGGCGCGCGCTCGACGAGCTCGACCCGGACACGCCGATCGTGCTCGACCCGGTGATGGTCGCCGAGTCGGGCGCCGAGCTGCTCGCGCCGGAGGCGCGGACCGCCCTCGTCGAGCGGCTGCTGCCGCGGGTGACCGTCACGACGCCGAACCTGCCGGAGGCGCGCGCGATCGTCGCCAGCTCCGCGCGCGCTCGCGCGGCCGCCGGCGGCGCCGACCCCGCCGAGCTCGACGCGCCCGAGCTCGCGCGCGCGATCCACGCGCTCGGGCCGCGCTGCGTCGTCGTCACGGGCGGGCACCGCGACGCCGCCACCGACGTCTTCTTCGACGGCGACGCGCTCGTCGAGCTCCCGGGTGAGCGCTTCCCGGACGGCGCCGCGCACGGCTCGGGCTGCACGCACTCGTCGGTGCTGGCGGCGCATCTGGCGCACGGCTTCGCGCCGCTGGAGGCGGCGCGCGCCGCGAAGGCGATCGCCGCGCGCGCCGTGCGCGACGGCCTGCGCGAGATCGGCAGAGGGCCCGGCCCGGTCGACGTGCTGGGGGTCCGCAGACGTCGTCCAGGCCGGTCGGACGGCACATAATCCTCTGCCATAATCGGCGCATGAGGTTCCTGCGCATGAAGCCTGGACACGGCGAGGTGCTGATCGCCGAGGGCGACGTCGAGGTGCGCGAGGACGAGGAGCGGTTGGTCGAGGAGTTCCGCCGCCAGCTCGACGCGGGCATGTGGGCGGCGGTGCCGCTCGGCGGCGGGGGCCGGCGCACCGCCCAGCTCGCGCGCAGCTTCGCCGACGTGCCGCGCGACGCCGAGCGCGTGATCTTCTTCCCGCGCGCCGCAGGCGGGTAGCGCCCGCCATGCTGCTCGCGCTCGCCGCCACCGCCCTCGTCGCGATCGCACTGCTGTGGGAGACGACGGCGCCGCGGTTCGGCGAGGCGCTCGCGCGACACCGCGCGCGCCGCAAGCTCGTCGCGACGCCCGACTACGACCCCGGCCGCGAGCGGCGCGCCGAGGCGCGCGCCCGCCAGCTGCTGAAGTCGTGCGTGAACGAGGAGGAGTGGGCGATGTACCGCGACCTCGGCTTCATCCGCGTGTGGGGGACGCAGTCGGAGCGGCCGGGCGAGCACGACGCGGCCGCCGGCACGCCGTACGCGTACCTGGTCTACCCGCATAAGCCGATCCTCGCCTACCTGCCGCAGACCGGTCGCCTGCTGAACGAGTACTGCGTCACGTTCCCGGACGAGACGCGCCCGTACGGCAGCGCCCGCCTGCCCGACTCCGACGACGCGCTCGCGAAGTGGATGGCGCTCACGGGCGACGAGCGCCGCCTGATCGAGACCGCCAATCTCCACCTGCCCGGTCGCCAGCTCGACCCGCGCCAGGTCAGACGCGACCTGTGGCGGCTGCGCCAATGGGAGCGCGAGCGCGCTCGCGCCGCCGCCGAGCAGCCGGCGACGGAAGCCGCCGCGCGCGGCGGCTCGGCTCCGAGCCGATGAGCGAGCCGGCGGGCTTCGACGTCAAGCACCGCAGTCGCGCCCTCACGGAGGGTCCGGCGCGTGCGGCCGCGCGCGCCTATCTGCACGGCATCGGCTACAGCGCCGAGGACCTCGCGAAGCCGATCGTCGGCGTCGCGCACTCGTGGATCGAGACGATGCCGTGCAACTTCAACAACCGCGTGCTGGCGGCAGCGGTCAAGGAGGGGATCTGCGCCGCCGGCGGCACGCCGATGGAGCTCAACACGATCGCGATCTCGGACGGGATCACGATGGGGACGCCGGGGATGCGCGCGTCGCTCGTCTCGCGTGAGCTGATCGCCGACTCGATCGAGCTGGTCGCCTCCGCGCACCACTTCGACGCGCTCGTGACGATCAGCGGCTGCGACAAGACGATCCCCGGGACCGTGATGGCGCTCGCGCGCCTCGACGTCCCCGGCTTGATGCTCTACGGCGGCTCGATCCGGCCGGGCTCCTATCGGGGCGCCGAGGTGACGATCCAGCAGGTGTTCGAGGCCGTCGGCGCGCACGCCGCGGGACGGATCAGCGACTCGGAGCTGCACGAGCTGGAGGAGGTCGCCTCGCCCGGCGCCGGCGCGTGCGGCGGCCAGTTCACGGCGAACACGATGGCGATGGCGTTCGAGGTGCTCGGCATCTCGCCGGCCGGCTCCGCGATGGTGCCGGCCGAGGACGGGCGCAAACGCGAGGTCGCGCGGGCGTGCGGCGAGCTCGTGATGGACGTGCTGCGGCGCGGCCAGCGGCCGCGCGACGTGATCACCAAGGCCGCCCTCGAGAACGCGATCGCGGCGGTCGCGATGAGCGGCGGCTCGACGAACGCCGTGCTGCACCTGCTCGCGGTCGCGCAGGAGGCCGGCGTGCCGCTGACGATCGACGAGTTCGACCCGATCAGCGAGCGCACGCCATTGCTGTGCGACCTGCAGCCGGGCGGCAGATACGCGGCGACGGACCTGTACGCGGCGGGCGGCGTCCCGCTCGTGCTCGCGCGCCTGTCCGAGGCCGGCCTGCTCCACCGCGACGCGATCACCGTCACCGGCCGCACGATCGGCGCGCATGCCGACGAGGCGCGGGAGACGCCCGGTCAGGACGTCGTGCGCCCGTTGCGCGCGCCGCTGAAAGCCACGGGCGGCTTCGCGATCCTGCGCGGCAACGTCTCGCCCGACGGCTGCGTCGTGAAGCTCGCCGGCCACGAGCGCCGCCGCCACGTCGGCCCGGCGCGCGTGTTCGACGGCGAGGAGGCCGCGATGGCGGCGGTGCTCGCGCATGAGATCCGCGCGGGCGACGTCGTCGTGATCCGCAACGAGGGGCCCGCCGGCGGGCCCGGCATGCGCGAGATGCTGGCGGTGACGGCGGCGATCCAGGGGGAGGGGCTGGGCGAGCACGTGGCGCTCATCACCGACGGGCGCTTCTCCGGCGCGACGCACGGCTTCATGGCGGCGCACGTCGCGCCCGAGGCGATCCGCGGCGGACCGATCGGCGCGCTGCGCGACGGCGACGAGATCGCGATCGACGTCGACGAGCGGCGGATCGACGTGGCGCTCTCGCAGGAGCAGATCGCCGCGCGCCTGCGCGACTACGTGCCGCCCTCGCACGCGGACGGGCGGGTCGAGGTCGCGATCCGCAAGTACGCGAAGCTCGTCGGCAGCGCCGCTGAGGGTGCCACGACGCGCTGAGCGCGCCGGCGCTACGCGGCCTGCTCGGCGTCGTCGCCGATCGGCTCCGGCTCCGCCGGCGCGACGCGCTCGCCCGGCGCCTCCGCGAGGAACGCCTCCAGCAGCGCGTTGAAGGCCGCCGGCCGCTCGAGCATCGCGACGTGGCCGGTGTCCGGCCACACCTCGACCCGCACGTCCGGGATCAGCTGGGCGAAGCGTCTCGCGTCGCGCACCGGGATCACGTGGTCGTCCTCGCCCCACAGGACGAACGTCGGGCAGGCGATCTGCGGCAGCCGCTCGCTGATGCGGTGCGTGAGGACGGCCTCGAGCGCCGGCAGGAAGCCGGGCTTGCCGGCGCCGGACATCAGCTCGTGCGCCAATGGAGCGGACAGCCGGTCGGCATGGCGCACCACGAAGCTCAGCGCGATCCGCCGCAGCCCGGCCCGGCGCGCCATCCGCTCGTGTCGCGCCGCCGACTGCGTCATCAGCGCCGCGACCACGCGCCCGCCGGCCATCACGGCGTTGCGCTGGACGAGCTCCGCGCTGATGCCGGCGGCTGCGACGAGCATCAGCCGCTCGACCCGCTGCGGCGAGCGGATCGCCAGCTCGGAGGCGATGTGCCCGCCCATCGAGTTGCCGACGACGACGGCGGCGTCGATCGAGAGCGCGTCGCAGAGGCGCTCGAGGAACTGCGCGTACGCGGGGATCGAGATCGCCTCGCGCGGCATCGGCGAGGCGCCGAAGCCCGGCAGGTCGACGGCGATCACCCGATGCGTGCGCGCGAAGTGGGGGATGTTCTCGAGCCAGTTCTGCCAGCAGCCGGAGAGGCCGTGGATCAGCAGCAGCGGCGGTCCCTCGCCGAGCGCGATCACGTTCGCGGGCGTGCCGTCGACCTCGACCCAGCGCTGGTGCGCCGGCCAGTCGATGTCCAGCCAGGCGGAGCGCGTCTGCGCGCCATGGCCGTCGTGGAGGGGTGAAGCGTTCCGCACGGCGCCGCCGTCTACCCTGTGGCGCACATGCGCATCGCGATCGACATCGACTCGACATTGCACCACTACTGGGACCTGTTCGCGCTGCTTGCGCGACGCCGCTTCGGGGTGACGCTCAGCTACGACGAGCAGGTCACGTGGGACGTCGTCCAGCTGCGGCGGGAACAGGTCGCCGCGCTCGTGGCCGAGAGCCACCGGCCCGAGCACGTGCTCGGCGCGACGCCCTACGCGGGGTCCGTCGAGGCGGTCGCCGCCTGGCACGAGGCCGGGCACTTCATCCACGTCACGAGCCATCGCGCGACCGACGCGCACGCGGCGACGGCGGAGTGGCTGGCGCAGATCGGCATGCCGTACGACGACCTGCACTGCTCGTGGGACAAGGTCACGCGCTGCAGCGCGATCGACATCGACCTGCTGATCGACGACAGCCCGCAGAACATCCTGCGTGCGCAGGAGGCCGGCATCGTCCCCGCGACGATCTCGCATCCGTGGAACCGCGAGCTGTGTCGCGAGGAGGGCGTCATCTGCGCGGCCGACTGGTCCGAGTTGGCCGAGCGCCTCACGCCGCTGCTCGCCGGTCCGGTGCGCACGCGCTAGCACGCTCGTCCCGGGTTGCCTGGGCGATCGCGTGCAGGCCTTCTGTGAACGTCCGCACCCCGCGTAGAATCGCCAGGGAGCGTCGTGGGCAGTCGTCGAATCGTCATCGGGTTGACCGTCGCCGCCGCCGCGCTCGTCATCGCGGCCGTCGGGGCGTGGGCCTACGACCACGGCAAGCGCGAAACGATCGCGGAGGGCGTCCGCGTCGGCGGCGTGGACGTCGGCGGGATGAGCGCCGGCGAGGCGCGTACCGCGCTGCGCGCACAGCTGCTGAAGCGCCTGCGCCGACCCGTCACGGCGACGTACGAGGGCAGACGCGTCGTGCTGTCGGCGCGGCGCGCCGGCGTCGCGGTGAACGTGGAGCAGGCGGTCGAGGACGCGATCGCGGAGAGCCGCGACGGCTTCTTCCTCTCACGCGTCGCGCGCGAGGTGACGGGCGGCAGCGTCTCCGCCGACCTCGAGCCGCCGGTCGTCTACTCGCGGCTCGCGGTCGCGCACTTCGTCGCGCAGGTCGGGGACGGCTTCGACCGCCCGGCGCGCGACGCGAGCATCGACTTCTCGCCGACCTCGATCGAGCCGGTCACCGCGCAGGACGGGGTCACCGTCGCGCGACGGGCGCTGCGCCGCGCGACCGTGCGCGCGCTGACGGACGCGGACGCGCCGAGCACGGTGCGGGTGCGGGCGCGCGTCGTCAGACCGAAGGTCACGACCGCTGAGCTGGCGAGCAAGTACCCGGTCGTGATCACGGTCGACCGGGCGCACTTCCGCCTGCGCCTGTGGAAGGACCTGAAGCTCGCGAAGACCTACACGATCGCGGTCGGGGCGGTCGGCCTGGAGACGCCCGCGGGGCTGTACACGATCCAGAACAAGGCGGTCGACCCGGTCTGGAACGTGCCCCACAGCGCCTGGGCGGGCGATCTGGCGGGCAAGACGATCCCGCCCGGTCCACAGAACCCGCTCAAGGCGCGCTGGATGGGGATCTACAACGGCGCCGGCATCCACGGAACGGACTCGATCAGCTCGCTCGGCTCGGCCGCCTCGCACGGCTGCATCCGCATGGCGGTGCCCGATGTGATCGACCTGTACGACCAGACGCCGGTCGGCACGCCGGTCTACATCGCCTGAGCCGTGGGCCCTCGTCGCAGCTCGTCGAGTGCGACCTCTTCCCAGCCGCCTTGCAGCAAAGAGGCATGGTGCTCGCCGTGGCGAATAGCGAGAGCACCGATGAAGACGCCCCGCTCCCGCTTGCGCAGCACCGCGTACCACATGGTGGTCGCGTCGTCGCTGCCTTGGATCCGCAGCCACGGACGCGGTGGCGCCTCGGCCTCGTCGGCGAGGCCGGCCTCGATCAGCTGCCGACGCGTCGCGACCTGACCCGTGCCGGTGTCGATGAAGAACACGGCCATCGCGCCTGAGCCTATCGCCGGACAGTCGCCCGCGGACGGCTGGCGGACCGCGCTCGCGCTGCTCGACCAGGACCTGCGCCGCCGCGGCGCGGCGGAGAAGACCCGCCACGCCTACGCGGTCGACGCGCGCCACTTCGTGCACTGGGCGACCGCGCAGCGCCTCACGCCGGAGGCGGTGACGCCGCGCCTGCTGCGCCGCTACGCCGCCGGGCTGACCGAGGGCGGCCAGGCACCGAGCACGGTGGCGCGGAAGCTGGCTTCGTTGCGCGCCCTCTTCCGCTCGCTCGGCGAGCACGCCGTGCTCGAGCAGAACCCCGCCGACCTGCTGTCGGCGCCGCGCCGCGAGGAGCGGCTCCCGCGCGTGCTGAAGGCGGCGGAGGTCGCCTCGCTGCTCGACCGCATCCCGGCCGACACCGCGCTCGCGCTGCGCGACCGCGCGCTGTTCGAGCTCGCCTACGCGTCCGGGCTGCGCGCCGAGGAGCTCGTGAACCTCGACGTCGAGTCGATCGAGTGGGACGCCGAGCGCGTGCGGGTGGAGGGGAAGGGCGGCAAGACGCGCTTCGTGCCGACCGGCGAGCCGGCGCTGAAGGCGATCGACCGCTACGTGAAGCGCGGTCGTCCCCCGCTCGCGACCGCGGACGCCACGCCGGCGCTGTTCCTCTCGAAGTCGGGCAGACGACTGTCGACGTCCGACGTCCGACGCCGCCTGCGCGTGTGGGCGCGCCAGGCTGCGGGCGTCGCGGGGGCCTCGCCGCATGCGCTGCGGCACTCGTTCGCCACGCACCTGTTGGACGGGGGCGCCGACTTGCGCTCGATCCAGGAGCTGCTCGGGCACGCATCCATCAGTACGACCCAGGTCTACACTCGGGTAGAGTCCGCGCGGTTGAGATCGGCCTACGCACGCAGCCATCCGCGGGCCTAGCAGGGAGGCGGCGCTGGAAACCAACGTCAAAGCGATCGAGCTCAAGGACCTCTGGCGCCGCTACAAGGCAAGCGGCGACGGGCGGGCCCGCGAGCGACTGGTCGTCGCCTACTCCCCCCTCGTGAAGTACGTCGCGGGCCGCATGGCCTCGGGACTGCCCGCCCACGTGGAAGAGGCGGACCTCATCTCCTATGGGCTGATCGGCCTGATCTCGGCGATCGAGCGCTTCGACCTCGGCCGCGAGATCAAGTTCGAGACGTACGCGATCCCGCGCATCCGCGGCGCGATCATCGACGAGCTGCGCTCGCTCGACTGGGTTCCGCGCAGCGTGCGCGCCCGCGCGCGCGAGATCGAGCGCGCGAACGCGAAGCTCGAACACAAGCTGCAGCGCGCGCCGACCGACGAGGAGATGGCGAACGAGCTCGACATGTCGATGGACGAGTTCCAGGACGCGCTCGTGCAGATCTCGAACTCGACGATCGCGGCGCTCGACGAGCTGTGGACGGTGTCCGACTCGAGCGGCGACCAGATCTCGCTGCTCGACACGCTGCACGACCCGGACGCGCCCGATCCCGAGAAGATCGTCGACGCGAGCGAGCTGAAGGACCGCGTGGCGGACGCGATCGCGCGCCTGCCCGAGCGCGAGAAGCTCGTGATCGCGCTCTACTACTACGAGAACCTGACGCTGCGGGAGATCGGCGAAGTGCTCGGAGTGACCGAGTCGCGCATCTCCCAGCTGCACACGAAGGCCGTCCTGCGCCTGCGCTCGCGCCTGTCCGAGAACGGCGAGGACGCGGACCTGCGCTAGCGCTGGCGTCGGGCCCCGCAGTGAGGGTATGGTCGACTCTCGACAGCTCTCGAGAGGAGACCCCGGCATGCACACGCCCGCCGACCGGATTCGGAACGTCGCCCTCGTCGGACACCGCGGCAGCGGCAAGACCTCGCTGCACGAGGCGCTGCTGTTCACGGCCGGCGCCGTCTCGCGCCTCGGCCGCGTGACGGAGGGGACGACGGTCTCCGACGCCGACGCGGACGAGAAGGCCCGCCAGATGTCGATCTCCGCGGCGCTGACGTCGTTCGAGTGGCAGGAACGCAAGGTCAACCTGCTCGACACGCCGGGCGAGCCGAGCTTCGTCGCCGACGCGCTCGGCGCGCTGCGCGTGTGCGAGTCGGCGATCTTCGTCGTCAACGCGGTGATGGGCGTCGAGGTCTCGACGACCCGCCTGTGGCAGCGCGCGGCCGAGCTGGACCTCGCGCGGCTGCTGTTCGTGAACATGCTCGACCGCGAGCGGGCCGACTTCTTCCGCACGCTCGACGCGCTGAAGGCGGCGTTCGGTCCCCACGTCGTGGCGACCGAGATCCCGATCGGCGCCGAGCACGAGGTCTCCGGCGTGATCGACCTCGTCGACATGAAGGCGTACGCCTACGACGGCGACGGGCGCGAGAACTGCAGAGAGATCCCGATCCCGGACGACATGGCGGCGCTGGCGCAGGAGTACCGCGAGAAGCTGATGGACGAGGTCGCGGAGAACTCGGACGCGCTGATGGAGCGCTACCTCGAGGGCGAGGAGATCTCGCACGACGAGCTCGTCGGCGCGCTCAAGGACGGCACGAACCACGGCGCGCTCTTCCCGGTGACCTGCGGCGTCGCGACGCGCAACCTCGCGACGAACCGCCTGCTCGACGCGATCGTCGAGGACCTCCCGTCGCCGGTCAAGCACGGCGGGCTCGAGGTCGCCGGGATGACGCTCGAGCCGCAGGAGGACCGCGACCTGTACGCCTACGTCTTCAAGACGCGCGCCGACCCGTACGCCGGCCGCATCAACCTCTTCCGCGTCTACCAGGGCGTGATGCGGCACGACAGCCAGGTGCTCAACACGCGCGCCCACGCGAAGGAGCGGATCGGCCAGCTGCTGACGTTCAGAGGCCGCGAGACGCCGCACGTCGACGAGTTCGGGCCGGGCGACGTCGGCGCGGTCGCGAAGCTCAAGGAGACGCGCGCCGGCGACTGGCTGGCGGCGCGCGACGAGCCGATCGAGATGCCGGCGATCGCGCTGCCGGCGCCGGTGATGGCGTTCGCGATCGAGCCGAAGACGAAGGGCGACGAGGACAAGGTCTTCACCGCCCTGCGGCGCCTCCAGGAGGAGGATCCGACGATCGATCTGCACCGCGACGACCAGACCGGCGAGCAGATCGTCGCCGGCCTCTCGCAGGTCCACGTCGAGGTCGTGATAGCGCGGCTGCGCGAGCGCTTCGGCGCGGAGGTCGAGCTGCACCCGCCGCGCGTCCCCTACCAGGAGACGATCCGCGCGAGCGCGAGAGCGCACGGTCGCCACAAGAAGCAGAGCGGCGGCCGCGGCCAGTTCGGCGACTGCCACATCGAGATCGAGCCGCTCGCGTCGGGCGCCGGCTTCGAGTTCGTCGACGCGATCAAGGGCGGCGTGATCCCGGGCGGCTTCATCCCGGCCGTCGAGAGAGGCGTGCGCGAGGCGATGCAGCGCGGCGCCGTCGCCGGCTACCCGGTCAAGGACGTGCGCGTGCGCCTCTACGACGGCTCCTACCACTCGGTCGACTCGTCCGAGATGGCGTTCAAGACGGCCGGCGCGCTTGCGATGCGGCAGGCGCTCGAGGCCGCCAGCCCGGTGCTGCTGGAGCCGATCATGCAGGTCGCGATCGCGGTGCCGGAGGACGCGGTCGGCGATGTGATCGGCGACCTCAACAGCCGCCGCGGCCGTCCGCTGGGGATGGAACCGGCCGGCGGCATGACCGAGGTGCGCGCGGAGGTGCCGATGGCCGAGATGCTCGGCTACGCGCCCGATCTGCGCGCGATCACGGGCGGCCAGGGCGAGTTCACGATGGAGCTGGCGCGCTACGAGGAGGTGCCCGGCCACCTCGTCGAGAGAGTCGTCGCGCAGACGAGGGAAGCGGCGGAGGCGGTCGGGTGAGGCGCACCCCGGGCACGCACGAGCGCTGACGCGCCAGCGCTCAGCGGCGCGAGGCCGTTGCTAGGCTCGACGGCCGCATGACCACGAAGGACATCCGCACCGCCCACGTGCAGGTCAGCTGCGACGTCTGCGGCCGCACGCTGCTGCGCGGCGAGCACGCCGAGACGTACCTCGCCGGCGGCAGCCGCCGGCAGGTCTGCGAGCTGTGCACGGCGCGCGCCGTGCACGAAGGCTGGGTGCGCGAGGGCGTCGCGCTCGAACGCAGACCGCGCAGCTTCGGCGGCGAGCGGCGCCGCTCGCTGCTCGGCCGGCTGCGGCGCTCCGGCGGCGCGTGGCGCACCGAGGCGCCCGCGGGCGACGAGCCGGACGCGGGCGACCTGCGCAACGGCTGGCGCGAGACGTCCGCCGAGGACCGCGAGCTGTCGGCGCTGCCGCCCGAGCCGCGCCAGGTGCACGCCGTCCCGACGAGCGTCGAGCAGCGCACCGTCAGCGCGATCGAGCGCTTCAACCGCAGCGAGCACCCGCGCACGGTCGCGGGCGTCGCCCGCTCGCTGGGCGCGCCGGTGGTGGTCGCGCGTCCGACCGACGAGCAGGACTCGCTGATGTCGATCGTCGTCTCGTGGGAGCTGTGCTGGTACCGCTACGAGGTCGACCTGGCGGACGGCGGCGCCGCGGTACGGCTGGTGGGACAGGGGTACGAGCTGACCGAGATTCCGCACGAGGATCGCGTCGAGGCGAACGCCGCCGCCGACGAGTACGGGACGCTCACGCCGGTTTGACCGGTAGCATCGCCGGCGGATGAGGGCTGGCCGGTGATCTACTGCGTGGTACCCGCCGCGCTGGCGGACGAGCTGTACGACAAGCTCGTCGCGTACTACGCCGACGACCCGAACGTGACGGTCATCGTCGACCGTCGCAGAGGCGAGCGGCGGGCGAAGGGCGACAACGGCGGCGGCAAGCGGCAGCTGCGCGACCGCCGGCAGCGTTCGCCGCTTCAGCGCGCGATCCGGTGAGGCTCGTCGTCCACGTCGACGGGGGCGCACGCGGAAACCCCGGACCCGCCGCCATCGGCGTCGTCGTCTCCGACGCCGACGGCACCCCGCTGGAGCGGCTCGGCGAGGCGATCGGCGAAGCCACGAACAACGTCGCCGAGTACCGCGCACTGCTGCGCGGACTCGAGCGCGCGCGGGCGCTCGGGGCCGACGAGGTCGAAGTGGTGGGCGACTCCGAGCTCGTCGCCAAGCAGGTGACCGGGCAGTACAAGGTCAAGCACGCCGGGCTCAGACCGCTCCATGCGCAGGCGCTGCGCGCGCTCGCCGGCTTCCCGCGCTGGAGCGTGCGGACGGTCCCGCGCGCGCAGAACGCCGCCGCCGACGCGCTCGTCAACGCGGCGCTCGACGCGGCGATCTGAGACGGGGCGCTCGGCGCGCCGCGGTTCGCGAGCTGACGGGTCGATGCCGGCCCCGGACGGCCCTGATTCGGGCTGCGCCACAGCGGGGATACCCCACTGTGCGCTCGAGGAAAGGGGTGACCGATGGGAGAGCAGCGCACGGTGGCGCCCGCAAGCCATCAGACGATCCGTCTCAGCAAGGGCAAGCACGCCTCGCCTAGCGAGGGGGCGTGCGTGATGGAGCTCGCGTCGATGCTCGCGGGGGAGCCGTTCAGCGACCGGCCGGCGACGGTCTGTCCGGTGATCGCCGGCTTCATGCGCGCCTACAACGATCGCGTCGACGACGATCGGCGCCAGGACCTGTATCGCTACGCGTCCGAGGTCGTCGGCACGCGCGGCACCCCCGAGGTCGAGCACCGGCGCGAGCGCCGCTGTCTCGAGTGGTCGGACGCGATGCGGCGTCAGCGGCGGCGGCCGCTGCGCTGGATGGGTCGCGGCGGCCCCGGCTCCGTCGACCGCCGCCTCGGGCTCGATGCCGCCGGTACGTACGCGGCGCGCTCGATCCGCCGCCATGGCGATCGCACGCACGCCGCGGCGCTCGCGCTGATTGAGGAGCTGATCGCGATGGGTCGCACCACGCCGGCCGGTGAGCCGGTCGTCACGCGGGCACGGTCGGTCTCGGAGCCCGCGCGGATGACGACCGCGAACGGCGGCTAGCCGCTAGCGGCCGGACGGGCGCAGGTCGCCTGCGCCGACGAGGTCGTCCGTCTCCAGCGCGACCTCGTCGGGGCGATCCGCCGCGAGCGCGAGCAGCCAGTTCCCGCGCTCGTCGCGGCGCAGCAGCTCCCGCTCCGCGAGCGCGCCGAGCGCCGACGTGACCGACGGCCGCTGCGCGCCGACGAGCAGGGCGAGCTGGCGGTGGGTGAGCGGCAGCGGGACCAGCACCCCGTCCGCGGTGACCTTGCCGAAGCGGTCGGCGAGATGCCAGAAGAACGCGAGCAGGCGCGTGTCGACGCGCTTGAGGCTGTGGATGCTCACCATCACGCCGAGGTTGTGGGCGCGCTCGGTGGCGCGTGCGACGAGCGCGGTCACGAGCGCCGGCCAGTGCGCGGCGACGCGCAGGAAGCGGCGGTCGAGCATCGCCAGCCGCGTCGGCTCGACGACGCGCCAGCCGACCTCGTGGCGCATCGGCGCGTCGGTGCTGCGGTCGTCGCGCGGGCGCAGCAGCAGGCCGGGGCCGATCAACTCGCCGCAGCGCGCATCCGCGACCGTCACGTCGCGGATCATCAGGCCCTCGAGCACGAGCAGTCCGAGCTCGGCGGCGGCGCCCTCGTCACGTTCGGGGAACCAGTCGCCCGGCGTGAGCTCGAGCACGCCGGCGACGGCGTGCTGGCGCGCGCGGGCGCGCTCGGCCTCGGGCAGCACGCTGCGCAGCCCGGCGTCGTGGTCCAGCACATAGACGAAGTGCTCGCTCGGACGGATGTGCTCGCTCACGGACACGCTGTGCACCACGTACCCGTTCCGCGCGAATCGCTCGCGCTTTTTCCCGCTGCACCGCTCATCGCATGTCTCGCGCGGGCGTCGCCGGCACTGCGGGAGGCCGGCGACGCCCCGCGACGGACGGCGCTGCTACGGCTTGATGAGCTGCGGCTTGATGAGTTGCGGCTTGATGACGGTCATGGCTGTTCTCACCTCCTCTCCGGGTCTCGCGATGGCGCGTCAGTCGGCTCGTCCTGCGACGTAGACGAGCTTCGTGTGGAGGTCCTCGTCGGCGTCCTCGTGGAGGACGCCGCCGGTGGACTGCCCCAGCACGGCTCGGCAGACGAGTCCCGCTGACGTCAAGGCGTGGCGGATCGTGGGCTCGGGGTGGTGGCGCTGGACGTGGTGGCTGATCACGCCGTCGTCCAGCTCGATCGACGCCGCGCACAGCGCGCCCGGCTCGATCGGCTCGGTCGTCTCGCCGCGCCATCTGGCGGACGCGAGCGGCCGCTCGAAGATCGTGTCGGCGGTGAAGCCGGCGCGATACGTCGCGAGCGTGTTCGTATCGAACACGTAGACGCCGTTGGGCGCGAGCGCCTGCGCGACGCTCGCGAAGGCGGCGATGAGATCGGTGGCGCCGAGCAGGTAGTTGACGGCGTCGTCCAGGCATGTGACGAGTTCGAACGCGCCAAGTTCGGGCAGGTCGCGCATGTCGGCGACGAGCACCCGCTCGGGATCGATCCCCGGGCAGCGACGCGCGCGCTCCACCATCGCGGGCGAGAGGTCGCACGCCCACACGTCGTAGCCGCGCTCCAGCAGGGGCGCGAAGCTCTTGCCGGTCCCGCATGCGATGTCCAGCACCCGCGGGCCGTTCGCCCCGTGTTCGCTGGCGATTCGTGCGAGCCGGCCGACCCAGACGTCGTGGTCGTAGCCGTCGGTGAAGTCGTCGTATACGGGCGCAAGTCGCTCGTACGCGAGCAGCGCCGGAGTCGCGGTCATGGTCGCCATGACCAGAAAGACCCGCCGAACGCTCACGAACGTTTCACATACTTCGTGAACTTCTACGCAACCTCGGCGATGCTGCGCAGGTGGCTGTTGCAAGCGAGGGGGACCGCTCGCATCTGCCGAGCGGTGAGTGGAACTGGAAGCTGATGCGGGGCATCGCCGCGCGGGAGGCGCGTCGCTACCTCGGCGCGGCCCACGACGTCGACGAAGTCGTGCAGGAGGCGCTCGTGCGCGCGTGGCGGCGGCGCGGCACATGCCACGGCGACGACCGCATGCCGTGGATGCGCCAGATCGCGCGCAACGAGGCGCTCCGTCTGCTCGAGCGGCGCAGGCGGCGCTCGGAGTTCGAGCTGCTCGACGACGAGACGCTGCTCGCCGGCTTGGCCGACGACGACGCCCTCCAGGAGCAGGAGGGAATGCTGCTCCGGATGGAGGTCGAACGCGTCGTCGGGCGTCTGAGCGTTGCCGACCGACAGCTCCTTGCACTACGCTATGAGCGCGATCTGACCCAGCCGGAGGTGGCTCGCATGCTCGGAATCCCGGAAGGAACCGTCAAGATCCGACTTCATCGGCTTCGTGGGCGGTTGCGCGAGGCATTGGACGCCCCTGTATGAAGCCCTACAGCGACATCAACGATCCGCGTCTCATCAAGGCGCTTGCGCATCCGCTGCGCGTGCGGATCCTTTCGATCCTCGAGACGCGCGACATGGCGAGTCCCAACGAGATGGCCGACGAGCTCGGCGTCTCGCTGGGCGTCATGAGCTACCACGTGCGCCGTCTGCACGCGCTCGGCTTCCTCGAGCTCGTCAAGCGCACGCCGCGCCGCGGCGCGATAGAGCACCACTACCGCGCGAAGGCGCGTCCGCGCGTCACCGACGAGGGCTGGGCGGAGACGCCGTCGATCGTCAAGCGCGCGATGGTCGGAGCCTCGCTCCAGCAGATCACGGGCTACATCAACACGGCCGCCGAGCAGGGCGGCTTCGACCGCGGCGACGCGCACCTCAGCCGAACCGTCCTGATGCTGGACGACGAGGGCTGGCGACAACTCGCCGGCGAGATGGGGCAATGGATGGCGCGCGTCGAGCAGTTGGAGGAGGAGAGCCTCCAGCGGATCGCCGAATCGGGGTCCGACAGCGACACGGTCGCGAAGCGGAGCGCCGCGATCCTCATGCTGTTCGAGGCCGAGGGCGTCCCCGAGCACAACCCCGCAGGCGCGGGCAACGGCGCCGACGAGCGGCTCGGCCGCCGCTCCTCGCGGCGTCCGCGTCCGCTGCGCGCCGTCACGACCGACTGACGCCCGCCCGGCACGCCGGGCGGGAGGTCGGAGGAGGTATACTGCCGGCCCTCTGCGGATGTAGCTCAGTTGGCTAGAGCGTCTGCTTGCCATGCAGAAGGTCGTGGGTTCGAGTCCCATCATCCGCTTCGTATGACGGCCGCAGACTCCAAGTGGGGAGAGGGCGCGAACGCCGAGGCGATCACGGCCTGGGACGGGCCGCTGTTCGACCGCTTCGTGCGCTTCCGCCACATCGTCACGAGCGGACTCGGCGCGCACGGCGAGCGGGCGCTCGAGCTGTTCCCGCCGCGACCCGGCCAGCGCGTGCTCGACGTCGGCTGCGGCTTCGGCGACACGACGCAGCGGATAGCCGGCCTCGTCGGGCCGGAGGGCGAGGCGGTCGGCGTCGACGCCGCCGCGAACTTCATCGAGGCCGCGCAGCGCGAGGCGGCCGACGCCGGCGTCGAGAACGCGCGCTTCGCGGTCGCCGACGTCGAGACGACGAGCTTCGAGGAGCGCTTCGACCGCGCCTTCTCGCGCATGGGGACGATGTTCTTCGCCAACCCCGTGTGGGCGCTGCGCAACGTGCGCGAGGCGCTGGAGCCGGGCGCGCTGCTGACGATGGTCGTGTGGCGCCGGCGGACCGACAACGAGTGGCTCTACCGCGCGCAGACGATCGTCGAGGGGATCGTCGAGCGGCCGGAGGAGTACGACGAGCCGACGTGCGGGCCGGGCCCCTTCTCGATGGCGGACGCCGACACGACGAGCGACGTGGTTCAGCGTGCCGGCTTCGCCGACGTGTCGCTGCATCGCTGCGACATCCCGATCCTTGTCGGCACCGACGTCGACGAGGCGCTCGAGCTCGTGATGACCCTCGGTCCGGCCGGGGAGATCCTGCGGCTCGCCGGCGAGCGCGCGGCGCACCTGCACGGCGAGATCGACGCCGCGCTGCGAGCGGGCATGGCCGAGTTCGTCCAGCCGGACGGGACCGTCGTCGCGCCCGCCTCGACGTGGATCGTCGCCGCGACGGCGCCCTGAGCGCCACGCGCCCGCTGCGGCCGCTGCCGCTCGCCGCGCTGGCGCTGGCGTGCGCCGTCGCGCTGGCGGTGGCCTACGTCGTGTTCGTGCGCACGCACGCGGGTCAGCGGATCGACGAGGCGGCGCTGAGCGGCCGACTCGCCTCGCTGCACGCGCGTCGCGCCTCGAGCCAGCTGCTCACGACGATCAGCGTCGGATCGCTCGCGCTGGCGATCGCCGTGCTGGCGGGACAGGCGCTGCTGCGCCGTCGCGCCGCCCTGGCGGTCGTCGCGGTCGCCGTCGTGGTCGGCTCGCTCGCGCTCACGGAGGTGCTCAAGCATCTCGTGCTGCCGCGGCCGGAGCTGGTGCAGACGCCGATCGACCACAACAGCTTCCCGAGCGGGCACACGACGATCGCGTTCGCGGTCGGGATCGCCGCCGCGTTGGCGGCGCCGCCGCGGTGGCGCCGGGCGGTGGCGGCGGGCGCGCTGCTCTACGGCACGGCGATCGGCGTCGCGACGATCGCCGCCGGCTGGCACCGGCCGAGCGACGTCGCCGGCGCGTTGCTCGTCGTGACCGGCTGGGCGGCGGCCGTCGTGCTGGTGGTGGCGCTCGTGGACCGCGACGCGTTCGTCGGCGAGCGCTCGGGCGTTCGCGCGACCCCGCGCGCGAACTCGACGTGGGCGGAGGCGCGCGACCTCGAGCGGTACGTGCTGCTGGCGGTCGTGGCGCTCGCGGCCGGTTGGGTCCTCACGGTGGCGATC
>DASVFS010000219.1:0-19611 GCA_036379915.1 Conexibacter sp. | reverse complement strand
CCGCCGCGCGGCACGCCCCCGGCGTACGGCGCGCCGCCCGTCGTGAGCGGCGTCTCGACGTCGCGCCAGCCGTCCGCGCTCGTGTAGCGCAGCAGCACGACCTGCTGCTCGCCGCCGCCGAACGGCAGCGGCGTCCCGCCGACGCGCGGCGGGCTCAGCGATCTGTCGACGAGCCGGTAGGCCCACGCCTCGGCCGGGTCGCCCGACGTCCCCTGCGGCGCCGAGCCGAGCAGCGTCGCGCCGAGCCCGGGGCCGAGCTGCGGCTCGACGCGGACGGCGGCGGGCGGCGTCAGCGCGCGCGCCGGCCGTCCGCCGTCCTGCGTCAGCGCCGCCGCGCCGAGCGCGAGCGCGAGCGCGACGAGCAGGGCGGCGGGTCGCCGACCGCGCACGGTCCGGCCCCGCGGGCGCGCACCCGCCGTCCGGCCCCGGCGCCGCGCGCTCACCGCGCGCTC
This sequence comes from Conexibacter sp., assembly GCA_036379915.1. Lineage (GTDB taxonomy): Bacteria > Actinomycetota > Thermoleophilia > Solirubrobacterales > Solirubrobacteraceae > Conexibacter. Next base: position 19,159 of record DASVFS010000219.1, on the reverse strand, counting down.
CCGCCGGCGCGCGTGGTGATCGCCTCCGGATCGCCCGGCCGGCACGGCTTGCGTCTGCGGTGGTCGCCGGTGACGCGGAAGCGCAGTCTCGTCGGCCAGTGCGCGCGGCTCACGCGGACCGTCAGCGCGCGGGGGCCCGCTCTCAGGCGGCGCAGCGGCGTGCGCGCGACGACGCGCCCGCCGCGCGCGGCGATCAGCGCCACCTTGACCGACTGGCGCAGTCTGAAGCGCACGACGAGCCGCGGACCGCCGGCGACCGTCACGGCGACATGCGTCACGAGCGACGGCAGCGGCCGGCAGACCGGCAGGTTGAAGTCGGCCGGCAGCGGCAGGAACAGCTGCACCGGCGGCGCCTGCAGGCCGGAGTCGTCCTCCGGCGGAGCGTCCGGGACCGCCTGCGCGGCGGCCTCGTTCGGGCGCACCGCGATCGTGCCGGCGAACGCCGGGTCGTCGTCGCGCGCGTAGCTCGGCATGGCGGCCGCGTCGACGAGCCGGTACAGGTACCCGCGCGCGGTCGCCATCCAGCAGTCGTCGGCCGCCGGGCAGGCGATCTTCCACGCCGCGCCCTTCGCGGGCGCGTCGTCGCTCTCCAGCGCCTGCAGGTCCGTTCTGCCGTCGGCGGCGACATGCGCGACGCTCGGCTGCAGGTCGCCGCCGTCGCCGAGCACGTCGCCGCCGCGCACGACGACCCACGCGGTCTGCGTCCCGGGCACGCCGGCGACGTCTGCGAAGACGTCCTCGTCGGCGAGCTCCGGGTCGGCGATCGGCAGCTCATGCCAGCTGCCGCCGTCGAGCCGCGCCGCCAGCGGCGGCCGCGCGGAGAACAGCGCGGTCGCGGTCGCCGGGCCGGAGACGGCGCCGCCGCCGACCGCCCACGCCGTCGTCGCGTTCCCGTCGAGCGCGCGCAGCTCGGTGCCGCCGTCGGCGAACGCCTGCGGCACGAACGACTCGCTGCTGAACTGGTCGCCGGCGATCCGGTGCAGCAGCAGCGGCGGATCCTCGGCGTCCTGCAGGTCCGGGTCGCCGTGGTCGCCGGCGCGCCGGCCGACGAGCGTGCTCTCGTACAGCTGCCCGTCGTGCGCGAGCAGGTCGCTGACGGCGCGCCCCTGCGGGTTGTAGACCGTGTGCAGCTCCGTCCCGTCCCAGTGCAGGTGGAACGCGCCGACGCGCTGGCCGGTGCCGTCGCGCCCGCCGACGCCGCCGAACCAGCAGTCGTGCGGCGCCAGGCAGGCGGCCGCGGTCATCTCGCGGAACGGGTCGGGATCGCCCTCGGGCGTGCTGTAGGAGCCGACGACCTGGCCGTCCTGGAAGTGGCAGAGCGCGAGCCCGGGCTGCTGCGGGCGCGGCAGGCTCGGCCGCGCGATCGTCCAGAACTCGTCGGGGCCGGCCCACGCGATGCGCGCGTTGGCGCCGCCGCAGACGGTCGCGAGCGGATGCCACTGCTGGCCGTTCCAGGCGTAGATCCCCTCCGGGATCGTGTTGTTGCCGCCGACCGTCATCAGGCCGCGGTTGGGGCTCCAGAACGACAGGTCGCCCGGCTGGCCGAGCGGCGTGCGGAAGACGCCGCCCGGCGGGATCGGCATCGGGACCGCCTCCCACGCCGGCGCGGCGGGCGCGGCGCCCGGGCCGGCGGCGAGCAGCAGCGCCGCGGCGAGCAGTGCGCGGCGGAGGCGACGGGCGCGGCGCGCGCTCACGACAGGTCCTTCCGCGCGAGCGCGTAGCGGCGCAGCGCGCGCGTGGCCGGGCCGCGGCGCGGGCGGTACGCGATCCGCGCCTGCACCGCGAGCGTCGTGCCGCTCCGCAGCGTCAGCAGCGCCGCCCGCGAGGGCCGCAGCCGCAGCGTCACGCGTCCGGCGCGCGCGAGCGTGCGCCGAACGCGGCCGAGCACGAGCCGCCGGCCATGCGCCCGCGCGGCGGCGCGCGCGTCGAGCCGTCCGGCCGCGGGCGCGTCGACGATTACGGTCGCGACGCCGCCCGGCCCGACCGTCGCGACGCCGATCAGCGGGTGCACCGGCGCGAGCGGGCGCACGCGCGGCAGCCGCACCGCCTGCGGTGCGCTCGGCGGCGCGCTCGGCGGCGTCGGCGGGGCGGCCTCGGCGCGGCGCACGACCTGCACGTCGGTCACGCCGTTCGCGTCGCCGACGAACAGGTTGCCGTCGCCGGCCTGGAAGGCGATCGCGGACGCGTCGGTCGTGGCCGACAGATGCTGCGCGAACGTGTCGTCGGGGCCGCCGCCGGCGAGCGGGTCGAGCGGCGGGCCGACGTAGTCGCCGCCGTCGAGCCCGCGCGTGGCGCGCTCGACCGTGTCCGCGTCGAGGTCGAGCACGAACACGTCGGTCGCGGTCAGCTCGCCGGACTGGAAGGTGCCGAGCGGACGCGGTCCGTCGAACGCATTGCTCTTCGAGGTCAGCACGACGTGGCGCCCGTCGCCCGTCAGCAGCGCCTCCTGGATCGGCCGCACGGTCGAGATCGCCTTCGAGAGGCCGAGCGGCTCGCGCGTCGCCTGCTTGCGCGAGAGGCCGGCGCGCATGTCGACGACGTAGAGGCCGCGGCGCTGGAAGGCGACGTCGAACGGCCGCCGCTTCGCGTCGGACAGGAACGCGACGCGCAGGCCGTCGTCGCTGATGCTGAGCGCGTTGTGCGCCGGCCGGTTGCCGGCGCTGTCGTACGCCTCGCTGGCGGCGAACGGCCCGTAGCAGGGACCGCTCGCGAGCGGGTCGACGACGTACGGGCCGGCGCCGCAGGCCGGGTCGTCGGCGTCGGCGACGCCGGTGACGCGGCGCGTCTTCGCGGCCGGACCCGCGGTCACGTCGCGCCACAGCAGCGCGGCGTCCTGCGTCGGCTCGCCGGGCAGGAACGTCAGCTGTCGCGCGGGGTTCGTGTCCTCCCACGCGACCGCGCCGCCGTCGCCGCTGAGCACCGGGTCGGGCGTCGCGTCGGCGGCGAACTCGCCGGCGGCGGCGACGGGCGTGCCGGGCAGCGTCGGGTCGTCGGCGTCGCGCGTGACGAGCAGCGTCCGCTGCGCGTCGACGCTGCGCACGAGCACCTGCGCGCGCGGCGCGAAGCCGGCCGCGCCGCCGCCGGGCAGCGTCGACTCGCTGTCGGTCCAGAAGACGGCGGTCTGCCCGTCGACGCTCAGTCCGAAGCCGGCGCGGCCGCTGCGGCTGCCGATCCCGGCGCCGCGATAGCTGGGCGCGCGCGGCGGTCCGTCGAGCGAGGAGACGAGCGCGTAGGCGTCCTCCGCGGTGAGCGGCTGCGTCATGTCGCGCCGGTACACGTCGGTGCGCGCGTTGCCGTCGCCGGCGGCGAGCGGCATCGCCGTCTCGAACAGCACGTAGCGGCCGTCGCCGCTCAGCGACGGAGCGCCGCCTGCCCCGGTCGGCGCGACCGGCTCGACCGCGCCGGTCAGCAGGTCCTTGCGCACGAGCCCGCTCGCGGACGGCGCGGCGGGGTCGAACAGCGGCCCGAGCAGCGCGGCCGAGGTGGCGCGGAAGACGACGTAGCGCCCGTTGCGGGAGATCGCGGGCGCGGTCGAGTCGCGGTCGCCCAGCTCGGTCGTCGACGTCGAGGCGGGCGTCGCGCCCGGCGCGTACTCCGCCTGCGCGCGCGCGGCGAGTCCGGCGAGCGCCGCGAGCACGGGCAGCAGCGCGGTCGCGAGCAGTCCGCAGCGCACGCGGCGCCGAACGGCCGGCGGGTGAGGGGAAGGCACGGTGAGCACGGAGTGGCCGGCGGGCTCGCTGAGGGCCGGGACCGCCGAGCGGTCAATCTATGAGTGCATCGTGGCCGGCTCGTGACCGTCTGGTGATCAAGCGGTGAAGGCCACGCCACACGAGGCAGGCGTGACGGCTGCGGACGCGACGGTGGTCGGCGGGAGCGGCGGGCGCTGCAGCGCGATTCGCGCTCAGCCGTCGATCACGGTCACTGTGACGCCGAGGCCGGGAGCGCCTGCGAGCGCCCGGTCGCATGTGATGAGCGGACAGGCAAGGCTGCGCGCGAGCGCGATGTAGAACGCGTCATAGGAGCTGACGTTGTGGCGCAGCGCCCACGCGTCGGCCACCAGTGGAGCGATCGGGAAGCGGTCGATGTCAGCGTCGATCAAGAGCGCGAGCGCCTGCTGCGCGCGCTCGTCGGACATCTCTCCGCGCCGGACGTAGCGCGTGATCGCATGGAGCACCTCGGCGTCGAGCAGGCTCGGCGCCACGCCGTCGATGCCCTCCAGCGCCATCCGAACGCCCGTTGCGCGCGGATGCTCGACGAGCAGGTCGACGACGACGGAGGCGTCAACGACCGCGTGGGCCACCGCTTGCCTTGCGCTTCGCCGCAGCAGGGCGGCCTGCGCGGGCCTCCAGCCGTTGATCGCGCTCTTCGCGCGCTGCTCGGACGACCTCGGCGGCGGACTGCGACACCGCCACGGGCTTCAGCTCCGAGACGCGCTCGAGCCAATCCTGCCTCGAAGGACGACGCTGGTCGCGCTCGATCAGCTTCATCACATAGTCGCGGATCGTCGTGCCTTCCTGCTGGGCGCGACGCCGCAGCTCGTGATGCATCGCCGGGGGCACGTTCTTGACCTGAATAATGCTCATGGGATGAGACTAGCATGCTGACAGCACCCTCGCGGAGCGCTGCCTCGTGCGACCGCCGCTATGCGCCGGGTGCGCGCAGCGTCACGCGCGCGCGATCGAGCAGCCGCTCGCCGCCCCCCAGCGGCTGCGCGCGCACGCGCAGCAGCACGCGCAGGCCGCGCTCGCCGCTCGCGCGCAGCGCCCGCCGCCCGGCCGCGCGCGGGGCGAGCCGCAGGCGCACGAGCCCGGGCGCGTCGGCACGCGCGCTCGCGCGGCCGAGCACGAGCGCGCGGCTGCGCGAGCGCCCGCCGCGCGCGATCGCGGTCGCCGTCGCCTCGACGTGCAGCGCGCTCGCGACCGGCACGGCGATCGTCAGCAGCAGCGCGCCGTCGCGCCCGACGCGCGCACGGCGCAGCTCGAGCCGCTCGGGGCCGGGCGCCGAATCCTCGTCGTCCGGCTCGTCCGCGAAGCGCGCCGTCCCGTGCGGCGGTGCGCTCACGCGCAGCGGCGCGCTGTCGGCGACGCGCGTCCCGCCGGGCCCGCTCGCGCTCACGCGGCAGGCCAGCAGGTGGCCGAGGTCGCGGCTCGTGAGCAGTCGCTGCGCCCCCGCGGCGTCGGCGATCGCCGTGCCGTCGCGCAGCCAGCCGAACGCGTACGACGTCGCGCCGTCCCACGAGCCCGGGTCGCAGCTCAGCTGCGCGCCGACCGTCGGCGTGCCGCTCGCGAGCGGGCTCGCGCGGTTGAACGGCGGCGCCGGACCGACGAGCAGCGGGTCGCTGCGCGAGACCGCCTGCCCGGCGCCGTTGGCGGCCGTCACCTCGCACGCGAGCGCATGCCCGAGGTCCGCCGCGGTGAGCGCGAGCGCGGCGTCGCTCGCACCCGGCACGACGACGCCGTCGCGCAGCCAGCGATAGGCGTAGGCGGTCGGCGCGTTGCGCCACAGGCCGCTCGAGCAGCGCGCGACGCCGCCGGCCCACGGCTCGCCGCCGACCGCCGGCGCCGCCAGCGCGGCCGGCGGCTGCGGCGCGACCAGCACGCCGGAGCTCGTCTGCTCGGCGGCCCCCGCCGCGTTGGCGGCGCGCTCGCTGCAGCCGAGCTGGTGCCCGGCGTCGTCGAGCGTCGTGACGTAGGTCGTGCGCGTCTCGCCGGGGATCGGCGCACCGTCGCGCAGCCACGCGTAGGCCAGCGTGAACGGCCCCGAGCCGTCGTAGGCGCCCGGCTGGCAGGTGAGCGTCGCACCGACGACGGGCGTGCCGGCCGACGCGACCGCCGGCGCCGTGGCCGCCGACGGCGCGAGCGCCGGCGCGAAGATCGCGAAGCCGGCCTGCGTCCGCCCGCCGGCGCTCGTGAAGCCGCCCCCGGCGATCGCGCGGTCGCCGACGAACTGGAACGGCGGCGGCGCCGACCCCGGGCTGAGCGCGACCGGGCTCCAGGGCGTGACCGAGCCGTCGGGCGCGACCTGCGCGGCGCTGGCGTGCGCGACGCCGCCCGCGCTCGCGAAGTCGCCCGCGAGGAACACGGACCCGTCGGGCGCCGGCGTGACGCGCTGGACGCGCGCGCTGCGGCCGGCGACCTGCGGATCCCACGCGAGCGCCGCCGCGGTCGCCTCGTCGAGCGCCGCGACGCCGTGGCGCACCGCCCCGCCGATCGCGCCGTCGAGTCTGCCGCCGACGTACACGCGCCCGTCCGCGAGCGCGACGCTGTCGAGCTGCGTCCCGGCGGGCGCGGCCGCGTCCCATGCGAGCGCGACGCCGCTCGTCGGGTCGAGCGCCGCGATCCCGTTGCGCTCCGGCGCGGTCGTCTGCGCGCCCGCGTGCGCGAACGCGCCCGCGGCGAAGACGGTCCCGCCGGCGGCGAGCGCGAGGTCGCTGACCTTGCCGTCGGGGTTGGGCGCCCATGCGGACGCCGTCCCCGTCGCCGGGGAGACCCAGGCGAGGCGGGCGCGCGCGGCGGCGCTCAGTCTCGTGAACTCGCCGCCGAGGTAGACGCGGTTGCCGGAGGCGCTGAGCGCGAGCGCGTTCACGCGGCCGTTCGGCGCCGGGTTCCAGTCGGTCACGTCGGCGGGCGCGGTCGCGGAGCCGCTCGCCGCGACGGCGGCGGCGTTGAGCCGCGGGACGCCGTCGACGTTCGTGAACTGCCCGCCGAGGAAGACGGTCGCGCCGTCGGCCGAGACGGCGAGCGCGCGCACGCCGGACTGCCCGGAGGGGTTCGGCGCGCTCGTCTCGGGCGCCCACGCGGTCGGCGCGTCGGCGGCGACGTCGAGGGCAGCCAGCCCGGGCCGCCGCCGCACGTTCGCGACCTCGAAGCGGCCCGCCGCCCACAGCTCGCCGCCGGCGAGCGCGAGCCCGCGCACGCCGTCGACGCCGCCGCCGCAGCGGGCGGCGAGGTCGGACAGCTGCGGGTCCCACGCCGGCGCGACCGCCCCGCTCGTCGCATCGACGGCGGCGAGCCCGCAGCGCGGCGTGCCCGCGACGGAGACGGTGCGGCCGGGCGCGGTCGCGAATCCGAGGTACACGCGCGCGGCGGTCGGGAGGATCGCGCTCGGCGCGTCGTCGGTCGCGATCCCGGGATCCCAGGCGGTCGCGGCGCCGCTGTCGCCGTCGAGCGCCGCGACGCGATGGCGGACGCCGCCGCCGACGGTGTTGAACGCGCCGCTGACGTAGACGACGCCGTCGCGGGCGCGCACGAGCGCGACGCTGCCGTCGGGCGCGGGACTCCACGGCAGCAGAGCGCCGTCGCTCGCACTGACCGCCGCGAGCGCTCTGCGCGCGACGCCGCCGACCTGCGTGAAGCTGCCGCCGAGATAGACCGTCGCGCCGTCGAGCGCGAGCGAGCTGACCGTGCCGGTCGGAGCCGGGTTCCAGGCCGTCGCGGCGCCGGTCGCGAGCGACAGCTGCGCGACGCCCGCGCGCGCCTGCGCCCCGACTCTCGTGAAGCCGCCGACGACGTAGGCGCCGCCGCCGCCGAGCACGAGCTGTCTGACGGTGGTCCCGGCCGGCAGCGCCGGCAGCCACCCCTCGAGCGCGCCGGTCGTGCCGTCGAGCGCCGCGAGCCCGCTGCGCGTCTGGCCGCCGACGCTCGTGAAGCTGCCCGCCACGTAGACGGTCCCGTCGGCGGCGACGTCGACGTCCTCGATCGACCCGTCGGCGACCCGCGGCCGGAACGTGCGGTCGAGCCTGCCGTCGGGGTCGAGCCGCAGCAGGCGTGCCTGCGCGACGCCCTCCGCCCCGACGAACGGCCCGGCCAGGTAGACGCCGCCGTCCGGCGCCGCGGCGATCGCCGTCGCCGTCGCGGGCGCGTCGAGCGCGGCGTCGACCGCGACGTCGCCGGACGTCGTGTCGAAGGCGGCGACCCCGGGCGCGCGGCGCGCGATCCCGGTGAAGCTGCCGCCGAGGTAGACGACGTCGCCGAAGCGCGCGGCCGCCGTCACCTGCGTGCCGCCGATCAGCGTCCAGTCGCCGCTTGTGCCGTTGCCCGGCGCCAGCTGCGCGCGCGCCGACGCCGTCGAGGCCGCGGCGAGCAGCAGCGTCAGCAGGAGGCCGGTCGGGACGCGCCGCAGCACGGGGGCCAGCGTAGGAGCGAAACCGTCCGCACTCGTGACGGACTCGTTAAGCGGGACGGCCGGGTCAGAAGACCCGGCCGTCCGCTCGCATCCGTGCGATGGTGTCGCCCCGCACCCCTCAGTGCGGGTGTCCGCCTCGTCCTGTTACGGAGCGAGGGTCTCTGCGCCGGCCTGGGACTTCGTCAGGATGTCCCCCGGCAGGCGGGCGTAGTCGTTGGCGGGCAGCTTGCACTGCCCCTTGCCGTAGCGCGGATCCGACGGGTCGCACTGCGAGGCCGGCGGCGTCGTGCCGAGACCCGGGCGGTCCAGCTGGTAGCCGATGTAGTCGCGACGACCGACCGCGCGACCGAGGCTGTTGATGCCGACGGCCGACGGGCTCTGCCAGGCCAGCACGTACGTGAGGCCGCAGATCGGGTAGTCGACCGCGGTCAGGACCGCCGTCGTGTTGTACCAGCTGCCGGTCGTGTCGCTCGGCTGGTTCGTGTAGGTCACGCCGGTGCAGCGCGCGCCCTTCGCGCCCAGCTGGTTGTCGGTCTTCGCCGGGCTGATGTAGCTGCTGTCGGAGATCCGCTGGACGCGCACCCACAGCGTGCGATCGTCCGGCGCGAGCACGCCGCTGTTGTAGTCCCAGCCGTAGTTGCGACCGCGCGCGCTGGCGAGGTCGGCGTAGCCGATGCCGCCGTTGACGTCCTGCGCGGTGAGTCTGTCGAGCAGCGCGCCGGCGCCGTTGACGCCCGCGGTGACCGTCGTCGAGGGCCACGCGTTGTTCGCCAGCGTGCCGCCCTGGTTGGGCTCGCGCCAGTCGAACGCGCCCGCCGCCGCCTGCTGCAGGTAGCCCTTGAACAGGAACGTCGAGCCCGAGTTGTCGAAGCGCACCACGCGCGCCGGCTTCTTCGCCTGGCACTGCGCGTCGGTGAGGCCGCTGCCGGCGCTCGCCTTCACGTTCGAGGTGCCGAACAGCTCGTACCACTGGTCGAAGGCGGCGAGGCCGCGGAAGAAGCCCTCGACCTTCGTGCGCGAGAGCTGACGGGCGGTCGACGAGGCGATCTGGCAGCCGTCCGGGATGCGGATCACGACCGAGATGGCCGCCTGCGCGACCGGGATCGTCTCGAGCACGCCGTCGTCGGCGTCGGGGCCGGCGACGATGCTCGGACCCTCGTTGGCGTTCGTCAGCTGCGTGTCGGTCGGCGCGTCGTCCGTGCCGCCGAAGTCGATCGTCGTGTTGCGCGCGCCGCCCGGCGCGTCGATCGCGCCGAACGCCGTGCGGGCCGCACCGCTGCCCGACGGGGCGTAGGTGATCTTCTTCGTGCCGCCGTCGGCCGGCAGCTTGTACGTGGCGCAGCCGCCGGCGTCGTAGCCGAAGCCCTTCGCGAGCGCGGCGGCCGGATCGGGAGCGACGATCTCGGCGCCCCAGTTGAGCTGCGCGGTGCGCTGGAGCGAGGAGCCGAGGCCCTGGATCAGCGACGCCGAGCGCTCGCACTGCTGGTCGTGGGTCGACGGGTACAGCGGATCGGGGTAGGCCGCGTGGGCGGCGGGGGCCGCCGCGGCGATCGCCGCGACGCCGCAGGCCGCCATCGCGGACACGCGGGCACGCCTCGAGAGCTTCATGGACAGTCCGGTCCTTTCGTGGAACGGGGTTGACTGGCGAGAGCGGCGCCATCGTCGTCCCGGGCGTGCGGCGGTCGGTTGCCGACTCGTGACCGTTCACATCTCGCCACAGATTTCCAACGGGCTGTTCACAGGTGCAACGGGGCGCCGCAGCAGACTGCCGCCGATGCCAACGCGCGCGCGTCGCGGCGCCCTCGCCGTCCTCTGCCTCCTGCTCGCGTGCGCGTCGCAAGCGCGCGCGAGCGTCGGCGACGTCGTGACGCTCGACGGCCCCGCGCCGGAGCTGCTCGAGCTCGGCGGCGTCGCGATGGCCGCCGACGGCACCGGCGGGCTCGTGTACCGGCGCGTCGACGACGGCCACCCGCATGTGTTCGCGGCGCGCTTCGACGGCCGCCGCTGGCATCCGCCGCAGCGCGTCGACGCGGGCCAGCGGTTCGACTCGGCGTGGCCGTGCATCGGCGCCGCCGGCGGCGGACGCCTCGTCGTCGCGTGGGCGCAGGACGGCGGCGACGGGCTCGACAGCCTGTGGGCGGCGGCGCTGCCGCGCGGCCGCGGGCGCTTCCTCGCGCCGACGCTCGTCGACTTCACGATCGGCGAGGACCGCGCGACGTACCCCTCGATCGCGACGAGCCCCGCTGGCGCGGCGCTGCTGACATACCGCGTGATCCGCTCGTTCGCGAACCCGACGCTGCCGGCCGGCTACGTCGCCGGCGAGGTGCGGCTCGCACGCTTCGACGGCTCGCGCTGGCAACGCCTCGGCGTGCCGGCGAACCGCGACCGCGCCGCGCCGCAGCGCTTTCCGCGCGCCGAGAACGCGCCGCGCGTCGCGCTCGACGCGAGCGGCAACGGCGCCGTCGCCTGGAGCGAGCCCGACGACGACTTCGTCGACCGCGTGTGGGTCCGGCGCGTGTTCGGAACGCGCCTCGGCGTGCCGCTGGCGGCGAGCCCGCTGCGGGCGGACGGCAGACTCGTGCGCGGCGCCGCCGACGCGTTCGACGTGGCCGAGAACGACCTCGGCCGCGTCGTCGTCGCGTTCCGCCAGCTGCCCGACCCGGGCGATCCGGCGGGCGCGCCGCGCGTCTACGTCAACGAGCTGCAGGACGCGGAGAGCGGCAGCGGCACGCGTTTCGACGGGCCGGAGCTCGTCGCCGCGGGCGCCGTCGGCGTTCCCGGCGTCACGCTCGCCGGGCGCGACGACGCGCTGCTCGCGTTCGCGCGCGGCGGCGCCGCCGCGCTCGCCTACCGGCCGGCGCCCGGCCCGTTCGCGCTCGCCGACCTCGACAGCCCGGCGCTGCCCGCTCCTGCCCCGCTCGCGGTGGCGGGCGCAAGCGGGCGCAACGTGCTCGCCGCGGCGACCGAGGGCGGCGGCGGCGAGGTCGCCGTGCAGGAGCTCGACGCGACCACGACGCTGTCCGCGCGGCCGCTCTACACCGCCTTCGGCGGCGCCGTGCGCGAGCTGGCGCTCGCCGGCTCGGGCGCGGGCGACGCGCTCGTCGCGTTCGCGCAGGGCGCCGACGGCGACCGCCAGATCGCGGCGGCCGTCGTCGACGCGCCGCCGGCGCCGTTCGCGCTGACGCCGTCGTCCTGGTCCCGCGCGCGGCGCCCGCGCCTGTCGTGGTCGGCGGCGAGCGACGTGCTCGGCCCCGTCACGTACGTCGTGTGGGTCGACGGGCGACCGGTCGCGCGCACGCGCGCGACGCGCTTCGCGTTCCCGCGCGGCGCGCTCGCGCAGGGCGCCCACCGCGTCCGCGTCGTCGCGCACGACGGCGCCGGCCAGCGCACGGTCGCAGGCACCGCGCGCCTGCGGCTCGACCGCGCGGGCCGCTCCCGCGTCACGGTCCGCCGCTGAGCCGTCAGCGCTCGTCCGCCGGGCGAGCGTACCCTTGCCAAGAAAAAAACAGAATATGAATCAATCAGATCTTGTTGTAAAGCCATCGCCCGCTCCGACACCCCCGCGGGTGAGGACGTCCGCGGGGGCGCCGCGGCGCGCACGTGGGAGGCGGCGCTGACGCTTGCGGTGCGCGACACGACCCGTGCCGACCCGATCGTGCTCGTGATCGGCGGGTTTCCCGTGCTGGCGCTCGAGTGGGAGCGTGGCCGGTCGTTGGACGCGTACCTCGCGGACGCCTTGACGGACCCGAGCTCGTTCCTCGTGATCAGCGCCGAGCGCTCGCTGGCCGCCGAGTTTCCGACCGACCTCCAGGCGCGCGCCGTGCTGGCGGCGATCGGCGCCGACGCACGCGCGCACAAGGCGATCCTGGCCCGCACCGGCCTGCCGCAGTCGTCGCTCGACCGGGCGCTCGGCGCGCTCGTCGACAAGGGCGTGGTGGACCGGCTCAATCCCTATTCGACGAAGCCGTCGCCGAAGAACCGCCAGTACGTCGTCGCGGACCCGTATCTGCGCTTCTGGCTGCGCTTCGTCGGACCCGCGACCGACGTGATCGAGCGCGGCCGCGGCGAGCTGGCGATCGCCGACGTGCAGCGCGACTGGTCCACCTTCCGCGGCCGCGCGATTGAGCCGCTGATACGTCAGGCGATCGAGCAGGCGCTGCCCGACAGGCGCTTCGGCGCGGCCCGCCACGTCGGCGCCTTCTGGAACCGCACGAGCACGACCGAGATCGACCTCGTCGGCGGCGACACGCTGCCGCAGGCGAGCACGATCGCGTTCGCGGGGTCGATCAAGTGGCGTGACGGACAACCGTTCCGGCGCGCCGATGCCGCACTGCTCGCGACACAGCTGGCGGCGCTCCCGGGAGCCGACGCGCGCACCCTGCTGGTCGGCGTGTCCCGCAACGGCTTCGACCCCGACGCCGCCCTCGACCTGCGCCTGACCCCCGCGGACCTCGTCGCGGCGTACCGCCGCTGAGCCGTCAGCGCTCGTCCAGCTCGGCGACCAGCCGCCGCACGCGCGCGGCGATCTCGTCGCGCGTCGCGCGGACGGCCTCGAGCGGCTGGCCCTTCGGGTCCGGCAGCTGCCAATCGACGTAGCGCTTGCCCGGGATGAACGGGCAGCTGTCGCCGCAGCCCATCGTGACGACGACGTCCGCCTGCGCGGCCAGTGCGTGCGTCAGGCGCTGCGGTCTGCGGTCGGCGAGGTCGACTCCCAGCTCGCGCATGACCGTGACGACCTCCGGGTGCACGGCACCGTCCGGGTCGGCGAGCGTGCCGGCGGACAGCGCCTCGTGACGGCCGGCGGCCTCACGTGCGAACAGCGCGGCGCTCATCTGCGAGCGGCCGGCGTTGTGCAGGCAGACGAACAGGGCGGTCGCCATCAGGCCGCCTCCGCCGCGACCGGCGCACGTGCGGGCTCGCCGCGCACGAGCTGGTACGCGAGCGCGCCGAGCGCGGCGCCGAGCAGCGGGCCGGCGACGTAGACCCAGAAGTCGCGCCACTCGCCGGCCGCGAGCGCCGGGCCGAGCGAGCGCGCCGGGTTCATCGACGCGCCGGTGACCGGGCCGCCGAACAGCGCGTCAAGGCCGACCGTCCCGCCGATCGCCAGCGCGGCGGCCGCGCCGACCGCGCGCGTGTCGGTCGCGACCGCGACGATCACGAACATCAGGACGCCGGTCAGGATCACCTCGTACAGCAGTGCGGTGCCCGCGCCGACGCTCGGCACGGTCGCTCCGAGCGCCGCCGGCTTGTCGGCCCAGGCGGCCAGCAGGACCAACGCCCCGGCGACGGCGCCCGCGAGCTGCGCGGCGACGTACGCGAGCGCGTCCCGCAGCGGGAAGTGCCGCGTCAGCGCGAAGGCGACGGTCACGGCGGGGTTGATGTGCGCCCCGGACAGGTGCCCGGTCGCGTAGATCATCGCCATGATCACGAGCCCGAAGACGGCGGAGACGCCGACCGCCCCGAGCGCGCCGTCGTAGGCGGCGTCGGCGACGATCGCGCCGCAGCCGGCGAACACGAGCGCGAACGCGGCGAGCGCCTCCGCCAGCGCGCGGCGGATCAGGCCGGGTCGCCCAGCCATGCGCGCAGCTCCTCGATCGCGTGCGGGTGGACGTAGTAGTAGGCCCACAGGCCGCGCCGCTCGACGCCGACGATCCCGGCCTCGCGCAGCTTGCGCAGGTGGTGGGAGAGCGTCGGCTGCGAGATCGCGAACAGCGGCTCCAGCTCGCACACGCACACCTCCCCCGCGTGCGTGCGCAGCACGTCGACGAGCTGCACGCGGATCGGGTCGGCGAGCGCCTTCGCGACCGCCGCGATCCGCTCCGCGCCGGCCGCGTCCACCTCGGGCAGCGCGACCGGCTCGCAGCAGCGCTCCCCCGCCGCGCGCTTGCGCTTCGGGGCGAGCGTTATATCGACGGCCATCTATGGAACGCTAGCGCATCCGCTGGCGCGGCCCGCCCATCAGGCCACCTGCGCTCCTTGGACCAGCCGCTCCGCCTCGGCCGCGTAGGCGGCGAGCGCCTCGCGGTCGAGCTCGATCCCGAGGCCGGGCTTGGTCGGCAGCGGGATCACGCCGTCGAACATCTCGAGCTCGTCGCGGGTCAGGTCCTTGCGCAGTCCCGCCTCACACAGCTGGGGTGGAAGGAACTCGATGTAGTCGCAGTGCGGCGTGACGGCCGCGAGGTGCGCGGCGGCGGCGATCGAGATGCCCGTCTTCCACAGGTGCGGCACGACGCGCAGGCCGCGCTCGCCGGCGATGTCACACACGCGCTTGGCCTCCGTGAGGCCGCCGACGCGGCCGACGTCCGGCTGCGAGACGGAGATCTTCCCGCGCTCGATCAGGTCGAGGTGCTCGAAGCGGGTCGTCAGCCACTCGCCGGCGGCGATCGGGATCGGCTGGTCGGCGAGGCGCGCGTAGCCGTCGAGGTCGTCGGGCCACAACGGCGTCTCGACGAAGTAGAGGTTCAGCGACTCCCACGTGCGCATCACCGCGAGCGCGGTGTCGGCGTCGGGGAACGCGTACTGCACGTCGACGAGCAGCGCGGCGTCGGGGCCGATCGCGTTGCGCACGCCCTCGAGCACCTCCGTCGAGCGCTCCCATGGCTCGCGCAGGCCGGTGTGCGCGTAGGGACCCTCGAGCGTCACCTCCGCCTTGACCGCCTTGAAGCCCGCGGCGACCGCCTTCTTCGCCCAGTCGATCATCGAGTCGCGGTAGTCCTCGAAGTTCGACGTCTCCGGCTGCAGCGACGCGTACGGCACGACGTGGTCGCGCACGGCGCCGCCGAGCAGCTCGTGGCAGGGCTTGCCGAGCGCCTTGCCGCGCAGGTCGTGCAGCGCGACGTCGAGCGCGCCGATGGCGTTGATGACGGCGCCGCGGCGGCCGTTCATCGCACAGCCGACGTACAGCTTCTCCCACAGCCCCTCGACGTCCATCGGGTCGGCGCCGATCAGCATCTCGCGCAGCCCGAGCCCCATGTTGTGCGTGCCGGGCGCCTCGATGCAGGCGCGCGCGATCCACGGGTTGACGTCGGTCTCGCCGATCCCGCTGACGCCCTCGTCGGTGTGGATCTCGACGACGATGTCGTCCTGGGCGGAGCTGGCCGCCGTCGTGTCGAAGGCCGGCTGCACGAGGACGTGGCAGTCGATGGCGGTGATGCGCAAGGGTCGGTCCTTTCGGGTGTCGTCTGATTCAGGTGAGGGACAGCGAGTGGCGCGTGAGCGGCCGCGCGCCGTCGGCCTCGATCAGCAGCAGGTGCTCGACGCGCGCACCGAGACCGTCGCGGTAGGCGCCCGGCTCGAGCGCGACGACCATCCCCTCCTCCAGCACGAGCGGCGCGTCGCGATCGATCCACGGCTCCTCCTGCGGCGCGGCGCCGACGCCGTGACCGATGTGGTGAGGGCAGTCGAAGCCGGCTTCGTCGAGCCGTGAGCGGATCAGCGCGTCGAGGTCGCGGGCGCGAATGCCGGGGCGCGCCCTCGAGATGCCGTGCTCGAGCGCGGCGCGCGCGGCATCGTGGAGACGGCGCAGCGCCGCGGTGGGCGCGCCGCCGCCCGCGACGAACGTCGCGCACGAGTCGGCCCACCAGCCGTCGTGGCGCGGCGCGAGGTCGAAGAGGATCGGCGCGTCCGCCGCCACGGACGCGCCGCTTGGGGGGACACCCACGAGGGCCGTTTGCTCACCCGCCATCAGGTCGACGACCGCGTGCAGCGGACGGCCTTTGGCCGCCTCGATCGCCGCACGCGTGGCTCCCCACAAGTCCAGCTCGGTCCGTCCCGCGCGCGCAGCCTCGCGCAGCGCGTTGTGGCCGACCGAGACGAGCTCCGCCGCCGCCTCGATCAGCGCCAGCTCCTCCGCGTCCTTGCGCGCGCGGGCGCGCGTGAGCGCGGCGCCGGCCTCGATCGTCGGGCGCTCGCCGAGCGCGGCGGCGGCGCTGAGCGGGAGCGCGTCCCGCTCCAGCGCCAGCGGCTCGCCGGCATCGAGTGCGGCGCGAGCGAGCGAGCGGGAGAGCGCGGCCGGCAGCTCGCCCGGCGCATAGCGCTCGACCGACGGAGCGCCGGCGTCGAGCGCCGCGGGCGCGTCGAGCGGCGCGCCGTCCGGCGCGACCAGCACCGCCTCGCCGTCGCTCACGAGCACGTGCACGCCGGCGGGCCGCGCGACGCCGAGCCAGCGCACGGCCGGCGTGCTGGAGGCGAGCAGCGCGCCGGCGTCGAGGCGCGTCGCCAGCTCGCTCACGGCGGCGAGCGGCCCTGGGCGCAGCGTCTGCGCGGTCGTGCGGGTGAGCGTCGCGGGCGCCATCTCGCTCACACCGAGATCGAGGCCTTCGCGAGCACGCCGCCGTCGCACGCGAGCTGTGCGCCGGTCACGTAGGCGGCCTCGTCGGACAGCAGCCACAGCGCCGCCTTGGCCGGCTCCTCGGCGCCCGCGAGCCGGCCGAGCGGCACCTCGTGCTTGACGGTCTCGCGCGTGGCGGCGACCTCGTCGGCCGACACGTTCGCCCACATCAGCGGCGTCTCGGTCGGACCGGGCAGGATCGCGTTGACGCGGATGCCGTGCGGGCCGTAGTCGACGGCGAGCGAGCGCACGAGCGCGCAGACGCCGCCCTTCGAGGCGCTGTAGGCGCCGGTCCCGCCGGGCGCCGCGACGAGCGCGAACGGCGAGGAGACGCACACGATCGAGCCGCCGCCGCCGGCGTCCAGCAGCCGGCGCAGCGCGGCGCGGCAGGTCAGGAACGTGCCGCGCAGGTTGACGGCGATCAGCTCGTCCCAGGCGGCGGCGTCGAGCTCGTGCAGCAGACCGCCGCGGTCGATGCCCGCGGAGGCGACGACGCCGCGCAGCGGGCCGAGCTGCGCGACTGCCGCCGCGAACGCGTCGTCGACCTCGCGCTCGCCGGCGACGTCGCAGGCCAGCCCGAGCGCCTTGGCGCCCGCGTCGCGCAATTCGTGCGCGGCCGCCTCGACGGCGGCGCCATCGCGATCCAGCAGCGCCACCGCGTCACCACGCGCGGCGGCGAGCCGCGCGGTCGCGGCCCCGATGCCGCTCGCGGCGCCGGTGACGACGACCGTTCCGCCGGAGTCGTCTGCTGGTCTGATGACTGCCATACTGCTAACATGACGATCTGTGCCGCGGATGTCAAGCACCTCCTCGCTGACGTTTTCCCCGATCAGCCGCAGCAAGCTGGCCGAGACGGTGGCAGAGCAGCTGCTCGCCGAGATCCGCGACAAGGATCTCCGCCCCGGCACGCGGATCCCGTCCGAACGCGACCTGATGGTCGCGTTCGGCGTCGGCCGCTCGACCGTGCGCGAGGCGATCAACGGGATGGCGATGATCGGCGTGCTCGAGATCCGCCACGGCCAGGGCGCGTTCGTCGCCAACCCGACGGCCGGCGCGGCCGTCCCCCACGCGATCGCGGCGGCGCTTGCCCGCGGCGTCACGCGCGAGCTGTTCGAGGCGCGCCAGCTCGTCGAGGTCCACACCGCGCGGCTGGCGGCCGAGCGGCGCACCGAGACCGACCTGCAGGAAGTCGAGCAGGCGCTGCGCGACCACGAGCAGGCGCTCGCCGGCGGCACGCCCGCCGTCGAGCCGGCCGTGCGCTTCCACGTGCAGCTGGCCGAGGCCGCCCACAGCGACGTGCTCGCCAGCTTCGTCTGCTCGTTCGTCGAGATCCTCACCGAGCGCGGCCAGCTGCTCGAGGCGCTGCCCGGCTACCGCGAGTGGGAGATCGAGCAGCACCGGATGGTGTTCGAGCCGGTCCGCGACGGCGACGTCGAGCGTGCCGCGACGTGCATGCACGCGCACCTCGACGCGGTCGTCCCGCATCACGAGCGCCTCGGCCCGCTGTGACGGCGCTCGCGGCGGTCGGCGAGCCGCTCGCCGAGATCGCGCTCGGCGCCGAGCCGGGCGAGGCGGCGCTCGGCTTCGGCGGGGATGCGTCGAACGTCGCCGTGATGGCGGCGCGGCTGGGGGCGCCCGTGCGGCTCGCGGCGCGCGTCGGCGACGATGGCCTCGGCCGGCGGCTGCGCGCGTTCTGGGCCGCGAACGGGGTCGACGCGACCGGCGTGCGAACCGACGCGGACGCCGCGACCGGCCTGTACGTCAACGAGACGACTGCGGACGGGTCGCATCGCTTCGTCTACTGGCGCAGGGGCTCGGCCGGCAGCCGACTCGCCCCCGAGGACCTGGACGCGCGGCTGTTCGAGCGCCTGGGCGTGCTCGTCGTGACCGGGATCACGCTCGCCGTGTCGGACTTCTCCGCGCGCACCGCCGTGCACGCGACGCGGCTCGCACGCGACAGCGGGGTGCGCGTGGCGTGCGTGCTCAACCACCGTCCTGCGCTCGGCGGCGACATCGCCCGGCTGACAGCCTTCGCGCGTGCGAGCGACATCGTCGTCGGCTCGCGCGAGGACGCCGAGGCGGTGTTCGGCAGCGGCGACCCGGTCACGCTGCGGGCGCTGCTGGCGGACGGCCCGGACGAGCTCGTGCTGAGCGACGGCGGCGATCCGGCGGTCGCGTTCGACGGCGCGACCGGCTGGCGTCAACCCGCGCCGGACGTGCCAGTGCGCAACGCGGGCGGCGCCGGCGACGCGCTCGCGGGCGCCTACCTGGCGGCGCGACTGCGCGGCGAGGACGTCGCCCGCAGCCTCGCGTGGGGCGTCGCGGCCGCGAGCCTGAGCGTCGGCCGCGACGGCTGCGCGGCCGGGTATCCGAGCGCCGATGAGGTCGTCGCGCTGCTGGCCGAGCTGCCGGCGGCGGAGCCGCTCGACGAGGGCGCGCGGGCGTGAGCCGCGCCGACGTCCTCGCCGCGCTCGCGGCGCAGCGCGTCGTGCCGGTGCTGCGCACGGCCGACGTGGAGGATGCGGTCGCGACCGCGCGGGCGTGTGCGGCGGCGGGGCTGCGCGCGATCGAGCTGACCCGAACGACGCCGGACGTCGAGCGCGCGCTGGAGGCGTTGTGCGAGGACGAGGGCTTGCTGCTCGGCCTCGGCACCGTCCTGCACGCCGACCAGGTCGCCGCCGCGGCGGCCGCCGGTGCGCGCTTCGT
>DASVFS010000218.1:0-13285 GCA_036379915.1 Conexibacter sp. | reverse complement strand
GCCGACGCCGGCGTCGAGGTCGTCGCGATCACGACGAGCGGCGACCGCGGGATCCTGCTCGGCGACAAGTCCCGCTGGGTCAAGGAGCTGGAGGCGGCGCTCGCCGCCGGCGAGGTCGACGCCGCGGTCCACTCGGCGAAGGACGTGCCGACGGAGCTGCCGGAGGGGTTCGCGCTCGCGGCCGTCCCCGAACGCGTCGACCCGCGCGACGCGCTGTGCGGAGCGGCGTCGCTGGAGGAACTGCCGGAAGGCGCCCGCGTCGGCACGAGCAGCCTGCGGCGCGCGGCCGGCCTGCGCGCACTGCGCCCTGACCTCCAGATCGTCGCGCTGCACGGCAACGTCGACACGCGCCTGCGCAAGCTCGTCGCGGGCGACTTCGCGGCGATCGTCCTGGCGATGGCGGGGCTCGAGCGCCTCGGTCGCGCCGGGGAGGCCGGCTGCTCGCTCGACGCGCTCGTCCCCGCGCCCGGGCAGGGCACGCTCGTCGTCGAGGCGCGCGCGGACGACACTGCGACCCGCGCGCGCCTGGGCGGTATCGATGACCCGCACGTCGGCGCTTGCTTGGAGGCGGAGCGGGCATTGGCACGAGCGCTCGGCGCCTCCTGCAACACGCCGCTCGGCGCGCACGCCGTGCTGGCGGACGACGGCGCGCTGACCCTGCGCGCGTTCCTCGGCCTGCCCGACGGGTCGGCGTGGCTGCGCGACGAGCTCGGCGACCCGCTCGGAGCGTCGCCTGAGGCGCTCGGCGCCGAGGTCGCGCAGCGGATGCGCACATCCGGCGCTGACGAGCTGCTGGCGGCGTGCGAGGCGCTCGCGACGGAGAACGGCGGCGCGCCGCCGGCCTCGACGCCGGAGGGGACGCGCTTGTGAGCGGGCCCGCTCACGGGGACGCGCCGCCGCCCGGCGTCGTGCACCTCGTCGGCGCCGGCCCCGGCGACCCCGGCCTGCTGACCGCGCGCGCGCTCGAGCTGATCGCGGCGGCCGACGCGATCCTCTACGACCGGCTGATCCCGGCGACCGCGCTCGACGGCGCGCGCGCGGATGCGGAGCTGATCTACGTCGGCAAGGAGGGGCGCGGGCCGCAGATGCCGCAGGAGGAGATCGACCGGCTGCTGGTCGCGCACGCGTCGGCGGGCAAGCGCGTCGTGCGCTTGAAGGGCGGCGATCCGTTCGTGTTCGGGCGCGGCGGCGAGGAGGCGCTCGTGTTGCGCGCGGCGGGGATACCGTTCGAGGTGGTGCCCGGGGTCACGTCCGGCGTCGCGGCGCCGGCGTACGCCGGCATCCCCGTCACGCAGCGCGATCGAGCGAGCGCCGTCGCGTTGATCACCGGTCACGAGAATCCCGACAAGCCGGAGTCGGCGATCGACTGGCCGGCGCTGGCGGCGTTCCCCGGAACGCTCGTCTTCTACATGGGCGTGAAGCAGCTGCCGCGGATCGCCGAGCAGCTGATCGCCGGCGGGCGCACTGCGGACGAGCCGGCCGCCGTCGTGGAGCGCGGGACGCTGCCGGGCCAGCGGACGGTCGTCGCGACGCTGGCGACGATCGCCGAGCGCGCCGCGGAGGCCGGCGTGAGACCGCCTTCGATCACGGTCGTAGGAGCGGTGGCTGGGCTGCGCGAAGACGGGATCCGCTGGTTCGAGCAGCGGCCCCTGTACGGGAAGACCGTCGCCGTGACCCGCGCCCGCGAGCAGGCGAGCGGGCTGGCGGCGCAGCTGCGCGAGCTGGGCGCGGAGGTGGTCGAGACGCCGGTGATCAGAGTCGTGCCGCTCGACCCGCCGCCACCGGACGTGTCGGCCTACGACCTGATCTGCCTCACCTCGCCGAACGGGGTGCGGCTGTTCTTCGAGCGCCTCGCCGACGCGCGGCTCGACGCGCGCGCGCTGCACGGCGCGCGGGTCGCGGCGATCGGTCCGGCGACGGCGCGGGCGCTGCGCGCGCACGGCGTGCTCGCGGACGTGCTGCCCGACAGAGCGGTCGCCGAGTCGCTCGTGGAGGCGCTCGGCGACGCGCCCGTGCGGCGGGCGTTGATCGCGCGGGCCATGGTCGCCCGCGACGTGCTGCCCGACGCGCTGCGCGCCCGCGGTGCCGGGGTCGACGTGCTGGAGCTGTACGAGACGGTCGCCGCGCCGCTCAGCGCCGATCAGCTCGCCACGGTCCGCGCCGCCGACTACGTCACCTTCACGTCCGCATCGACCGTGGCGAACCTGCTCGGCGCCCTCGGCGACGACGGACGGGCCGCGCTCGACGGCGCCCGCCTCGCCTCGATCGGCCCGATCACCTCCGACGCGCTCCGCGCCCACGGCCTCGCGCCCGCGCTCGAAGCCGACCCCCACGACGTCGACGGCCTGCTCGCCGCGCTCGTCGCGGACGCGACCAGATGACGCTCGGCACACCCCGCCTCCACCTGCGCGACGTCGACTCGACGAACGTGCGGGCGCAGCGGCTCGCGGTGAGCGGGGCGCCGCACGGGACGCTCGTGACGGCGGCGGCGCAGACGGCCGGGCACGGGCGGCAGGGGCGCGCGTGGGTGACGCCGGCGGGCCGTGCGCTCGCCTGCTCGCTGGTGCTGCGCGAGCCGCCGCGGCTGCTGCCGATGGTGGCGGCGCTGGCGGTCGCCGACGTGGCCGACCGCTTCGACGCCGCCGGCCGCACGGCCGCGATCAAGTGGCCGAACGACGTGCTGCTCGACGGGCGCAAGGTCGCCGGCATCCTCGCCGAGGGACGGCCGCAGGAGGGCTGGGTCGTGCTCGGGATCGGCGTCAACGTGGCCGTCGAGGACGACGCGTTCCCGCCGGAGCTGCGCGAGCTCGCGACCTCGCTCGGCTGTGCGCCGCGCCAGCTCGAGCCCGCGCTCGCGCTGCTGCTCGAACGGCTGGAGCACTGGCTCGCCGCCTCGCCCGAGCAGGCGCTGGGCGCCTACCGCACGCGCGACGCGCTCGCCGGGCGCGAGATCGCGTGGAGCGGCGGGCACGGCGTCGCCGCGGGCGTCGCCGACGACGGTCGGCTGCGTGTACGACCCACGGACGGCGGGACCGACGGCGAGCTGCTGCTCGACGCCGGCGAGGTCCACCTCGGGACCGGCCGCGTCGACTGACGCGGCCTACGCGTCGTCGCCGGACTCGGCGACGGCCGCTCTCGCTCTACGTCTGCGCGGCGCGCGTCTTCTGCTCGGCGCCGCGTCGCCGGCGGTGCCGTCGACCGCTGGCACCAGCTCGAGCGAGATCTGCGCGTCGGCGTTGCCGTTCGCTCGTGGGCTCGCCCCGTTGTCCTGCACGGTCGGTGAGCGTCTGCGCCCGGCTCCCCGTCTGCGTCTGGCTCTCGCGGCGACCGCCTCGGCGTCGTGCTCGAGCGCCTCGGCGACGACCTCCTCGACCTCGTCGCGCTCGTCGCGCGGAAGCGGCGGCGCCTCCTCGACGGACTCGTCGGCCTCGAGCGCCTCGTCGTAGGCCTCCTCGACGACCTCGGGCGAGGGTCCCTCGTCGCCGTCGAGCTCGTCGTCCAGCTCCAGCTCGTCGTCGACCGCGCCCTCCGCGCCGACCGCGGCGGCGACGCCCTCCGCGCCGACGCCCTCCTTCGCGCCCTTGCGACGGCGGCGCGAGCCGCGACCGCGCCGGCCTCTCGGGAAGTTGCGCAACAGCTCGCGCGCGAGCGCGCTCGGCTTGCGCGCCATGCGCGTGCGCGCGCCGCGCAGCGCCTCCTCCGCCTCCGGCGTGTGCGCCAGCGCAGCGGCGAGCAGCGCGGCGGACAGCCGCCGGTCCTGTCTGCGCGCCGCGTGCACGAGCCTGCGCGCGTTGCGCGCGTGCGCCCCTCCGGACGAGTTGACGAGCAGGCCGAGCAGCCGCTTCGTCTCGGGCCAGCGCTGCACGGCGTACTCCTCGTGCACCTCGCGCGTGTACTCGGCCATGCGCCATATCCACGCGTTCGCCTGATCCCTGCGGCCTATGCGCTTTTCCGCGAGCGCCTGGAGCATGATCTTCACGCCCTCGCGGCGCTCGTCGCGCGGCCAGGTGGCCATGATGTCGATCGCGGTGTCGAACGCCTCGGCGTCGCGCGCGGCGGCGATCTCCTGCAGCGCGCGCAGGCGCAGCTGGGCGTTGCGGTTGCGCTCGACCGCCGTGATCAGGAAGCGGCGCTTGAGGTCCCCCTGGCGGTCGAAGTGCAGCATCGCCTTCGCACGCCGCCAGCCGTTCGGAGCCACGCGCGCACCGGCCAGCGCGGCCCATACGTGCTGCTGTGCGTAGTCGAGGTGCTCGACGGCGATGCGCCAGAGCTCGCGCTCGAGCACTTCGTTGTAGCGACCGTCCTCCGGCGCCACCGGCAGCACGCGGCGCTCGACGCGCACGCGCCGGCCACGACCGCGGCGCACCGGCCCGACGACGATCGCGCCGCCGCGGTAGACGTCGCGGTCGAGCAGCGAGTGGAGCGTCACGACCGGGTCGTCGTGCTTCGTCGCCGGGTGCACGAAGTCGACGACGATGCCCGCCTCCTTGCCCGGATGGCGGCGCGTCACGCGGCCGACGCGCTGCTGGTAGATGCGCTTGGAGGCGGTCGGCGCGAGGTGCATGCAGACGGTCGCGCGGGGGCTGTTCCAGCCCTCGGCCAGGAGCTGGGCGTTGATCAGGACGTCGATGCTGCCTCGCTCGTACTCCGCGAGGATCCGCGCGAGCTCGCGCTTCGGCGTCTCGCCCGACACCGCCTGCGCTCTCAGGCCCACGTCCCGGAATGCCTGGGCGACGTTGTAGGCATGCCGGACTCCCGCCGTGTAGACGACGCCCGGTACGCCGTTGAAGCGCGTCTTGTAGAGGTCCGCGATCGCGAGGTTGAACGGCAGCTGGTCCAGCAGCTCGGCCAGCATGTCCTGGTCGAACTCGGTGTCCACCTCGCCGCGGCGCAAGGGCACCTTGGCGATCGTGCGCACTCCGGGGCCGGGCGGAATGCGAATGCACCGCAGCGGCGCGATCACGCCGCGCCGCGCCGCCTGCGCGAGGTCGAAGCGCGAGGTCTGCGTCGGGAACAGGTCGGTGACGTGGCGGGCGATCAGCGCACCCGTCGCGGTCATGCCGATGAAGACCGGGCCGTCCCATCTGCGAATCGAGGCGGACGTCTTCTCCCCGAGCGCGGTGTGCGCCTCGTCGCAGATGACGATCGAATAGGCGTCGGAGATCTGGCCCGCGTTGCGGACGAACCACTGGTAGGTCTCGACCGTCACCGGTCCGTTCGGGCTGTCCTGCCCGGCCAGCAGCGGGGCGGCGATCCGCCTGCCGTAGCCGCGCTCTCTCAGCTCGCCGTGGAACTGGTCGACGAGGTTGCGGCGGTGCGTGAGGATCAGGATCCCGCCCGTGCGCGAGGCCTCGACGAAGCCGAGCGCCGCGACCGTCTTGCCGGCGCCGGTGGCGTGCTCGAACCAGAAGCGCTTGGCGGCGTTCGGGTCCTCCGGCTGCTCCGCCAGCTGGACGTCATCGTCGTCGTCGGAGGGCTCGTCCTGCCAGTCCTGCGGCTCCTCGTCGGGCTCGTCCTCCTCGAGGTCGAGCTCCTCCTCGCCGGGGATCGCGGACGACGCGAGCTCGACCGGCTCGTCCTCGGCCGTCGCCGCGGGAGCCCGCCCGTTTCCGTTGGACGAGCGCGCCTGCACCTCCGCCATCAGCGCGGTCAGCGTCCCCGACAGCGCGTCGACCTGATGCGGGTTGAGCAGCGTGCCGTCGGCGAGGCGCGGCTCGTCCTCGGACAGCAGCCGCTCGAGCCCGAGCAGCAGCGCGTACTCGCGGCGCCACGCGACCGACGGCGCCTTCAGCCCGGCGTCGAGCTCGGCGAGCGCCTCGTCGAGCGCGCGCCGGCGGGCGCTGCCGGGCGCGAGCGCGTCCTCGGGCAGCTCGCCCTCGTGCACGAAGCGCTCGCGGGTGAAGCGCTCCGCGCGTCTGAGCGCGCCGGCATCGGGAAGAGACGTTGAGTCAGCCATGGCGGCCTGCAGGGGTTCCCTGTGAGTGGACGTGGCCTCTGCGATGAGGGAGCCGCGGTGCAGCAGCTGGGCGGCTCAGGAGGTCCGGCGTCTGCCGGGCACGGGGAGAACTCTCACCAGCGTTTCCCCGTCCAACACAGGAGGATAGCCACATTCAATCAGATGGAACGGGGGAATACGCGCGATGTGCCAAGCTTCGGCTCATGCGCGCCACCTTCGCCGCAGCACGCGCATTCCTGGTCGTGACGCTGGCGCTGGCGCTGCTGAGCGGCTGCGGGTCGCAGGAGCCCGACGTGCGGGCTCCGACGCCGGCGCAGGCGCGCGCGGAGCTCGCCGGCTCGCCGGCCGCGCTGGCGTCGCTGCACCGGGAGGCCGCGCAGCTGCTCGACGGCGGGCTCGACGCCTACGACGCGCGGCTCGCGACGCTGAGAGGGCACCCGGTCGTGGTCAACGCGTGGGCGTCGTGGTGCGGGCCGTGCAAGTACGAGATGCCGTTCTTCTCGCGCGCGGCGGTGCGCTTCGGCAGACGCGTCGCGTTCGTCGGCGTCAACGCCGGAGACCTCGACCGCGACAAGGCGCGCGCGTTCCTGCGCGACCACTACGTCCCCTATCCCAGCTACGTCGACCCGCACGACGAGATCGCCGACGACGTCGGCGTGCGCGCCGGGCTGCCGACGACCGTCTTCTACGCGCGCGACGGCGAGGTCGCCTATGTGCACCAGGGCCGCTACCGCGACGAGGATGCGCTCGTCGCCGACATCGGGCGCTACGCGGGGGCGTCGTGAGCGTCGAGGTCCGGCGCGCCAGCGGACGCGCCGAGCTGGACGCGCTGCTCGACCTGCGCCACCGCGTCTTCTGCATCGAACAGGGGGTGCCGAAGCGGGAGGAGATCGACGGGCGCGACGGCGACGCGATCCACCTCGTCGCGCTGCGTCCCGAGGACGGCCGCGTGCTCGGGACCTGCCGGCTGCTGTTCATCGACCGCACCGTCCAGCTGAGCCGGCTCGCCGTCGAGCCCGACGCGCGCCGCCGGGGGATCGCGACCGCGCTGCTGCACGAGGCCGACCGCGAGGCGGCGGCGGCGCGCGCGAAGCGGATCGTGCTGCACGCGCAGACGTACGCACAGGACCTCTACGAGGCCGACGGCTACGAGCCGCGCGGACGCATGTTCGTCGAGGCGGGGATCGAGCACGTCGCGATGGAGAAGCGCCTGTGAGCGAGGTGCGCGTGGACCCGCTGACGGGGCTGCGCGCGATCGTCGCCGGCGACCGCGCCAACCGCCCGAACGCGGGCCTGAGCGCCGATCCGAGCCCTCCCCTCGATCCGGCCGGCGATCCGTTCGCGGAAGGGCACGAGGCGATGACCCCGCCGGAGCTCTACGCGCTGCGGGAGAACGGAAGCGCGCCGGACACGCCGGGCTGGAAGGTGCGCGTCGTGCCGAACCTCTACCCGGCGCTGTCGCCGGCATGCGAGCCGCCGGAGCCCGACGCGGCGCCGGACCTCTTCACCGCTCGGCCGGCGCACGGCGCGCACGAGGTGATCGTCAACGCGCCGCAGTCTGCGACGGCCCTGGCGGAGCTGCCGGTCGAGCAGGTCGCGCTCGCGATGGACGTGTGGCGCGAGCGGATCCGCGCGCACGCCGAGGCCGCCTACGTGCACGTGCTCGTGAACGAGCGGCGGGAGGCGGGCGCGTCGCTGCCGCACACGCACGCGCAGCTGTACGCGCTCGACTTCGTGCCGGCCGCGGTCGCGCGCGAGCGCGAGCGCTTCTCGGCCTACGCGACGCGCACGATGGGGGGGAACCTGCTGGCCGACCTCGTGCAGGAGGAGGTGCGCCGCCGCGAGCGGGTCGTCGCGATCGACGACGAGGCGGTCGCGCTGGCGCCGTACGGCTCGCGCCTGCCGTATCAGCTGATGATCGCCCCGCGCAGACCGCGCGCGCGCTTCGAGGACGACGGGCCGACGGGCGCGGCGCTCCTGCACGACGTGCTCGGTCGGCTGGCGCGGCGGCTCGGCGCCAACCCGCCGCTCAACCTGTGGGTGCGCACGGCGCCGCGCGGGGCCGACGTGTTCTGCTGGCGGATCGACGTGATGCCGCGCCTGACGCACCTCGCCGGGCTCGAGCTCGGCACCGGCCTGCACCTCAACATCGTCGCGCCGGAGCGGGCCGCTGCGGAGCTGCGCGAGGCGTGAAGGCGCTCGTGCAGCGCGTCGCTCGCGCGAGCGTGCGCGTGGACGGCGAGGTCGTCGGCTCGATCGGTCCCGGGCTGCTCGTCCTGCTCGGCGTGACGCACGGCGACACGCCGAGCGTCGCCGACAAGCTGGCGGCCAAGCTGCTCGCGCTGCGGATCTTCCCCGATGCCGACGGCCGCATGAACGAGCCGCTCGGCCCCGGCCGCGGCGTGCTGTGCATCAGCCAGTTCACGCTCTACGGCGACGCGCGCAAGGGGAATCGGCCGTCGTACGTCGCCGCCGCACCGCCGGAGGTCGCCGAGCCGCTCTACGACCGCGTGTGCGACACGCTCGGCGCCCAGCGCGGCGTGTTCGGCGCGCACATGCAGGTCGAGCTCGTGAACGACGGGCCGGTGACGCTGCTGGTCGAGGTGTGAGCCCCGCCAGGTAGGCTCCCGCCCGCGATGCCGCCGACCGACCGCTTCGTGATCCGCTTCGCCGCGGAGCCGCCGCAGGAGGCGCTCCCGTACGGGCGCTGGGCGGACACGCTGAGAGGCCAGTTCCTCGCGGCCGTCGCGCAGATCGACGCGGACGGCGAGGACCTCGGCGAGCCGGGCGAGATCGCCTGGTTCCCCGACCGCACCTACGGCGGCCGCACGTACGTGCCGGTGACCTCGCGTACGACGACTGGCTACGAGCTGTTCGGCTTCGTCTCCTTCGCGGAGGGCGAGAACGGCGCGCCGGACCACTTCGCTGCGCGCGCGGACTTCACGAGCGAGACGGCGGACGACAACCCCGACTGGCAGATCGACCTCAACGAGGAAGTGATCGGCCGCTGGCGCGGCGAGCACGGCAGAGCGGCCGAGATGACGCTGATCTGGGGCCGCCCGCTCGTCGCCAACGGCGCGCTCGTGACGGCCGAGCTGGCCGACCTCGCGGTCGACCAGTGCGAGCTGGTCGACGACCGCTTCACGCTGCTCGCGCCGGACGCCTACCGCGGCGACTTCCTCGAGGTGAAGCTGTTCTCGTCGCGCGGCCAGGAGCTCGCGCGCGAGTCGCTCTACGTCGAGGACGAGGGCGACCGCGAGGACTGAGCGCCGTCCGACGCGCGCAGGAACTCGCTTCCTTCGCCCTCCCACATCACCACGAGCTCGTCCCGTGCCCGGGTGGCCGCCACGTAGAACAGCGACCGCTCGCGCTGGAGCAGGTCGGCCCGCTCGCCCTCGGGCACGCCTCTGAGCAGGTATCTCGCCGGGACGAGGTCCGCGTCCACGCCGAAGATGAGGACGCGAGAGAACTCCATGCCCTTCGCCCGGTGCATCGTCATGAGCTGCGGATACGGGCGTGTCGCGGCGCCGCGGGTGACCTGTCGGACGGGCACGTCGCGCTCCTCGAACCCGCGGGCGATGCGATCGACGGTTCTCTGGTCACGCGCGAGGATTCCGATCGTGTCGGGCTCGATGCCGGCGTCGAGCCAGGCGCGCACCTGCTCAGCGGCGAGGCGCAGCTCGTCGACGAGCGAGCTGACGGCCACCCGCGCGGGCGGCGGCCCGCTGCGCGCCGAGCGGTAGCCGCCGTCGTCCGTGACCTCGCCGTCGAGATCGACGTGCTCCGTGCCGGACAGCACGCCGCTCGCGAAGCGCAGCACCTGCTCCGTGGTGCGGTAGTTCAGCGAGAGGCGACGCGACCGCCCGACGATGCGGATGCCGTACCAGCCGAGCACCACGCGCTGCCCGTAGATCCGCTGCTGGGCGTCTTCGGCGATGAACAGGTCGTCCGGTCCCTCCGCCACGAGCGATCGCAGGAACTGCCACTGCGCCGGCGTCAGGTCCTGCCCCTCGTCGACCAGGACGTGATCCGCGACACGCGTCGGCATGGCCTCGCCGAGCTCGGCGGCGATCGCGCAGACCTCGCCGAAGTCGACGGCACCCTGCACCGCGGCGGCCGCTCGGTAGGCCGCGATCGTCTCCCATACCGCGCTGCGCTGGTTGCGCCCCAGCGGCACCCCGCGTCCCGGCCGCCGGAGCCGCAGGTACCCGTCGCGGTCGGTCACCCGGTTCGGGAGCACGACGCTCGCGTACTCGGCCGCGAAGAACGCCGGCGACCGCAGGTCGGCAGGCAGCGCGTCGCCGACCGTTGCGATCGCGTCCCGCCAAGCGGTGCTCGCATCGGTCGCGTGACGTGTCGCACGGTTCCCGCCCACGCCGAGGACCTGCTCCACGGCCGCGCTGCGCGCTTCGGGCGAGGCCGCGGCAAGCACCCTGCTCGCAGCCGCGTCGACTCCGGTGACGAACACGCCGGCCTCGCCCAGCGAGTCGGCCAGCTCGAGATCGCCGTCGAGCAGCTGCAAGTCGCGCCGCAGCGCATCGGCGAGGTTGCGGGTGAACGTCGTGAGGACGATGCGGGCCGCCGGGGCGCGCCGTGCGAGCATGCGCGCGCGGTGGAGCAGCACGACCGTCTTTCCGGTTCCGGCGCCACCGGAGAGGCGAAACGAGCCGCTGTAGACAGACTCCGCGTACCGGCGCTGCTCGGGGTGCAGGAAGGTCCGCCACTTCGCGAAGTCGCCTCCCTCGATCACCTGGCGCAGCTCCTCATCGTCCTCGAGCCAGGCGAACTGCATGAGCGCGGTCGGGGTCTTCAAGCCGGCCAGCAGCTTCTCCTCGTCGCCGGCGCCGGCGGCGACGCCGGATGGCCCGTCGAGGCCAAAGCTGGTGCGCACCTGCTCGATCGTCTTCCCGGCTGCCAGATCGAGCAGGGCAAGCCCCTGCCACTCGACCGCCGCCTCGGCGAGGCCCATGATCTCGTCGTCCGAGGTCGCCGACATCGCGCGCGCGGCGAGCTCGGGGTCGATCCCCAGCTCGCCGACGAGTCGCTCGAGCGAGACGTCCGCGCCAGTCGACGCGAGCAGCGGACCGGGCTGCGCCTTCGCCGACGATTCGACATGGTGCACATCGGCGACAGGCGCGGTGGGCGCCGGCACCTCAGACGCCATGATGAGCTCCGGCAGTCCGTTGACCGGGTTGGTCTTCAGCACCGACCTCAACGCGAGCCTGATGGCCTCGTCGTGGGGCCACACGCCGGTGAAGATGTAATGAGGCTGGCCGCCGGCGGCCTGCACCTTGAACAGCACCGCCCGGTACATGTCGTTGACCCGACCGGTTCGCACCTTCGGGTCGGCCGAGCCCTTGATCGGCTCGATGTGCAGACCCGGGAGCGTGTCGTCTTCGAACAGCTTGCGGATGAAGGCCTGCGTGTGCTTGGCGATCGAGCCGTCGTGGTGCCCGTCCTTGTGCGGGGCGTAGATGACGACCGCCATCAGCTCTCGGGTCCCTTCAGCGCGTTGCGGACGGCGTCGACGTCCATCGCGACGACCGTCCATCCGCGTCTGACGAGCTCGCGGCGCTCCGCGTCCGCGAGGTCGACGTCGACGGTGATCTTGCGGTCCGGCCAGCTCGGACCGAGCGGAATGCCATCCACCTCGGGACCGTACTCGGGCACCGGCACGTCCGCTCGCGCGAGCAGCTCTACGAACCCGCGTTCGTCGGGGGTCGATTGCCCGATCACCTCACGCCATGCGCCGCCCGCCGTGCCGTCCCCTGCGCCGACCGTCGCGGTCGGCGCAGGCGCGAGCGACGCCGCCGGTGAAGCCGCGAGCAGGGAACGCACGGTGATCTGCGTTCCCGCGGGTCGCAGCCCGAGCAGGTTGCTCAGCCGCAGCCACGTCTGCCACGGCTCCTTGATCCCCGTCCCGACCGCCGACGGCCCGTCGTCGAGGACGAGCGCCACCTCGGTCTCCACCGTGCTGGGGATGCTGCGGACGAGCAGCACGACGGAGCCTGTGCCCCAGGCCCATGCCGAGCTGTCGCCGTCCGGGAGGTTCGCTCCGTCAAGCAGGCGGAGGGCGGCAGCCCCGAGGCCGGCACCATCACCGAGCGCCCCCCGCTGCTGCGCACGGACGGCGAGGAGAAACGGCAGCGCCCGCCCGACCGCCTTCAGGCCCTCCGGGTCCGGCGCCTGGATCCACGCCACGAGCAGGTCCATCGGGCCGCCGCGCATGAGGTCGACGTGGGCCGGCCGCAGCTTCATCCCCGGCTGACCCATCACGATCCGCGCGGCGGACTCGTCGAGCCAGGGCGGCTCGGCCGGCTCGACGCCGTCAAGGTCCACCCACGAGAAGGCCAGCACGAGCATCCCGAGCTCCCGCAGCGTCTGGCGCTTCTCAGCGTCGTCGGCGAGTCGGTTGTGCTCCGAGCTGGCGTGATAGCGCTGGCCGTCGCAGAAGATCGCAGCCGGCGGCACGCTGGGATCGCTGCATCGCAGCAGGAAGTCGGGCTGGCAGCTGCCGACGATCACCTGCGGCTCGAGCGTCCACGTCCGGCCGCCCCCGATGGCGATCTCCCAGCGCTCGCCCGCCGTCTGCGGGACCGCCTTGACCGTCGCCCCGAGCACCCGCAAGCGCTCCTTGAGGACGGCCCGGAACTTCTGCTCCATCCTCGACTCGCGATCGAAGTCGATCGGTGCGACCTCGGTGACCTCCCAGCCCGGCCCGCCGTCCGGCTCGACCTCGGCCTGACTGCCGGCGACCAGGACGTCCTTCAGCTGCTTCTCGGCCTCGGCCCGCGACACCAGATGCGTCTGGCCGAACGCGGCGAACGGGAGCAGGCACTTGTGACAGGCGAGCCGGCCGCTGCCCGCGCAGCCGCAGTCGCGCACGAGCTCGTAGGCATGCAGCAGAATCGTCCTGAGCGTCGCGGCGTCGGCAAGCTCGCCGAGGTAGCCGGTGCCGCCCGGGACGAGGTCGTGCAGCAACAACGCGTCGCGATTGTCGGTCCCGTCACCGAGGACCGGATCGACGACGACCTCGAGCGAGAGGTGGTCGGGCGCACCGCCGATGTGCTCGCGCAGGCCGAGCTTGATCGCGGCGGCGAGCGACGGCAGCGCGAACCCGCTGCCGAGCGAGGCCAGCGGCGGGAGTCGCAGCAGCAGGCCCTCCGTTCGCAGCGTGCGACTGAGGGCGATCGATCGGCTGTCCTCCTCGGGTGCCTCGCGCAGCGAGCACCAGGGCCGGTGGTCATATCTGGAGTTGGCCGACGCCTTGCGGTCGAGCTGACCGCACTCCGAGCAGACGCGGAACAGCTCGGCGTTGACCTCGGCGCC
>DASVFS010000217.1:0-13333 GCA_036379915.1 Conexibacter sp. | reverse complement strand
CAACCCGCGCCGCGAGGTCGTGCAGGCACTGGTGCCGGAGGTACGGCTGCACACCGGCGACCTCACCGACATGTCCAGCGTGGTGCGCGCCGTACGGGAGTCGCAGCCCGACGAGGTCTACAACCTCGGCGCGATCAGCTTCGTGGCGTACTCCTGGCAGAACGCCGCGCTGACCACCGACGTCACCGGCAAGGGCGTGCTGACGGTGCTCGAGGCCGTGCGGCTGCACGGAGGCGACGACCCGTCCGCGGTGCGCTTCTACCAGGCCTCCAGCTCGGAGATGTTCGGCAAGGTGCGCGAGGTCCCGCAGAACGAGGCCACGCCGCTCTACCCGCGCTCGCCCTACGGCGTCGCGAAGGTCTACGGCCACTTCATCACGATCAACTACCGCGAGTCGTACGACCTGCACGCGACCAGCGGGATCCTTTTTAACCATGAATCGGAGCGTCGTGGCTTGGAGTTCGTCACGCGCAAGATCACCTGGCACGCGGCCGCGATCAAGCACGGGCTGCGCGACAAGCTGGCGCTCGGCAACCTCGACGCGAAGCGCGACTGGGGCTACGCGAAGGACTACGTCAGAGCGATGTGGCTGATGCTCCAGCAGGACGACGCGGAGGACTTCGTGATCGCGACCGGCGAGACGCACACGGTGCGCGAGTGCGTGCAGGTGGCGTTCGACGAAGCCGGCTTCTCCGACTGGGAGCAGTACGTCGAGATCGATCCGCAGTTCCTGCGCCCCGCCGAGGTCGACCTGCTGATCGGCGATCCGACGAAGGCGAAGGAGAGACTCGGCTGGGTCCCGGAGACGAGCTTCGAGGAGCTGATCCGGCTGATGACGCGCGCCGACCTGGAGCTGCTCGCGCCGTAGGCGCGGCGCGGGGTCCGCCGCGCGAGCGGCTCAGCCGCGCGCGACGCGCAGGCGCGCCGAGTCGGCCTCGACCATCTCCGCGACGAGCTGCTCGAAGCTCGTCTGCGGCTCCCAGCCGAGCAGCGTTCGCGCCTTCGCAGGGTCGCCGACGGGCGGGCACGGCTCGGGCGCGCGCACGAGCGCCGGGTCGACCGCGACGCGATCGCGCCCGTCGGCGTCGTGCCGCGCCACCCCCGCCGCCGCGAACGCGGCGTCGACCAGCTGCTCGACCGTGCGGCCGACGCCCGAGGCGAGCACGTAGTCGCCGGGCTCGTCGTGGCGCAGCGCCAGGACCATGCCGGCGACGACGTCGCGCGCGTGCGACCAGTCGCGCACCGCGCGCAGGTCGCCGAGTGTGAGCGTCTGCGCCTGCCCGGCGGCGATCGCCGCGACGCCCGCCGTCACCTTGCGCGGCAGGAACCGCTCCGGTCGGCGCGGCGACTCGTGGTTGTAGGTGATCGCCGAGACGAGGAAGCGGCCGTGGCGGGCGCGCAGCACGCCGACGAGCTGGTGCGCGGCGAGCTTCGCGACGCCGTAGGGCGTGCGCGGCCGCGGCGGCGTCGCCTCGGACTGCGGCGAGACGCCGGCGTCGCCGAAGATCTCGCTCGAGCCGGCGACGAGCACGCGCACGTCGGGCCCCAGCGCGCCGGCCGCCGCCAGCACCGCGGCCGTCCCGCCGCCGATCGCGCGCATCACCTCGGTCGGGTCCTCCCACGAGTCCGGCACGAACGTGGGCGCCGCGAGATGGTAGATCTCCTCCGGCTGCGCCGTCGCGATCGCGTGGCGCAGGCTTGGCGGGTCGAGCAGGTCGGCGGCGATCAGCTCGACGCGGCCCTCCAGGTGCCCCAGTCCCGCGGCGTCGAGCGCGCCCTCCGGCCGCCGCACGACGCCGACGACCTCGTCCCCGTCCTCCAGCAGCCGCTCGGCGAGGTATCCGCCGTCCTGGCCGGTGACGCCGGTGATGAGCACGCGCCGGGGCACGCGCGGGAGCGTACGGGAAGGAGCGCCGCGCCCGTCGCGACGGAGTGCGTCAGAGACGGACGACGCGCTCGACTTCGAGCCCGCGGGTGACGCCGCGCAGATCGACGAGCGTCGGCACGGCGCGCGCGACGTGCCCCCAGTCGAGGCCGGGATGGGCGGTCACGATCACCGCCATGTCCGCGCCGTCGAGCACGTCGGGGAACGGGCACGAGTGCAGGTCGTGGCTGGTGAGCTCGGGCACGAAGTCGTCGTGATAGGCGACCGTGGCGCCGAGCTCGTGCAGCAGCGAGATGATCTTGAGCGCCGGCGACTCGCGCACGTCGCCGACGCCCGCCTTGTAGCTCACGCCCAGCAGCGCGATCCGCGCGGAGCTGACCGCCTTTCCGGTGTCGTTGAGCGCACGCACGATCCGCTCGACGCAGTGATACGGCATCTGCTGGTTGACCTTGCCGGCCAGCTCGATGAACTCCGTCGTGAGGTCGAACTCGCGCGCGCGCCAGGACAGGTAGAAGGGATCGACCGGCAGGCAGTGGCCCCCCATGCCGGGCCCGGGCTCGAAGCGCATGAAGCCGTACGGCTTGGACGCCGCCGCGTCGATGACCTCCCAGATGTCGATCTTCATGCGGTCGGCGAGAATCGCCAGCTCGTTCACGAGCGCGATGTTCACCGAGCGGAAGATGTTCTCCAGCAGCTTCGCCATCTCGGCCGCCTCCGGCGTGCGGACGCGCCGGACGTCGTCGCAGACGCGCTCGTAGAGCGCGACGGCGCGGTCGCCGCACGCCTCGGTGAGGCCGCCGACCACCTTCGGCGTCGTGCGGAGCGTGTGGTCCGTGCGGCCCGGGTCGACGCGCTCGGGCGAGAAGGCGACGTTGAAGTCGCGCCCGGCCGCGAGCCCGGACTCCTCGAGCAGCGGGACGAGCTGCTCGCGCGTCGTGCCCGGATAGGTCGTCGACTCGAGCACGACGAGCTGGCCCTTGCGCAGCACGCCGGCCAGCCGGCGGGCCGAGTCGACGAGCGGGCCGAGATCGGGTTCGCGGTTGGCCGTCAGCGGCGTCGGAACGCAGATCAGGACCGCCTCCGCGTCGGCGAGGTCGCGGTACTGCGAGGTGGCGCGAACGCGGTCGCCGACCGCGGCGAGGCGTTCGGACGAGACGTCCTCGATGTACGAGCGGTTCGCCTCCACCGCCTCCACCTTGCGCGGATCGAGGTCGAGGCCGACGACGTCGTCGCCCCGCTCGGCGAACGCGACCGCGAGCGGAAGTCCCACGTAGCCCAAGCCGACGATGCCGATGCTCATGCGCGCGAAGTGTAGAGACGGCTCCAGCGGGGGATCGCGCCGGAGAACGCGGTCACGTACGCGTCCGCTCCAGCCGACTGACGGCTTCGAGCGGCTCCTCGTCCGCGACCGCATCGCCGCGCTGGAGCGCCCTCACGCGCGTGTCGAGCAAGGCGACCCGCTGCGCCAGGACCTTCGACTGGTCCGACAGCCGCGACAACGCCGCCGAGAAGTGCAGGAGCAGCAGCAGGATGAACGCGAGCGCGATGAAGAACAGCGCGTTCGGCGGTTCGATGATGCCGAACAGGTGGGCGAGCTCGACGAGCGCGCCGCGCCATACCGCCAGCACGAGCACGACCGTCGCGGCGAACAGCCACAGGAGCGCATAGCGCTCGAGCAGCCGTCGCCGGCGCACGAGCTCCAGCACGACGAACAGCAGCAGGACGGCGGCGGCGGTCGAGACCAGCTGGATGCGATCCATCAGATGCCGTGGCTCGCGAACACGGGGGCCTTGTCGCCGGCCTCGACGACCGGCCGGCGGCGCGCGAGGCCGACGAACAGCGCCAGCAGGACCTTGACCATGTAGTAGGCCGACTTGCCGGAGGTGATCGAGGAGGCGCCGCCGTCGCGGGCGAACATCCGCACCGGCACCTCGCACATCCGCAAGCGGTGGTGGTGCAGCATCAGGACCGCCTCGACCTCCGGGTAGTCGTGCGGATAGTCCCGCGCGAACAGCTCGATCCCGCGGCGCCCGTAGAGGCGGAAGCCCGAGGTCGGGTCGGTGACGCGCTGACGCACGAACAGCGACAGCAGGAAGGCGAAGATGTGGATCCCCGTCCGGCGGCTGATCGGCGCCGGATAGCTGTAGTCGCTGGTGAGGAAGCGGGAGCCGCAGACGACGTCGGTGTCGTTCGCCTCCATCGCCCGCATCAGCGTCGCGAGCTCGCAGGGATCGTGCTGGCCGTCGGCGTCGACCTGCGCCATCCAGCGATAGTCGTGCTCGAGCGCGTAGACGAACCCTGCCTGCACCGCGCCGCCGATGCCCAGGTTGAACGGCAGGCGCAGCACCTCGGCGCCCGCCCGGCGCGCGATCTCGGCCGTGTCGTCGGTCGAGCCGTCGTCGACCACCAGCACGTCGAAGTCGGGCCGTTCGCGCCGGATCGCCTCGACCACGCGACGAATCGTCGCGCGCTCGTTGTATGCGGGGATGACCGCGAGGTGGGTGGATCGGTTCGGCACGATCTCTGTGACGCACGGGACGTGCCAGGGTTGCGGCGTTTCTCCCGCGCCGCCCGCAGGATAACCGGAGCGGCGGCCACTACGGTATGCGCCGTGACCGCCGACGTCTCCGCGATCGTCGTCAGCTACGCGGACCCGATCGCCGCGGCGGCGACCGCGCGCACGCTGCTGGAGCAGACCGCTGCGCCGCTGGAGGTGCTCGTGGTCGACAACGGCGCGGAGCCCGGCGGGGCGGGCGCCGCCTGGCCGGACGGCGTGCGCGCGCTGTCGCCGGCGGGCAACGTCGGCTACGTGCTGGCGTGCAATCGCGCCGCCGCGGAGGCGCGCGGGCGCTGGCTGCTGTTCCTGAACCCGGACGCCCCCGCCGACCGCGACTGCCTGGCGCGCCTGCGTGCGGCGGCGGAGGAGGACCCGGACGTCGCGATCGTCGGCGCGCAGGTGCTGCTGCCCGGCGGCGAGCGCGTCAACGCGGGCGAGAACCCGGTCCACCTGAGCGGACTGTGCTGGTCCGGTCGCTTCGAGCAGCCGCGCGAGCGCGGGCCCGCGCGCGATGTGCTCGCGGTCTCGGGCGCGGCGCTGATGGTGCGCGCCGACGTCTTCGCCGCGCTCGGCGGCTTCGAGCCCGGCTACTTCATGTACCACGACGACGTCGACGTCTGCTGGCGCGCGCGGCTCGCCGGCTGGCGCGTGCGCTTCGTTCCGGACGCGACGGTCGTGCACGACTACGCGTTCGAGAAGGGCGCCGGCAAGTGGTTCTGGCTCGAACGCAACCGCGGCTGGACGGTCCTCTGCAACTACGGCGCCGGCACGCTGCTGCTGCTCGCGCCGCTGCTGCTCGCGACGGAGCTGGCGGTGCTCGCGCTCGCGCTCTCGAACGGCTGGGGGCGCGAGAAGCTGCGCGCCTGGTGGGCGCTGCTGCGGGGGCTGCCCGCGCTGCTGCGCTGGCGCCGGCGCGTGCAGGCGCTGCGCCGCACGCCCGACGCGGAGATCGTCGCGCTGATGACCGCGCGCATGGACACCCCGCTGCTGGACGCCCCGGCGGTGCGCGCCGCCGGTCCGCTGCTGGCCGCCTACCGCGCCGTCGTGCTCAGCGCGCTGCGACGCGCAGCACGATCTCGGTGACGTCCTCGCCCGGCCGGCTCGTGCGGCGGGCGCGCACGCACGGCGCCGCGACGCGCTCGCCGTAGGCGGGCGACTGCCAGCCGTCCTCGACCTCGAACGCGAGCCCGGGCGACTCGATCGTCAGGCGGTGCGACGCGAACACGGCCTCCGCGCGGCCCTCGCCGCCGCTCGCCTCGCACGGGGCGAGCGGGAACGTCCACTCGAGCGCGTGCGCGCGGGCGCTGCGCACTGTGTCGACGAGCGTGAGCGTGCGCGCCTCGCCGTCGAAGCGCAGCTCGCGCTCGTGCACGGCCGGCGGGTCGAGCGCCTCGTAGCCGTGATGGCGGCCGGCGAAGCGCGCGCGGGCGCCGTCCGGCTCCCATGCGAGCGCCTCGCTGCGCGTGCGCTCGGGCAGCGCGAACAGGTAGTCGTCGGCGAGCGGGCTCTGCTCGGCGCCGCCGATCCGCAGCGCGGCGTGGAAGGCGGTCGAGCGGAAGCGGTTGCGCTCCTGCACGGAGGCCGTGTACAGGTAGGAGCCGGGGTCGCAGATCAGCGCGTCCGCGCCGCAGGCGAGCTCGAACGACAGCTGGTCGTTGTGCGCGTGCGCACCGATGCCGCACAGGCCGACGTCGCCGCAGCGCACGAGCGCGTACAGGTCGCCCTCGCGCATGACGTAGTAGCCGCCGTCCGGATAGGCGGCGTGACCGCTCGGCCGTGGCGCCGGGCGATCCGCCTGGCGGAACAGGTGCGCGTGGTCGCGCTGGTCGCCGGCGGCGAAGTCGCCGAGCGGCAGGAAGCGCCCGGAGTCCGCGTCGCCGACCTGCGGCGCGAGTCCGTCCGGGCGGGTCGCGTCGGCGGCGAACGCGAGCATGCGGTCGAGCCGCACGCGAAAGCCGTCGCTCAGCCGGCCGGGGGCGAGCGCGTCGGCCGCCTGCGCGCCGCACACGAACAGCTCGCAGACGAGCCGGTGGTAGGGGATCGACGCCTCGTGGTCGCAGCCGTCCGCGCGCACCTGGTGCGCCATCTCCCGCTCCAGCTCGGCGACGGCCCAGTCCGCCCACGCGCGCCCCTCCGCGGAGGCGGCGAACAGCGCCGCCACCGGCAGCAGCCCGACGACGTCGGACAGGTAGTGGTTCCCCCGCACCTCGCCCCACTCCAGGTGCGAGCGGATGAAGCGCCCGTGCAGCAGCAGGCTCGCGAGCGCGCGCTGCAGCCACGGCGCGCGCGCGGCCGCCTCCGCGCACAGCGCCAGCGTCGCGACCCAGTTGGCCGCGCGGATCGCGACGTCCATCGTGCAGTGCCAGTTCGGGCCGAACTCGACCGGGTTGCGCGCGATCCAGTCGTCGAGCTGGGCGCCGATCTCGTCGAGCCAGCGCCGCTCCCCGGTCAGCCGGTGTGCGGCCGCGAGCAGCGGCAGGTGCTGGCAGCGCGACAGCTCCCACGGGACCTTGATGTCGGAGTCGTCGGGGTAGGAGACGACGATCTTCGAGATGTGGTGCGGCGGCCACGTGCGGCCGGCTTTGAAGTCGGTGTGCCACGGCAGCACGGGGCCGAGCTGCGTCGGGCCCGAGCCGAGCAGGTCGAACTCGTGGCGCAGCACCCGCTCGGCGCGCGCCAGCAGCTCCTCGCGGCCGGGCGCGTCGAGCTGCTCCAGCTCCCGCTCCCAGCGCGCGACCGTCGGCAGCGCCGCCAGCGCCGTCCCGCGCAACGCCTCGACCGGCGGCACGCCGCCGAGCGCGCGCGCCACGTCACGCGGCTCGGCCTTCAACGGCGCGACGCGCAGGCGCACACGGCGCAGCGGCATGCGCACGCGGGCGATCAGCAGGCCGGCGAGCGTCGACAGAAAGCGCCGCGGGCCGAGCCGGCGCCAGGCCTGGAGCGCTGCGTGCAGGCGCGCGAGCACGCAGCCGCGCCGCTAGGCGAGCGCCCGGCCGGCGACCCAGTAGTCGTGCCAGGCGCTCACGTTGTAGAGGTTCCAGAGCTGGAAGCTCCACTCCTGTCCGCCGGAGCGGTGGGCCGCCCACAGCTCGTCGATCCGCTCGTAGTCGAGCAGCCCGCGCTCGGCCAGCGACGACGAGCGGATCGCCTGCTGCGCGCGCTCGCCCAGCTCGCCGCGGAACCACTCGCTGACCGGCGCGCCGAAGCCCTGCTTTCTGCGGTAGACGAGGTCATGCGGGATCAGCCCGTCGACGGCGCGCTTGAGCACGTGCTTGCCGACGCCGTCGCGCACCTTCATGTGCGGCGGCAGCGCCATCGCGAACTCGACGAGCGCGTGGTCGAGGAACGGCTCGCGCGCCTCGACCGACGTCGCCATCGTCATCTTGTCGACGCGCATCAGCAGCAGCTCCGCGAGCCGCTGCTTGAGCTCGAGGTAGGTCATCTTCTGCAGCAGGTCGGCGCCCGGAGCATCCCGCTCGGCCTCGTCCCACAGCCGCTGCACCACGTCGTATGAGTCGGGGTGCACGCGCCCGTTCGCGAGCACCTGGTTCTTCAAGTCGCCCTGGTAGGCGATCGCGCCGCCCCAGAACGGCAGGCGCCCGCGCGCCGCGTCGTCGAGGTAGGCGGCGTGCGGGATGCCGCGGCCGAGCCGGCGCGTGAGGCGCGTGGCGGCGGTGCCGGCCGCGAGCCGCAGCGGGCGCGGCACGCGCTGGAACGGCTCCCAGTAGCGCCGCCGGCGGGCGACCGCGTCGACGTAGTTCTGGTAGCCGTGGAAGAGCTCGTCCGAGCCCTCGCCGATCTGCACGACGATCGTGCCGCTGTCGCGCGCGAGCCGCGAGACGTAGTGCAGCGGCACGCACACCCAGTCGGCGATCGGCTCGTCCTGGTGGTGGATCATCTGCGGCAGGAACTCGCTGAGGTCGTCCCAGTCGATCAGCACCTCGTGGTGGTCGGTGCCGAACTGTCTGGCGATCCGCCGCGCGTACTCGAGCTCGTTGTAGCGCTCGTGCTCCTTGAAGCCGACGGAGAACGTGCGCACCGGGTCGTCCATCAGCTCGGCCATCAGCGCGACGTTGGTCGAGGAGTCGACGCCGCCGGAGAGGAACACGCCGAACGGGACGTCGGACATCATCCGCTTGTCGATCGAGGCGCGCAGCAGCTCGATCGTGCGCGCCTCCATCTCCGCCTCCGACATGCCGGCGACCTCGTCGCGGGCGGCGGACGACATCGGGCTCCAGTACGTCTCGCTGCGCGTGGTGCCGTCGGGGCGCACGATCATCCACTGCGCCGGCGCGAGCTTGCGGACGCCCTTGAACATCGTCAGCGGCGCGGGCGTGCAGACGAACGTGAGGTAGTGGAAGAACGCCTCCTCGTCGAGGTCGGGCGTGACCGCCGGGTGCTTCAGCAGCGCCTTGATCTCGGAGCCGAACACGACGCCGCCGGGCGTCCGCGCGTAGTAGAGCGGCTTGACGCCGAGGCGGTCGCGCGCGAGCAGCAGCTCGCGCCGCCGGCCGTCCCAGATCGCGAACGCGAACATCCCCTCCAGTCTGCGGACGCAGTCCGGGCCCTCCTCCTCGTAGAGGTGGAGGATCGTCTCGGTGTCGCTTCTGGAGCGGTACACGTGCCCGCGCGCCTCCAGCTCGGGACGCAGCCGCGGGTGGTTGTAGATCTCGCCGTTGAACGCGATCCAGACGGAGCCGTCCTCGTTGCTCATCGGCTGGTGTCCGCAGGCGGACAGGTCGACGATCGAGAGGCGCCGATGGCCGAGCGCGATGCGCTCCGCCGGATCGACCCAGGTGCCGCCGTCGTCGGGACCGCGATGCACCATCGTGTCCCGCATCGCCGTGACGGTCGCCTCGTCGGCCGCGAAGGCTTCAGAGGTGCCGAGCATCCCGCAGATCCCGCACATTGAGCGCGACAGGTTAGAGGTCGGCCTGGGCGCGTGAAGGTCGCGGTTGGGAAACGGGTCGGCTGGAAAGGCTCGCCGTCGGGTGCGTGCCTCGCGGGGACAGCTGCCTTCGCGGTCATGGCCGGCTGCGCTCGTCGTGATCGCGCTCGCGGTCCGCCTCGCGTTCCTCGTCGGCGGACCGCATCCCCATGAGCTGGCGGGGCTGTCGGCGGGCAACGGCAATCAGGCGCACCAGCTCGTCGCGCACGGCCGCTGGCTCGAGGAGGACTCGGGCGCGTGGAACCGGACGCTGATGCGCACGATGGCGGAGCGGCAGGAGCTGGTCGATCCGGCCGACGTGCGCGTGCCCGACGGCACGCAGTTGAGACTGCGTCCGCAGGTGCTGGAGATGCCGGGCGAGGCGGTGCTGCTCGCGGCGGCGTGGACGGTGACCGGCGACGAGCGCTACGTCTACGTGCAGGTGCTGCAGGCCGTGGTCGACAGCCTGATGGTGCTGGTCGTGTTCTGGCTCGTGCTGCGCCTGTACCGGCGACGGCGCGCGGCGCTGGCCGCGGCGGCCTCGTATGCGATCTTTCTGCCGCTCGCCTGGATGGCCAAGGTGCCCAACAGCGACCAGTGGGCGGCCGACTTCACGCTGCTCGCGACCGCGGCGATGGTGCGGTCGCTCGACGCGGAGCGACCGCTGCGCTGGCGGCTCGCGGCCGGTCTGTCCGTCGGCGCGGGCCTCTACTTCCGGCCGACGATCCTGCTGCTGCC
Organism: Conexibacter sp.; assembly: GCA_036379915.1. Classification (GTDB taxonomy): domain Bacteria; phylum Actinomycetota; class Thermoleophilia; order Solirubrobacterales; family Solirubrobacteraceae; genus Conexibacter. The sequence goes on along the minus strand of DASVFS010000217.1, from coordinate 3,226 downwards.
GCTGGTCTTGGGGCTGTGCGCGATCCCGTTCGCCGGGCGGCGGCGCGCTGCGCTCTCCGCCCTCGTCCCGCTCGGCCTCGCGCTGCTGCTGCTGGCGCCGTGGACGATCCGCAACGCGGTCGTGTTCGACGCGTTCATCCCGACGCGCATCGGGACCGGGCAGACGCTGTGGGAGGGGATGGGCGAGCTGCCGAACGACTACGGCGCCGTGCTCAACGACCAGATCACCGCGGAGCAGGTCGCGGAGGTGCGGCCGGAGCTCGAGTACGGGACGCCGGCGTATGACCGCTATCTGCAGGAGAAGGCGCTGCGGCTGATCCGCGAGCACCCGCTGTTCTACGCGAAGGTGGTCGCGCGGCGGGCCTTCTACTCCACGATCGGGCTGCGCAACATCGAGTGGGCCGGCGCGGCCGAGACGCCGTTCGCCTACGCCGATCGCACCGGCCGCGGCGTGGTGTCATGGCCGTTCGCGGAGCCGTGGGACGCGCTGCGGACGACGCTCGTGACGCTGTGGGAGCCGCTGCTGCTGCTCGCCGGGATCGCGACCGCGCTCGTGACGCGCCGGCGCTGGGGGAGCCGGCACCTGCTGCTGCTCGCGATCCCGCTCGCGACCGGGCTGCCGTACCTGTTCCTCCACTTCGAGCCGCGCTACCTGCTGCCGGCGTCGTTCGTGTGGATGGCGCTCGCCGCGCTCGGCGCCGACCTCGCGCTCGAGCGCGTGCAGGCGCGCAAGCGCGCGCCGCAGCTGGCGCTCGCGCGCTGAGGCGTCAGCCGCGGACGCCGCGGCCGATCACGTACCAGCCGGCGTGCCGGCCGATGCGGTCGAGCACCGCGGGGTCGCGCAGCCGCGGGATGCGCCGGGCGAGGATCGCGAGCGGGAACGCGTCGTCGACGTGCAGGTGGCGCACGGTCGTGCGCACGTCGTCGAAGCCCGCCGCGCGCAGCGCGCGGCGCGTCTGCCGCGGGCTGTAGACGCGCACGAGCGGTCGCGCGCCGATCGACGAGTGCTCGACGTTGCGCGACAGCACGCCGGCCATCGAGCGCTCCTCGAGCAGCGCGCGCTGGAGGATCCCGGACAGCACGACCTGGTTGCACCAGTAGTGCAACGAGGAGCGGTTGTAGAGGACGATCCGCGCCTCGCCGCCCGGACGCAGCACGCGATGCACCTCGCGCAGCGCGCGCTCGAAGCCGGGCGTGTGGTGCAGCACGCCGTTGCTCGAGACGCGGTCGAACGAGGCGTCCTCGAACGGGAGCTCCTCCGCGTCGCCCTGCACGATCGTCGCCTCCAGCCCGATCGCCGCGAGATGCGCGCTCGCGAGCTCGACGTGCCGGGGGGTCAGGTCGACGCCGGTGACGCGCGCGCCCGCCGCCGCGAAGCGCGCGACGTCGATGCCCTGGCCGCAGCCGACGTCGAGCACGTCCTTGCCGGCGGCATCGGCATAGCCGAGGTCCGCCTCCATCCACGGCGCGTAGTCCGTGCGCGACGCGAGCAGCGAGCGGAAGTACGGGCCGGTGCCGGTCTCGCCTTCGGCGACGACCTCGCCGCAGGGGTCGGCGGTCCACTGCTCGACCGCCGCGGCCTTCGCGGCGCTCGCCTCGAGCTCGTCGACGTGGGGGTGCGCCTCCATTGCGCGGCGAGCTTAGAGACTCGCCCGGCCCTCTGCCAGCATGTGTCCCCGTGACGACCGCACGCACAGCCCCGGACCGGGAGGGGGCGCCGGTGCCCGGACGGCTGCGGACCGACGTCTTCCTGATGGTCGCGACGAAGGGGCTCGCGCTCGTGCTCGGGCTCGTCACGAGCATCGTGCTCGCGCGCGGCCTCGGAGCCTCCGGCCGCGGGACGCTCGCGGTCGCCTTCAACATGACGCTGATGCTCGTGCAGATCGGCGGCTTCGGCATCACGAGCGCCAACCCGTACTTCGCCGCCCGCAGTCCCTCCTCGGTCGGGCGGATCGCGTGGAACTCGCTGTGGGGCGCGTTCGTCCTGGGGGCGCTGTTCGCGGCGGTCGGGCTCGCCGTGCGCGCGGTCGCGCCCGGCGTGCTGGAGGGCGTCACGTGGCTCGAGGCCGCGATCGGCTTCTCGGCGATCCCGTTCGCGCTCGCCTCGCAGTTCCTGCAGTCGATTCTGCTCGGCCAGGGGCGGACCGTCGCCTACAACGTCGTCGAGGCGGTCGTCGGGATCGGCGCGGTGGTCGCGCTCGTGGTCGGCTTCGCCGCGCTCGACATGGGCGTCGCCGGTGCGCTCGCCGTGCTCGCCGGGCAGCAGCTCGTCGCGGCGCTCGCCTTCGCCGTGCTGCTGTCGGGCAGCCTGCGCGGCCGTCGGCCCCGTCCCGACCTGACGCTCGCGCGGACGATGATGGGCTACAGCTTCCGCATGTACGTCGCGACGCTCGTGGCGTACCTCGTCGTGCGGATCGACATGCTGCTCGTCAACGGGATGCTCGGTGCGAGCGAGGCCGGGCGCTACGCCGTGGCCGTGGCGCTCGCGGACGGAATGGTGCTGATCCCGACGGCGGTGGGCGTGAACCTCTTCCCGCGCGTCGCGCGCGGCGGCACGACCGAGACGAGCGCGGAGGTCTTCCGCACGGTCGGCCTGCTGTACGGGCTGCTGTGCCTCGTGTCGATCCCGCTCGCGAGCGTCGGCGTGCGCGTGCTGTACGGCGAGGCGTTCAGCGAGGCGGCCGGGCTCTACCTGTGGCTGCTGCCGGGGATCTACTGCCTCGGCATGCTGTCGATCCTCTCGCACCACTTCGCCGGTCGCGGGTTCCCGCTCGAGGCGATGCTCGTGTGGTTCGTCGGGCTCGCGGTCAACATCGTCATCAACCTGCTGTTCCTGCGCGAGCACGGCACGGAGGTGGCCGCGATCGCCTCGAGCGTCGCCTACGCGGTGCTGTTCGGCCTTCACGTCGCGATGTTCTCGCGCGAGACGGGCGGTCTCGCGACGCTGCGACCGCGCCTCGGCGAGACGACGCGGATCGTGCGGACGGCGCTGTCGCGCCAGGCGTCCTAAGAGCGGGCGAGCGTCAGCCGCGGCGCGCCCAGCCTGCCGCCGCGCGCGTGGAGCACGACTCGCCGCGTTCCACCCGGCGGCACGAGCGTCGCCCGCCTCGCCTCCGTCCCGGCCGACACGACGACCGGCGCCGGATACCCGCGCACGTTGCGCACGGTGACCGCGAGGGTCGCGCCGGCGCGCTGCGTCGACGTCACGCGGACCGGCCGCCGCTCC
>DASVFS010000216.1:0-15091 GCA_036379915.1 Conexibacter sp. | reverse complement strand
GTCTTCGAGGTCGGCGGCGCCGTCCTGTCGTCGCGGCTGATCGACGGTCAGTTCCCGAACTACCGCCAGCTGCTGCCCGACAGCTACGAGCACGAGCTGCGGCTCGAGGGTCAGGAGCTCACCGACGTCGTCCGGCGCATCAGCCTGCTGGCGCAGAAGAACGCGCCGCTGCGGCTGTCGTTCCAGCCGGGCGAGCTGACGGTGTCGTCCCAGACGCCGGACATCGGCGAAGCGCGCGAGTCGCTGCCGGTCGCCTTCCAGGGCGAGCCGTTCGAGATCGGCTTCAATCCGGAGTTCCTGCGCGACGGGCTCGAGGGCGTCGAGTCGGGCGACATCGTCCTGAAGCTGATCAGCCCGCTGCGGCCCGGGCTGATCCAGGCCGCGGACGACGCCGGCTTCCTCTACCTCATCATGCCGATCCGGCTGAACGTCTAGGTCGGCCGCCTGTGCGGATCGTGCGCCTGGCGATGCGCAACTTCCGCAGCTACGCCGCAGCCGACGTCGAGCTGGGCCCCGGCGTGACGATCGTCACCGGCCGCAACGGGGCAGGCAAGACGAACCTGCTCGACGCGCTCTACTTCGGCTGCACCGGCCGCTCGGCGCGCACGACGAACGAGCGCGAGCTCGTGCGCTTCGGCGAGCAGGTCGTGCGCGTCGAGGTGACGACGGAGGCGCCCGACGGCCTGCACGAGCTGAGCGTCGGCTTCACGCCCGGCGAGCCGAAGCGGATGACCGCCGACGGCGTGCGCGTCGAGCGGCTGCTCGACGTCGCGGGGCGCCCGCTCGTGAGCGTGTTCCTGCCCGACCGGCTGGAGCTGGTCAAGGGCACGCCGTCCCTGCGGCGTGCGCACATGGACCAGCTGGTGGCGGCGCTGTGGCCGGCGCGCACGGCGACCCGCCGCGCCTACAACCAGGCGCTCGCGCAGCGCAACGCGCTCGTCGCCCGCATCCGCGGCGGCGGCGCGGCGGTCGACTCGCTGTCGGCTTGGGATCGCGAGCTGGCGCGCCACGGGATCGCGCTGATGGCCGACCGGGCGGCCGCGGTCGCGCTGGTGGCGGAGCGCTTCGCGATGCGCGCCGAGGAGCTCGGCCTCGACAGCGATCCGGCGGTCGCGTACCGCCCGCGCTCGAAGGCGTCCGACTCGGCCGCGCTCGCGGCCGAGCTGGCCGAGCGCCGCGCGCAGGACGTGGAGCGCGGCTTCACCGGCCACGGACCGCACCGCGACGACCTGCTGCTGACGCGCGAGGGCCGCGAGCTGCGCGCCTACGGCTCGCAGGGTCAGCAGCGGCTCGGCCTGCTCGCGCTGCTGCTGGCGGAGCGCGAGGCGATCGCCGCCACGCGCGAGGCGACGCCGGTGATGCTGCTCGACGACGTGATGAGCGAGCTCGACCGCGACCGCCGCGCGCGCCTCGTCGGGCTGCTCCGCGGGCGCGGGCAGAGCGTGATCACGACGACCGACCTCGACCACGTCCCCGGCGGCGAGGAGCCCGACGTGACGCGCCTGTCGGTCGCCGACGGCAGGGTCCTCGCGGAGGCCGCGTGAGCCGCCGCGCGCCCCGCCCGCTCGCGAGCGCGCTCGCGCCCCTGCAGGAGTCGCTCGCGCCGGCGACGCTGCTGGCCGCGGTGCAGCGGGCGTGGCCGCAGGCGGCGGGCGCGGCGATCGCGCGCGAGGCCGCCCCCGTGGCGGAGCGCGGAGGGGTCGTGACGATCGCCTGCTCGGCCTCGGTGTGGGCGCAGGAGCTCGACCTGATGGCGCCGCTGCTGATCGAGCAGCTGAACGCCGCGATCGACACGGGGGAGGTGGTGCGCCTGCGATGCGTCACCGGAGCGCGGGAGCGGACGTGATCCAGACCCGTTTTTCCTGGAGTTTGCAGGAGTTTCTTGCGGTCGGCAGCGGTCGGTCGACGGGGACCTTGTGCTATCCTTGTGCACATAAAGCCTTTGACGCCCCGGCGCGCCTCCCCAGGCGCGGCACCGGGGCGTTGCAACGTCATCGGAGGACCGTTGGCCAGCGACAGATCCCCGGCTGACAAGCCGAGCCGTTCGTACGACGCCCAGGACATCACCGTCCTCGAGGGCCTCGAGGCGGTGCGCAAGCGGCCGGGCATGTACATCGGCTCCACCGGCGTCCGCGGCCTTCACCACCTCGTCTACGAGGTCGTCGACAACTCCGTCGACGAGGCGCTCGCCGGGCGCTGCACCGCCGTCGACGTGACGATCCACCCGGACAACTCGATCACGGTGGTCGACGACGGCGCCGGGATCCCCGTCGGGCTCATGGAGAAGGAGCAGAAGCCGGCCGTCGAGGTCGTCCTGACGGTCCTCCACGCGGGTGGCAAGTTCGGCGACGGCGGCGGCTACAAGGTCTCCGGCGGTCTCCACGGCGTCGGCGTCTCGGTCGTCAACGCGCTGTCGGAGAGACTCCTCGTCGAGATCAAGCGCGACGGCTTCGCGTGGTCGCAGGAGTACGAGCGCGGCAAGCCGCAGGGCCCGCTGGAGAGAGGCGAGGCGACCAGAGACACGGGCACCGCGATCACGTTCCTGCCCGACGACGAGGTGATGGAGACGCTCGAGTTCGAGTTCTCCACGCTCGAGGAGCGCCTGCGCGAGACCGCCTTCCTGACGCGCGGCCTGAAGATCTCGCTGACCGACGAGCGCGGCGAGGGCAGAAAAGTCGAGTTCCGGTACGAAGGCGGGATCGAGGACTTCGTCAAATACCTGAACGAGAACAAGGAACCCGTGCAGAGAAAGATCGTGTACTTCTCCGGCGAGTCCGAGGAGGGCGCGGTCGAGGTCGCGATGCAGTGGAACGGCTCCTACCAGGAGTCCGTCTTCTCGTTCGCGAACAACATCAACACGCACGAGGGCGGCTCGCACCTGTCCGGCTTCCGCTCGGCGCTCACGCGCACGCTCAACAAGTACGCGCGCGAGAAGGGCCTGCTGAAGGAGAAGGACGACAACCTCGCCGGTGAGGACGTGCGCGAGGGGCTCACCGCCGTCATCTCGGCCAAGCTCGCCGATCCGCAGTTCGAGGGCCAGACGAAGACGAAGCTCGGCAACCCCGGCATGCAGGGCTTCGTCGAGTCGGTCGTCAACCGCGGACTCGACGAGTTCCTCGAGGAGAACCCGCAGGACGCGCGCTCGGTGATCCAGAAGGCGGTCCAGGCGGCGCAGGCGCGCAACGCCGCGCGCAAGGCGCGCGACCTCACGCGCCGCAAGTCCGCGCTGGAGAACTCGCGCCTGCCGGGCAAGCTGGCCGACTGCTCGGTGAAGGACCCCGCGCTGAGCGAGATCTTCATCGTCGAGGGCGACTCCGCCGGCGGCTCCGCGAAGCAGGGCCGCGACCGCTCGACGCAGGCGGTCCTGCCGCTGCGCGGCAAGATCCTCAACGTCGAGCGCGCGCGCATCGACAAGGTGCTCGCGAACAACGAGATCCAGGCGCTGATCACGGCGATCGGCACCGGCGTGCGCGACGAGTTCGACATCGAGAAAGCGCGCTACCACAAGATCATCCTGATGACGGACGCCGACGTCGACGGCGCCCACATCCGCACGCTCGCGCTGACGCTGATCTTCCGCGAGATGCAGGAGCTGATCGAGGCCGGCTACGTCTACATCGCCAAGCCGCCGCTCTACCGCATGAAGTCCGGCAAGACGGAGCGCTACATCGAGAGAGAGTCGGAGCTGGAGGAGATCCTGCTGTCCGACAAGCTCGAGAAGTTCGAGATCCGCGACCGCTCGGACAACGTCCAGGCGAGACTGACGGAGACGCGCTGGAAGACGTACACGCGCCTGCTCAAGCAGTACGCCGGCTGGGCGAGCGCGCTGCGCGCGATGGCGCGCCACGACTTCGTCGACTTCCTCGAGGAGGCCGGCATCCTCGAGGAGGCGGTCACCGACGAGGCCAAGCTGATCGAGCTGCTGAAGCGCCCCACGCTCGACGGCGCGCCCTACACGACCGAGCTGGTCGCAGAGGACCCGCTGGAGCTCACGGTCCGCTCGGTCGAGGCGAGAACGGGCCACGCGCGCGTGCGGCAGGTGCGGCGTGCGCTGCTGGCCGCGAACGAGTACCGCCAGTTGATCCGCGTCCACGAGCAGCTCGTCAGAGCGGTCGGCACGCCGCCGTTCGACGTGCGCCTCGGCGAGCACAGAGCGGAGGCGGCGACGTTCGAGCAGCTGCGGCAGGTCGTGATGGACCTCGCCTCGCGCGGCGTGAGAATCAACCGCTTCAAGGGCCTCGGGGAGATGAACCCCGATCAGCTGCGCGAGACGACGATGGACCCGGCCACCCGCACGCTCGCGCGCGTGACGATGGAGGACGCCACTGCCGCCGATCGCGTCTTCTCGATGCTGATGGGCGATCAGGTCGAGCCGCGCCGCGACTTCATCGAGGAGAACGCCCGCCTCGTGACCAACCTGGACGTGTAATTCGATGAGCGCCACGGATCAATTGAGCGGCGGCAACTTCGAGCTGCGCGCGCTCGAGGAGGAGATGCGCTCGGCGTATCTCGACTACGCGATGTCCGTCATCGTCGGGCGCGCGCTGCCGGACGTGCGGGACGGCCTCAAGCCCGTGCATCGCCGCGTGCTGTTCGCGATGAACGAGGCCGGCCTGCAGCCGACGCGGCCGCGCGCGAAGTCCTCGCGCATCGTCGGCGACGTGATGGGCAAGTACCACCCGCACGGCGACGCGTCGATCTACGACACGCTCGTACGCATGGCGCAGGACTTCTCGATGCGCCACCCGCTCGTCGACGGACAGGGGAACTTCGGCTCCGTCGACGACGACCCGCCGGCCGCCATGCGCTACACCGAGGCGCGCCTCGCGCGCATCGCGACGGAGATGCTGCGCGACATCGACGCCGACACCGTCGACTTCGGGCCCAACTACGACGGCCAGAACCAGGAGCCGCTCGTGCTCCCGGCGCGCTTCCCGAACCTGCTCGTCAACGGCTCGGCCGGCATCGCCGTCGGCATGGCGACGAACATCCCGCCGCACTCGCTGAGAGAGGCGATCGCGGCGACGATCGCCTACGTCGACGATCCCGAGATCTCGGTCGAGGGTTTGATGAGACATATGCCCGGTCCCGACTTCCCGACCGGCGGGATCATTCTCGGCTCCAAGGGCATCCGCGACGCGTACGAGACCGGCCGCGGCCGCGTGCGCGTGCAGGCGCGCGCGCACATCGAGCCGCTCGCGCAGGGCAAGGAGGCGATCATCGTCACCGAGCTGCCCTACCAGGTGAAGAAGGGCGGCGAGGGCGGCCTGATCCAGAAGATCGCCGACCTCGTGCACGAGAAGAAGATCCCCGAGATCTCCGACCTGCGCGACGAGTCCGACCGACGCGGGATGCGGCTCGTGATCGAGCTCAAGCGCGACGCGCTGCCGAAGGTCGTGCTCAACAAGCTCTACAAGCACACGCCGATGCAGACGACCTTCGGTGTGAACATGGTCGCGCTTGTCGACAACGTCCCGAAGACGCTGTCGCTGCGCGAGGTGATCGGCCGCTACGTCGACCACCAGCGCGAGGTGATCGTCCGCCGCACGAAGCACGAGCTGCGGATCGCCGAGGACCGCGCGCACATCCTCGAGGGCCTGCTGATCGCGCTCGCGAACCTCGACGAGGTGATCGACACGATCCGCAGATCGCCCGATCGCGAGCAGGCGCGCGTGCGGCTGGTCAGCCGCTTCGAGCTCTCCGAGCGCCAGGCCGAGGCGATCCTGCAGATGACGCTCGGCCGCCTGACGGCGCTCGAGGTCGACAAGATCAAGCAGGAGCACGCCGACATCGTCGAGCGGATCGCCGAGCTGCGCGCGATCCTCGGCGACGAGGAGCGCGTGATGGGGATCGTGCGCGAGGAGCTGCAGGAGATCTCCGCCGCCTACGGTGACGAGCGCCGCACGCAGATCTCGTTCGCCGAGGGCGAGATCGATATCGAGGACCTGATCGCCGACCAGCAGATGGTCATCACGATCACAAACAGCGGCTACATCAAGTCGCTGCCGCTGGCGACCTACCGCCAGCAGCGCCGCGGCGGGGTCGGCGTGACCGGGATGGACATGAAGGACGGCGACTACATCGAGCACCTGTTCGTGACCTCGACGCACGACTTCCTGCTGTTCTTCTCCAACCGAGGCAAGGTCTACCGCAAGAAGGTCTACGAGCTGCCGGAGGCGTCGCGTACGGCGAAGGGCCGCGCGCTCGTCAACATCCTGCCGCTGCGCGAGGGCGAGCGCGTGCAGTCCGTCCTCTCCACGCGCGACTTCTCCGAGGCGCCGTACCTGCTGTTCGCGACGCGCAACGGCACCGTCAAGAAGACCGAGCTGCAGAGATACAACACGCCGATCAGAGCCGACGGGATCATCGCGATCTCGATCAGAGACGACGACGAGCTCGTCGCGGTGCGGCGGGTCGACGAGGGCGACGAGGTGATCATCGTCTCGCGCGCCGGCCTGACGGTCCGCTTCAGCGAGGAGGACGCCCGCGCGATGGGCCGCGACACGAGCGGCGTACGCGGCATGAACGTCGGCGGCGGCGAGGTGATCGCGATGGACGTCGCGCGCGACGACCAGGACCTGCTCGTCGTGACCGAGAACGGCTACGGCAAGCGCACGAGAATCGACCAGTACCGCAAGACCTCGCGCGGGGCGATGGGTGTGAGAACGATCAAGCTGACCGAGACGAAGGGGGGGCTCGCCGGCGCGCTCGTCGTGCGCGAGCACCAGGAGCTCGTCTTCATCTCGCAGTCCGGGATGGTCCAGCGCACGGGCGTGCGCGGCATCTCGCAGCAGGGCCGCGCGGCGACCGGCGTGCGCGTGATGAACGTCCGCGAGGACGACTGCGTGCGCGCGATCGCGCTCGTGGTCGAGAGCGAGCCGGACGACGGCGCCGACGAGCTGCCGCTGGAGCCGAGCGCCGACGCCGCCGCCGTGGACCTCGGCCCCGAGGGCAACGGCGCCTCGCACCAGCCGGAGGGGCTCGCCGACGACGGCTCCGAGGGCGTCGTCGAGGTCGACGAGACCGACGGCGAGAACGGCGACGGCGAGGTCTAGCCGAACCCCTCGTCGCCGTCGGCCGCTTTCGCTACTCTGGGCTTACCAGAGAAAGGAGGTGGTCCGAATTTCGTCTGACAGTTCTTGCGGGACCCTGGAGGTGTCCGGCCGCTAGGTCGGAAGGCTGGCCCCGCGTAGCGGAGTCCACACCGAGACACCGCCTCGACCAGTGCCGGTACTGGTCCCTCCGGCACCGGCGCTCGTGAGCGCTGTCCCTCTGGTCGGGGTCTCTGTCCAGCCGTCGTCGTTCGCGAAGGGCGCCTATGTCGGGGCGCCCTTCGTGTTTCGTTTCGCTGTTGGTGGCAGGCGCGAGGCGTCGGGACTTGCCCTGCGAGGCGATGAAACATACGCCTCGCATGACAAGCCCGCGCCTCGCGCCCAGCAGCGCCCGGGCCCGGCTCGCCCCGCTTCGGGCGCCCAGCTCTCTCCATTGCTCTGCGCTCCATTCGGGGCGGGAGGGCTGCGACGCCAAGCCCTGCCAGCGGCCCCCTCGCTTGGGCTTCGTGCGCTGTTGGGCCGTGCCGCGCGAGTCTCGACGCGGCACGGCTGCCACGGCAGAGCAAACGAGGGAGCCCGAACGAGCCTCAGGCCACGAGGTAGGTGCGCCAGGCGGTGGGGATGCGGGGGCTGGCGACCTGGATGAAGACGTGCGGGCCGGGGGTGCGGGGGGTGCGCCTGGGGATCATGCCGGCCTGGTGGGGGAGGGCGTCGCCCTTGCGGCGGTTGCAGGGTGCGCAGCTCGCGACGATGTTCTCCCAGCTCGAGTCGCCGCCCTTCGAGCGTGGGATCACGTGGTCGACCGTCAGCTGGCCGCGCGAGCCGCAGTACTGGCAGGTCCAGTTGTCGCGCGCGAAGACCGCCCGGCGGGTGATCTTGCGGCGGTGCGTGTCGCGCGGGACGCGCACGTAGCTGACGAGCCGGATCACGACCGGCCGCGGCACCGTGCTGGAGCCGGAGTGCAGCACGTACTCGGCGTGCTCCAGGACCTCCGCCTTCTCCTTCAGCAGCAGCACGACCGCGCGCCGGACCGTGCAGACGTTGATCGGCTCGAAGGTCGCGTTCAAGACGAGCACCCGGCCAGACTCACGTCCGCGCCGCTGGTGCTCCAGAGGCGGCGCGGACCCCACTTGCGCTGGTGGTGCAGAAGCAGTGGCAGCCATGACCGTGGGCCGAAGTGTAGCGGCCGGTTATGTCCCGCTCGACCGCTGCGCGGCTACGCGGCGGGGAACGATCCGAGCACGCGCAGGTGCTCGACGTGCGCGCGCAGCGCCTCCAGCGCCTCCGCGACGGGACCCTCGTCCGCCGGTCCTTCGAGGTCCACGAAGAACATGTAGCGACCGAGTCCCTGCTTGCGCGGGCGCGACTCGATGCGCGTCAGGTTGACCCCGCGGAAGGCGAACTCCGACAGGCACCGCACCAGCCAGCCGGGCGCCTCGGCGCCGACGCCCCAGAAGACGACGGCGGTCTTGAACGGGCCGTGGGCGGGGGCGGGCGGGTCGCCGTCGGCCGGGCCGAGCGCGTCGCGCCGCGCCAGCCAGACGAAGCGCGTCTCGTTGCCGGCCGCGTCGTCGACGTCGGCGCACAGCACCTCGCAGCCGTAGAGCTCCGCCGCCGTGCGGCTGCCGAGCGCGGCCGCCGCGCCGCCGTCCTCGGCGACCCGCCGCACCGCCTCGGCCGTCGAGCTGGCGGCGAGCACCGTCGCCCGCGGCAGCCGCGTGCGCAGGAAGTGCGCGCACTGGCCGATCGACTGCGGGTGCGAGACGACGGAGGCGACCGCGTCGAGCGCGAGCTGCCGCTTCGCGATCAGGCAGGTGTGGATCGGGTGGACGTGCTCGCCGGCGATCACGACGTCGTCGGTCTCGACCGCGAGCGCGTCGAGCGTCGCGTTCACCGAGCCCTCGAGCGCGTTCTCGATCGGCACGAACGCCCGCTGCGCCTCCCCTTCCTGCACCGCGATCACGCAGTCGTAGATCGTCGTCATCGAGACGGGCTCGCACGCGCCGCCGCCGGCGGCGGTGGCCAGCAGCGCCTCGTGCGAGTTCGTGCCTTCCGGGCCGAGGTAGGCGACGCGCGTCACGACGCGTCCCCGGAGCCCGCGCGGCGCCGCTCGCGCGCGGGTGCGAGCGGGCCCTTCTCCAGCGCGAGCCGCACCGCCTCCTGCTCCTCCGGCGACAGCTCCAGCTCCCCGACGCCGCCTTCGACGCGCTTCGCGTACAGCCGCGCCTGGTCGCGGTGGAGGATCGACGACAGCACGACCCCGTCGCGCCGCGCGTCGAGCAGCGCGATCGAGGTCGACTGGTGGCCCGACATCTCGCCGTACGCGTCGTAGCGCACGAGCGCGCGGTAGGCGACCGCCCCGTCGAGGCGCTCCTCGGCCGCCGCCATCCGTTCGTGCAGCCGGGCCGCGGCGTCCTCGACGTAGTCGTGCAGCACGCGGAACTCGCGCGTGAGCCCCGCGGCGTGCGCGACGAGGTCGTCCGTGCCGTGCTCGCCGAGCACGACGCGCTGGTCGCGGCGCACGCGCCGCAGCAGCAGCGCGAGCCAGGTCGCGCTCGCCAGCGCGACGAGCGCGAGCGCGCCGGCGGCGAGTGCGACGATGCCGGTGGTGCTCGTCAGCTCGTCCACGGCTGGAGAGGATACGGCCGGCCGGCCGACCGACCGCGACCGGCGCTCACCCTTCGAACAGGGCGTTGTACGTCGCCGTGTTGTTGTCGGTCGTCTCCTCGCCGAGCACCTGGGCGATCGTCACTCTGATCGTCGAGGGACCGCTGGTCGAGGGCGACTGTCTGAGCGTCACGTTGGCCGTCGCCGCCTGGCCGGCGGTCGTGTTGGGCACGATCGCCTGCGCTCTGATCGTGTTGCCGCCGCTCGTGACCTCGACGTTGACCTTGACGTTTCTCTCGTCGTTCTCGCCGCCGTTCGTGAAGTTCACGACGAACGTCGGCGGCGGGCTGGCGGCGATGCGGTTGGAGCCGGTCGTCACGAGATCCACCCCGTTCACGCTGACCGAGTCGAGCTGGTGACCGTGCAGGCCCGGCGTGGGCGTGCCGCCCGGTCTGCCGCTCGACGTGACGGAGCCGAGCTGCTGGGCCACGAAGTCGGGGCTCATCCAGCTGAGGAAGTCCCGCTCGGGCAGGAAGCTCGCGTACGGCAGCACCTGCTCGCCGGCGGTGCCGTCGTAGCTGGCCGCGATCCCGTCGTCCTTCAGCGCCTTCAGGATCAGCGGCGCGACGCGCTGCGAGTAGACCACGTCGGAGGCGTTGAACGCCTGCATCTGCCCGGCGATCGCGTCGACCGCGGTGCCGGCGCCGGCCGTCCCGCCGAGCGCGGTCTGGATCTCGTCGGCGACGTTCGCGACGCCGTCGCGGCGCAGCGACAGCACCAGCTCGAGGTTCGTCTGCGCCGCCTTCATCGCATCCGGCGGGTCGAGCCGCTCCGCCTGCGAGAGGTCCTCGTCGGCGACGACGCGAAGCTGGTTCATCGCCTCCTGCACCTGCTGCTGGTCCTGGCCGCCCGCCGAGCCGAGCGCGTCGAACAACTGCTTGGCGAGCGCGTTTCTCGACTGCTCCATCAGCGTGCGGACGCTGCGGTTGTAGTCCTTCAGCGCCGCCTCGCGTCGATTGTCGACGCAGCCCTTCACGAGCACGACGAGCAGCACGACGACGAGCACGACCGCGCCCGCGGCCACGAGCCGCCGCACGAGCAGCGTCTGCTGGTCCATCGGGGGTCGCGCTCCGCCGCCGCGGGCAGCGGGGGCGCGGCGCGGGCGAGGCGACCTGCGGGTCTCGTCAGACTCGTCGAAGAACGACAGAATCGTGCTCCTTGCGGAAACGTGAAAGGCGCAGTATGACCAGGCCGGCGGCTGGACGACCGTTCGCCGACGCGGCAGGGAGCCTTTCCCTGGCGTGGAAAAGAGCAGGGTGAGCGGCACCGACGCCCCTACGGAGCGGGTTCGGCCAGCCGAGACCGCGATTCGCCACGGCGGCGGCGCGCTCGTGCTCGACCGCTACCGCCTGTGCGAGCAGCTCGGCGCGGGCGCGTTCGGCGTCGTCTGGCGCGCATGGGACGAGCGGCTGGAGCGCGACGTGGCGGTCAAGGCGATCGGCGGCGAGCAGGCTTCTCCCGGCCGCGCGACGCGCGAGGCGAGAGCGGCGGCGCGCCTCGCGCACCCGGCGATCGTGACGCTCTACGAAGCCGGCGCCGAGGACGGGACGACGTACCTCGTCTCCGAGCTCGTGCGCGGCGGCACGCTCGCGGAGCTGCTGCACGAGGGCGCGTTGTCGGACCGCGACGTGGCGGAGATCGGGGTCGCGCTGTGCGCGGGCCTCGCGCACGCGCACGCGCAGGGCGTCGTGCACCGCGACGTGAAGCCCTCCAACGTGCTCGTCCCGACCACCGCCTTCGGCGGCGGTGCCCCGGGCGTCGGCGGCGCGGGCGCTCCGGCCGCGAAGCTGACCGACTTCGGCGTGGCGCGCGTCGTCGGCGCCGCCGACGGCACGGACGTGCTGACGCGCACGGGCGACGTCGTCGGCACGCTCGCCTACATGGCGCCCGAGCAGGCGGAGGGCCGCGAGGCCGGCGCGCCTGCCGATCTCTACGCCACCGCGCTCGTGTTGTACGAGGCGTTCAGCGGCGTCAACCCGGTGCGCGCGGGCAGCGCCGTCGCGACCGCGCGTAAGCTCGGCGCGACGCTGCCGTCGCTGCGCCGCCAGCGGCGCGACCTGCCGCCCGCGCTGTGCGACGCGATCGACCGTGCGCTGCTGCCGCGCCCCGGCGAGCGCGGCACTTTGGCGCTGCTCGCGCGTGCGTTGAGAGGCGCCCTGCGGGAACTGGGCGACGAGCCCGGCACGGTCGAGGCGCCCGCGCTCGAGCGCGCGGCGACTGCCGTCACGCAGATCCGCGGGGTGGCGCGGGGTGGCTGGCGGCGGCGGAGCCGTGAGCAGGAGCTGGCTGCTGTCGCTGCGGAGCTCGGTGCCGGTGATGCGTGGGCGGTCGAGGACCGGCGTGCGGGTCGGGCGTTGGTGGCGGGCGCGAGCGGTCGATCTGCGCCTGCGCGCGATGAAACACTGGCTGCAGGCGCAGATCGCCCCCTCGCGCCGTCGGCGCCGCTGGTCTCCGGGCATGTCCTTCCGGGGCTTGCGGCCGGGGGGCTCGCTGCGCTCGCCTTGCAGATGATCGGCGACGGTCCGCCGCCGGTCAGACCGCTGCTCGCGGGTGCGCTCGTCGCCGCGGTCGTGGGGCTGCTGCCGCGGCTCGGCTGGATCGCGTGTGCGGCGGTGCTGCTCGGCTGGGTCGCGGGGGATGCGGTGGCGGGCGGCGCTGTCGGGCTCGCGCTCGTGCTGGGCTGCGCGCTCGTCCCGCCGCCGCTGCTGCTGCCGCTGCGCGGGCGCGCGTGGTCGCTTCCGTTCGCGGCGCCGCTGATGGGCGTCGTGCTGCTGGCCGGCGCGTACCCGGCGCTTGCGGGCCAGGCGCGCACGCTGTGGCGCCGGGCCGCGCTCGGCGCGCTCGGCTTCTGGATGGTGGCGCTGGCGGAGCCGGTCGTCGGCGAGACGCTGTGGTACGGACGGCCGCGCGGGATGTCAGAGGGCACGGCGTGGCAGGGATCCGCCGCGGACGCGGTCGCGCACGTGCTGCGACCGCTGGTCGAGTCCGGCGCGCTGGCATGCGCGGGGCTGTGGGCCGCCGGTGCGGCGATCCTGCCGTGGCTCGTCCGCGGGCGCCACGCGGCGCTCGACCTGGTGGCGGCGACCGTGTGGGCGGCCGGTCTCGCCACCGGGGCGGGGGCGATCGGCCGCGCGCTCGGGCCCGGCATGGTTCCGCAGGCGGATCCGCGGGGGGTCGCGCTCGGCGCCGCCGCCGGCGTGCTGATCGCCGTCGCGGCGCGGGCGATCCGAGGCGCGCGCGCATCGGATCCGCCGGTGCTTGCGTAGCATGATCCGCAGCCGGCTCCCCCGCCCAGCGCATGACCGTCCTCCGCAGCCTCGAGAGCAAGATCGCCGGCCTCGTCGAGGGGACGTTCAGCCGCGCCTTCCGCTCGGAGGTGCGGCCGGTCGAGATCGCGCGCAAGCTCGCGCGCGAGATGGAGGAGCACCAGTCGCACTCGGTCTCGCGCGTGTACGTGCCGAACGAGTACGCCGTCTACCTCTCCCCGCAGGACCGCGAGCGCTTCGCCGGCTTCGAGCGCGAGCTGCGCGACGAGCTGGCCGGCTACCTGCTGGAGCATGCGCGGCGCGAGCGCTTCTCGCTGATGAGCCGGCCCGCGATCGAGTTCCGCACCGACGACCGCCTGCGGCTCGGCGAGTTCGGGATCCAGGCGCGGCTCGTGGAGCCGAGCGAGGATCCGGCGCGCGAGCCCGCACAGGGCGACGCCGGCCACACGATGATCTACAGCGCGGCCGAGCGGCTGCAGGAGCCGCTCGAGCAGCGCGCGCGGACGCGCGACGCGCGTGCGCTGCTGGTGATGAACGGCAAGCGACTCGTCGTCGGCGCGGGCGGCGCGACGATCGGCCGATCGCGCGCCTGCGACGTCGTGCTGGAGGATCCGAACGTCTCGCGCCGGCACGCCGAGGTGCGTCCGCGCGGCGGCGGCTGGTTCGTCGCCGACCTCGGCTCCACGAACGGCGTCGCCGTCAACGGCGCGCGCATCGAGCAGGCGCACGCGCTGCGGCCCGGAGACCGGATCGAGGTCGGCACGAGCGTGCTGACGTTCGAGCTGGAATGAGGACGGCGGGCGGGGCCCTTCTCTCATGACGACGCTCGAGCCCGCCTCCGTCGCGCTGAAGCTCGCCTTCCTGGCCGTCCTCTATCTGTTCCTGCTGTGGGTCGTGCGCAGCGCGTGGAAGGACCTGCGGCGCACCGGCGACGGCGGCGCGACGATCCCGCCGCCGCCCGTGGCCGGCGGACCGGCCCCGGCCGATCCCGACGCGACCGGGCTGCATCGCGCCGACGAGGCGGTCGTGCTCGGCGGCGGCGTGGACGGCGAGCCGCGCCTCGTGGTCGATCGCGCCGGCGGGCATCCCGACGGCATCGCCTATTCGCTCGAGCACGGCGCGACGCTCGGTCGCGGCGACGTCGAGATCCGCCTCGAGGACCCGTTCGCCTCCACCCGCCACGCGCGCATCGAGCGCCAGGGCTCGGTGCTCGTGCTGGAGGACCTCGGCTCGACGAACGGCACCTACCTCAACGAGGAGCCGCTCGACGGCCCGCGGCCGCTGCACCACGGCGACCGCATCCGCATCGGCGACTGCGAGCTGACGTACCTTGCGGACTGAGCGATTCCCCATGTTGCGCGTCGCCGAGCACTTCGAGAAGTCCGACACCGGCCGTCAGCGCAGGGCGAACGAGGACAGCTTCTTCGTGCGTGCGCCGCTGTTCGTCGTCGCCGACGGGATGGGCGGCGCGCAAGCCGGCGAGGTGGCTTCACGGTTGGCGGCCGAGACGTTCGCCGCCGGCCTGCCCGACGACGGCACCCCCGAGCAGCGGCTCGAGCGCCGCGCGCGCGAGGCGAACCAGCGGATCCACGACGTCTCGCAGGAGGACCGCGCGCTCAACGGCATGGGCACGACGCTGACGGCCGCCTACCTCGACGGCGACGAGCTCGCGCTCGCGCACGTCGGCGACAGCCGCGCCTACCTGCTGCGCGACGGCGAGCTGTCGCGCCTGACGCGCGACCACACGCTCGTCGAGGAGCTCGTGCGCCGCGGCGAGCTGACCGAGCAGGAGGCCGCCGAACACCCCCAGCGCTCGATCATCACGCGCGCGCTCGGGCCCGAACCCGACATCGACGTCGACCTCCACACGCACCGCGTCCACGCCGGCGACGTGCTGCTGCTGTGCAGCGATGGGTTGACGGGGATGATCGGGGAGGACGAGGTCGCCTCGATCCTGAGCGGCGCGGCGAGTCTGCGGGATGCGGGGCGTGCCCTGGTGGATGCCGCGAACGCGGCCGGGGGGCGGGACAACATCACGGTGGTGCTGTTCCGGCTGGAGTCGGTGGCGGGCGCGGGTGGGCGATCTTCCCCTGCTCGCGATGAAAC
>DASVFS010000215.1:0-37775 GCA_036379915.1 Conexibacter sp. | reverse complement strand
TCGGCGTTGACCTCGGCGCCCGCGATCAGCCGGGTGGCGCCGAGCCCGGCGGCCCGGCCCAGGTTCAGCCACTTCAGCTGGAGGTCTTTCACGTGCTTGGCGCCGAACCCGAAGTCCTTGACGTACCACTGACTCGTGACGTCGGCCGGCGTGAAGTCGGCGACGACGACCTCCTGGAAGCGCTCGCGGATCCGGTCGTCCCGCGCATCGTCGATCGTGGCTTCGTCCCGGCGCATCGACGACGAGGCCCGCGTCAGCTCGACGACCTCGATCCGCTGGCTGACGTCGCTGATCGCGCGGCTGCCGCAGCGCGGGCACGAGGCCGGCGCCGCTCGATCGGTGACGTCGGCGCTGAAGCCGCAGCGTGCGCAGAACGCCCACGACCGGACCGCCTCCCCCTTGTTGCCGAGGTCAACGGCGTTGATCCGGACCTGATGCCCGCCGGCGTAGAAGGTCGCGCCAGGCGCGAAGTCGCGCAGCGCACGGGCGGCGTTGCGCTGATACGCGTGCGTCTGGGTCTCGTAGCTTCCGGAGTCCGGGTCGAGCCACGAGAGCCCGACGTCGAGCGTGACGCTGTCGTCGAACAGCGTGTAGTTCGGGAAGATCCCGGCGCGCTCCATCACGCTGATCCAATACTCGCCCTGCAGCTCAACGCGCTGTCTCTTCGTGAGCCGGAGCGAGGCCTCAGCGGAGTTGTACGCCTGTCGGTCGTCGTCCGTCGCGACCGGCAGCTCCGCAAGGTGACGCAGCCCCGGCAGCGATCTCTCGATCTCGGCGATCCGATGCCCCAGCAGCTCCACCTGCTGGCGCCAGCGATGGGACTCGGTCAGCAGGCGTCTGGCCAGTGGACTCGTGAGCTCGGCCTCTCCGTCGCGCGCGACCCACACGCGCAGCGCATCGCGCGCCGAGCTCGCGAGCGTGGGAAACGCGGCGAGGAACGCCTCGAGGTGCGCCGCGTCGGTCTCGGCCCGCACAGCGAGGGCGTGGAGGTACGAGCCCGGGTCCACGCTGCCGATGGCGCCGGTGGCGACCACCGGGTGGGCGCCGTCGGCTGATCGCGCCTCGACGTCGCCGAGTGACGCGACGTACTGGCGGCGGAGGATCTCCTCGGCGTCGACGTAGGTTGCCGGCGGCCGCACCTTGCCGTTGATCATCGACGAGGGATCGCCGAGCTGCGGGAGCTGGTCGCCGCGGCCGGAGACGAACGCGAGGTTGAGCGCGCTGCCGGTGAGCCGGCCGGCACGACCGACCCGCTGCAGGTACGACGCGACGCTGCGAGGCAGCGACGACAGCATGACCGTCGAGAGGTCGCCGATGTCGATCCCCATCTCCAGCGTCGGCGTCGCCACGAGCACGTTCGGCGCATCCGGCCGGTCGGCCTTGCCCTTGAAGCCGTTCTCGTAGGCGACGCGCACGACGTCGTCGAGCAGCGAGGTGTGCTCACGCGCGATGACGCGCTGCACCTCGTGCGAGGAGAAGAAGCGGCGGTAGAAGTTTCCGGGATCGCCGGCCCAGCGGACCATCTGGCCGTCGCAGCGCGTCACCATGCACGGCGCGCCCTCCAGCTGATCGACGACGACGGCGGCGCCCGGAACCTGCGCCTGGCAGACCTGGCAGACGAGCAGGTGCCGTCTCTCCACGAGCGCCTGCTCGGCCACCGGCTCGACGACGACGGCGCTCGGCAGGATCCCGTAGACCTCGGCGCCGGCCTTGTTGCTCGTCTCGGTCAACACGCCTGCGGCCGCCAGTCGCTTCAACAGGAGCCGTGCCAGCGCGCCGCCCTCCGTGCTGCTGACGCTGAGCGAGCGGGCCGCCCATTGCGCGTACCAGCTCTGCGCGCCGGCGACCGAGTCGAGCACGTTCTCCCTGCCCGACGGCGGTGGACCGACGCGAGGGAACGCGGGCGCCGTCCGCCCGATCGGGAACGCGGGCATGCCGTCGGATCGCTGCCGGCCGCGCCAGACGAAGTAGCGGTTGCCGTCCTCCTCGACGAGCTTCCGCAGCCACGGGTGCTCGATCGCGCCGCGCTCCCGCATGTGCTCGAGGACGCCGCGGACCCAGGCCAGCAGCACGGCGTCGGTGTGGGGGCCTGCGAGCTGGAGCTGCCCTCCGGCCTCTGCGAGGGCCTGTCGTGCCGCGACGAGCATCACGCCCGGCGCGGCCTCGACCTGCGCTGCGACGGTCCCGGTCAGCTCGAGCGTGCGGCCGAGGCGCGACTGCAGCCCGAACTCGAGCGTGGCGTCGAACGCCAGCCGCCGACTCACCCGGCCCCGCACGGCCCGCGGCACCTTCGCGAGCGTCTTCGCTCTCCAGAACGGGCCGAACTCCTCCTTGTCCGCCAGATCTGGAGGGAGGAGCCGATAGCGCAAGCTCGCATCGTCGCCCGCCCGTTCGATCACGCGCTCCGCGAACGTGTCGAGCGACCGGGCTCCGTCGCTCACAGCCTCGCGCAGCACCGAGCGGACGGTGAGGCTGTGCGACCGGGCCTGCACGAATCCGGCGCGATGCGCAGCGTCCTGGACGCTGTCGGTGAAGACGAGCGTCTTCTTCTCCGTCGCATCGAGATTCGTGCTGCCGAAAAGCGTGGAGAGGGCGACCGACAGCTGGGTCGCGATCGCGGAGCCGAGGAAGCGGATGCCGTCGCGCTGTTGACAGGCCGGGCATGTGTCGCTGCGCGAGCGCTCGTTCGCCTCGGCGTCAGCATGGGTGAGGACCGGCAGCACCGACCCGTCGTTCGCCGCCTCGCCCTCCGGCGCCCGCACGAGGATCTGCCGCTGGGCGACGTGGAACCAGCGAAGGCTCTCCACCGGAGGGTCGCCGTCGCCCGCGCGTCTGAGCGCTTCTTCGCCCTCACGGGTGGCGAGCAGCAGCGGCCGGAACTTGCCTTTCTTGTTCGCGTGGTCGCGCCGAATGTCGGCGTCGCCGACGTCGAGATCGGTGCTGTTCGCCGGCGAAAGCGTGACGCCCCATCCCGAGCGGCCGCAGTGCCGGCAGTAGATGGCCGGGAACAGATAGCCCGCGAACGGCTCGCGCTCGTCGCCGTCGTCGGCGCCGAGCGACACGCCGCCGTCGTCCGACCATGCGAAGACATGCCGCGTGGAGGCCTCGCGGTCGATGCGCGTGAGCTCACGCGTCCACAGGTGCACCTCGACCGACGGCATCGAGCGTCCCTCCGTGTAGCGCAGGTGGCTGAGAAGGCCCGCGTATGCCGCGAGGCACGACTCGGCGTGCTCGACGCTCGCGCCGGGCAGGACCTCGCGCGCGAGCGCTCGCAGCGCAGCCGCGTCAGCGCACGCCTCGAGCAGCCGCCGGGTCAGCGGATGCCTGCGGACCTGCTCCGCCGCCGACAGCTCGCCGGCGTCCGACTCGTACAGCGCGCTCAGGACCGTCTCTGCAAGCACAGCAGGCTCCGGGTCGGCGCCGAGCGCGGCGACCAGCCCGTCCACGGCGTCGGCGAGCTCGCGCCCGTCGACGGCGACGAGCCCGTGCGGCAGCGCCTCCTGTCCCACCCACTCGTCGATGTCCATGCGTGACTCGGTGACGACGGCGTCCGCGGGAAACGGCTCGCCGAAGACAGTCTCGGCGAAGGCGAGCATCGCCTCCGGGTCCTCGCGATCGCCGAGCGTTGCGGAGGTCGCTACCGGCGTGATGCTCCCGAGCGGCCGTTCGCCAATCGCGCCGTTCGCCTTCAGCGTCAGGCCGAGGCGGCGGAGCAGCATCGCGACGTCGGTGCCCTGCGCGCCGTCGTAGGTGTGGAACTCGTCGAGGACGAGGTACTGCAAGGAGGTCGCGCTCTGGGCCCAGATCTGCGCGTCCGCCTCGCGCAGCAGCATCTGGTCGAGCATCTTGTAGTTGGTCAGCAGGATGTCCGGAGCGCTGCTGCGGATGACGTGCCGGTCCGTGATGAGGCCGTCCGCACTGACCTTCGTGCGCGTCGGACCTCTCTCGCCGATGAAGAGGCCGGCGGTGACGCCGGCCAGCGAGGGATGCGTCGTGATCATCTCCGCGAGCCGCTGCGCCTGGTCGTTGGCGAGCGCGTTCATCGGATAGAGGACGAGCGCCTTCATGCCACCGACGCCGCGTGCCTTCGCGCGTCGGACGTGATCGAGGATCGGGTAGAGGAACGCCTCGGTCTTCCCCGACCCGGTGCCGGTCGTCACGACGGTCGGCAGCGGTCGCGGTCGCTCGGGACCGAGCGCGGCGGAGCTCAGCCGCGCGAACGCCTCGGCCTGGTGGCTGTACGGCGCGAAGCCTTCACCGTCGTCGAGTGGATGCCAGTCGAGCGCATTGCGCCAGCCCTCGGCTGCCGGACGGAACGGCAGCCGCAGTCGCAGGTACGGCCCCCGGAAGATCCCCTCCGACGGATCGTCGAGGAAATCCGTCAGCGCGATCCGGGCGTCGCGGTCGGCGAGCGCGAACGTCGTGTCGAGGTACTCGAGCAGTCCCGCCCGGATGCTGCGCGCGGCGAGAGTCGGCAGCAGCTCACCCATCGACGCGGCCCGCCAGCACCTGCTCGAAGTGGGCGTACGCGCGGCGCATGTCCAGCTCGCGGTCGAGGGTCACGGACGGCAGCTCGTAGACGTACGTGTTGCCCGACGCGTTCGTCGCAGTCCGCTCCTCCTCGGAGATGCCGTCATCGCCCTTCCTGCGCCAGGCGGCGAGGACCGCGTTCGGGACAAGGCGACCGTTGGCGTCGTAGTAGGAGCTGGTGCGGTCGTAGCCGTAGAGCACGGGGAAGTTGGCGCGGTAGATCGTGCACAGCTCGTCGGCGGAGAGCTCGAGCGCGAGCGCGACCAGCGCATCGAGCTCGACGAGCGCCTGGCGGCGATCTGAGGCGCGCCGCAAGGGTGACTCGGGCGTCCAGTCTTTGGTCACGTCGCCCAGCTGCGGACGGCCTGCGTAATCGATCCCGCCCGTCCATGCGTCGTCGACCGGAATGCTTCGAAGGGCCTCCTGCCAGAGGTCGGCGTACGCGTTCGTCAGGCAGTTCAGCCGCAGCACCCGCAGGACGACCTCCGGCGTCAGCGGGTGGTCCGCGGGGGCGATGGCGAGGCGCTCGAACGCATCACGAGCGATGCCGCTCTTGGGCACCGCACGGATGAGGAAGTCTCCGACGAGGCTCCCCGCGAAGCCTTGGACCACCGCCAGATCGCGCGCCCGGCCGTGCAGGAACCCGACGGAGGACACGCCATGGATGTGGGCCGTCCCCGGCGGCACCAGCGCCGGGATCAACGTCCGCTCGGCCACGTTGTCTGCCATCGCCCGCCACACGATGCGGTAGCGATCGCGCGCCGCGACCTCCCGGTCGGCCCCCCAGTGCGTGTACGCGGCGTCGTAGAGTGCCCGGCTACCTCGTGGCTTGTAGGAGGTCACCGGGATGGCGTCCTCGGTAAGCGTCTCGAGGTCCACCGGTGACCAGTCGAGCTGGTTGGCCATCGTCTCGTTGGGGCGCTTGTAGAACGGCACCCCGACGTGGACGTGCGGACCCTGCAGGATCACCTCCTGCCACGATGCCGGGACGCCCCACGCGTTGTCGAAGTACCCGGCTCTGCGGTCGGCCGCCTCGTGCCAGCCCGGCGAGAACTCGAGCCCCATCGCCGCGATCCGCGGCTTACGGGCGAGTACGGCAAGGGCAGCCGCGCTCGCGGTGTTGACGTTGTAGACCATCCGCGTCTGCACAGCTGGGACGGTCGCGGGCTCGAGCACGTCGTGCCACGTCTGCAGCGTCGCGCTATCAACGACGAGGAGCCGATTGCGGTGCGGGCGGACGTCCCAGTTGCCGTTTGGATCCTTGAGGCCGGGGTCCTCGCCGGACCCATCGTGCGCGAATGAGCGCGCCACCGTGTCAGGGTGGTAGAGGGACGTGGCGTGCACGAACCGCGGCGCGTCCTGCAGGGCCCCGTAGACGTGCACGCCGTAGATCTTTTGGTGCTGGATCTCGAACAGGTTGAGCTCGTTGATGAACTGCCAGTGCCGCCGAAGCCGTCGGTATGTCGCGGCGCGCAGCGTCCGGGCCTTCTGGTCGGTGAAGTGCGACTCCGGGTGAATCATCGCGACCGTGCCGCGCGGCGACTGGTGCCGCCAGGTGCGCTCCATGAAGCAGCGGTACAGGTTCGGCTGCAGCCCCATGAGATGCGGATACAGCCCCGGTGCCCCCAAGACCTCCGCCGTGGCCGCGACGTCGCCCGTGGCATCCATGACAAGCTCGCGTATCCCCGGCAGCGCGAGTGTCTCGGCGCGCCGCTCGGCCTTCTCTGCCTGCGTGGCTCGCACCGCCAGCTGCCACCACGGATCGCCCTCGGCGAGCAGCGCCTCGACGTCGCTGGTCGGCCGCACCCACGGCGGGTTGCCGAGCTGCAGGTCGAAGCCGCCGCGCGCGAACACCGGCGCGAAGTCGAGCTCCCAGTGGAAGAAGCCCTGCTGCTCGGCGATCCGCTCGCACACCGCGAGCCACGGATGCGCCTCGAGCACCGCCGCGATCGATGCAGCCCCCGCGAAGATCCGGTCGTGCTCCTCCAGGGCGCCGAGCACGTCCCAGCCGACCGCCGCACTCAGTCGCTCCTGCCCATGCGCGTCGCGTCTGTGCGCATGGCGGCCGAGGATCATCGCGAGCGCGTCCCACCACTGCTCCGTCGTCGGCGGAGGCGCCTCCTCCTCGGTGAGCGGCCAGAACCAGAGCGCGCACCACGCGTCCATGATCCGGCGCAGCCGCCGGTAGGCGCCGTCGGGGTCGGCGAGCGACGCCTCGATCTCCTCGCGCGAGACGTGCCGGCCCGTGTCTTCGGTGCCCGGGAGCGGGACCGCCTCCGGCCGCCCCCACAACGGGATGTCGCGGCGGATCTCGGCGTCCGCGATCCTCAGCCGCTGGGCCGAGATCTCCCACAGCCGCTGCACCCGATGGCCCATGTCGACGAGCTGGTCGAGCTGCTTTCTCGCCGGCTTGGCGCGTGTCCGCCGGCGCCAGTCCTTCAGCGCGATGACCGCCTCGGGCGCCAGCTCCTTGATCTCTCTCCCCACCTCCGCGGCGGCGCCCCAGCCTTCGGCCGGCAGCAGGAAGTGCGGGATGCGGCCGGCGATCCCAAGCGCGTCGTCCGACCCGTCGCCCACCGCTTCCGGGACCGCCTCGAGCCACGATCTGTCCGCGACCTGGCTGCGGGCGAACACCGCCCTGCGCGCGCCCACGAGCGAGTTGCCGCGCCGCAGATGCAGCCCGAACCACGGCGCCGCGAGGCCCTCGACCATCGTGTCGAGCCAGAGCGAGATCTCGGCGAGCTCGACCGCGGTCGCGTTGAGGTCCACCCCGTACGTCTGGTGCAGCGCCAGGTAGGCCTTCACCCGCTGCAGCTCGCGTGGATACGCGTCTGGGTCGATCGTCGTGCCGAGCTCCTCCTGGCGGCGCTGCAGGTACGCGTCGGCGAGCTGGCGCACCGCCTCGATCGCAAACGCGCCGGAGCCGAGCGCCGGCTCGCAGATCGTGAGGGCGAGGATCTCATCCGCGGTCGTCCTGCGACCCTCCTGGTCGAGCAGCTCCTCCAGCGCCTGCGAGACGACGAAGCGGGTGAGCACCTCGGGCGTGTAGTACGAGGCTGACTGCTGTCGCTCGCGGCCGGCGAGGCGGAACACGAAGCTGCCCCGCGCGTGCAGGACCGGCTTCTCCTCGCCGGTGATCGGGTCGATCGTCCGCACGAAGTCCTTGGCAGCGATCCCCTCGGCGCGGTCGACCGGGACCACCCACGACCCCTTCTCCGCGTTGCCGTCCTTCGCCACTTCGTAGAGGTCCGTCTCGGCGAAGAAGCCCGTGTAGGACATGAGGCCCTCATAGACCGCGCCGAGCTGGTTGATCCCCAGCTCGGCATACGAGATGAAGCCGATGCCCCGCCCGTTCGACGCCTTGCTCAGCAGCAGATGTCTGAGCACCTGCTGCAGCGCCAGGTTCCCCAGCGCGACCTCGTCGATGTGCGCCGTCATCTGGGGACGGAACAGGTCCGCCCGCAACGACCGGAACGTGAGGCCCTCGGCATGGGCGGCGTCGTCCGCCTGTTCCACCGGATGGTGGCCCTGGTCGACGAGCCGGAACAGGACGGCGAGCGACTCGAACAGATGCCTTCCCGCTTGGGCGTGCGGCGTGCTCAGCGTGACAAGCGTGAGGTCGCGCAGGCGATCGAGGCTGTATCCGCGCTCGTACTCGGGCGCGCCGGCCGGCAGGACGCCCAGCTCCGGCGACGCCTCGGCGTACAGCAGGAACAGGATGCGATAGAGAAAGCGCAGCGCCTGCTTGGCGAGTGGTTGAGCCTCCCCGGCCGGCAGCGGCTCCAGCCCCTTCGCCTTCCGTCGGCGCACGACGTCGTTCGCGATGATCTCGATCGACAGGCGGACGCCCTCGCGGAGGTCTCTGCTCACCCCCACGGTGTGCTTGACGGACTCGTCGAGCGTGGCCGCCCACCAGATCTCGCCCTCGGCGTCGGGCGCCAGCGACTCGGCTGCGAGACACACGAGCGCGCGGTCGACCTCGCCGCCTCGGCGGTCGTCGCCGCGCTCCAGCACGAGCTGCAGGTCGACCGTGAGATAGCGGCCCTCTGGCCAGCGCTCCCGCTCCGCGACCAGCATTCGCGGCCCGGCCAGCACGAGCGCGAACGCCGGACGCGGTCCGTCGCTCACGAACAGCGTCGAGAGCACGCGCGCCACCGAGGTCAGCTCGGTCTTCTCGTCGGCTGCGAACGGCGTGGCGAGGTTGTCCGCGTCCTTGGCCACGAGCTCCTCGGCCGTCCAGGCTGGGCGCGCGTCGACGATCGCCAGCAGCGGGTCGTCGAGGCCGGCACTGCGGATGAACGTGACCGGGCCATGACGCTCGCGCGCGAGCCCGATGCGGTCGTAGCCGAGGATCGCGGTGAGCTGCTCGTTCAGCGCGCTCGCAGCGCTCCCGTCCTGGTCGTTCGAGAGCGTCGAGAAGCGGCTCAGCAGGTCTTGGCGGACGGCGTTGAGCCGCGTCCGCGGCGTGCCGCCGTCCTCGCAGCCGTCCCACTCCTTGCGACGGGCCAGCACCCGCGCGGTGAACGACTCCTTCTTCGCATCGGTGGTGAAGTAATGCTCGCTGATCCACTCCTCGGCGACGAGGATCGCGTCGCTCGCGGAGGCGGCGACCGTTGCCATCAGCCCGTCCCTCCGGCCGGCACGACGAGCAACAGCGGCTGCACGAGCCGCTGATCGGGCCGCATCGAGCGCGCGATCCCGAGCTCATCGGCGACCACCTGCCGGCGCTGCTGCAGGTCCTGCCGCTGGATCAGCTCGGCGGCGTTGTGCTCCCACGCGCTCACGCGGCCGATCCAGCTCTCGACGCGCTCCGCCACGTCCGCCGCCACGGCGTCGAAGACCTCGTCCAGCATGCGCGTCGCGGCGGCGACGCCGGGAGCGACGTACGCGTCGAGGCCCGGCGCTCCGGCGAGGGTGCCGGTGTTGACATGGTCGTTGCCGAGACCGAGTGCGTCGAGCGCCGCGCGCAGGCTGCCGAACGGCTGCGGCAGCGTGAACGCGAGATCGGCCGGGTCGGGATAGCGCACGACGACGTACGACGACGTCACGACCTGTCCGCGCGTGTTCGTGAGCGTGCTGTGCAGCAGCAGCGCCGCGCCGTCGCCGACGCGGGCGTCGGGCAGGCTCACCGCGAACACCTCGTTGCGCCCGAGCGACGCGAGCGCGCGGTCCGCCGCCCAGTCGAGCGCCGGGTGCAGCGGCGAGAGGTAGTGGGCCTCTGGCCACAGCGACGTCGACTCCGCGCTGCGCGCGTCGACGAGCGCCTGCTTGCCGCGCGTCGACGACGTGGCCAGTCGCAGGTGCGCGGCGACCTTCCGCTCGCGCAGATAGGACTGCGGCAGGACGTCCAGCCGCTGACGCAGATCCGGACTCGGCTCGAACTCGACGATGGCGTGCTCCGAGTGCTCGCGCCACGACACGCCCCCGGCGGCCGGTGCCGCTGCCGGCGTCGTGAAGGCCAGCTCGAGCGCATCGCGCAGGAACGCCGTCGGGCTGGGATAGACGCTGTCGACCATGCTGTCGGGAGTCTCCGGCGGCTGTTCGCCGGACGCCGACGCGCCGTGCGCGAACAACCGCGCGAGCATCCCCTCGACGCCGTCGCCGCCGGTGACCTCGTCGACCGTGCGCACGACGTCGTCGAGCCTCTTGCTGCCCGCGATCACCTCGCGGATCGCGTCCTCCTCCGCCTTCACGTCGTACTTGCCCATCAGCGAGGCGCTGTCGCCGAGCGCCCTGTGCGCCTCATGCTCCTTCTCGACGAGCTTCTGCAGCACGCGCAGGTCGCCGCCGAAGCTCGTCGTCGACGGGTTCAGCAACAGCGTCGTGATGCGCGGGCGGTGTCGCTGGCCGTAGCGGTCGATGCGACCGTTGCGCTGCTCGATGCGGATGAGGCTCCAAGGGATGTCGTAATGGATCAACTCGTGGCATTGCAGATGCAGGTTCACGCCCTCAGACGCCACGTCGCCCGTCACCAGCACGCGAATCGGGCTCGACTCCTGCTTGAACGACTCGACGATCTCCTGCTGCTCGATGTCGCTGATGCCGCCGTGCAGCACGCGAATCTGGTCGTCCCCGAGCCGGAGCTCCGCCGCGATCCGCTCGCGCAGCCACCGGAGCGTGCTCACCCGCTCTGCGAACACCACGGCGCGGTCCCGGCCGGAACGGCTGACGCCGATGCGCCGGAGCTGCTCCGTCAGCGCATCGAGCTTCGCGCTGCCCTGCGCGAGGTTCCGATCGGCAAGGTCGAGGAGCCGCTGCAGCGCCTCGCGCTCGGGACCCGCGCTCACCTTCTTCATCCGCTCGACGACCGTGACGCGGAGCGCCGCCGGACTGCTGAGGTAGCTCTTGGCCAGCGTCCACGGGAACAGCCGCGCGTTGCCCCCGGAGTACGGCGAGGCCCCGGCCTGCGGGTGAAGCCATGTGCGCTCGAGCTCGGCGGCGATCTCGTCCTCGATCGGGTTGGCCGCGACGAGCACGTTGTTCGGCTCGAGCCGCTCGGCCCAGTCGGCGCCGACGGTGCTCGCGACGTCCGGGCTGTAGCGGTGCCGGCGGATGATGAGGCGGCGCACCTCGTCCTCGATCAGCTCGCCGCTTGGCGTCACCGCGCTCGGCTCGAGCATCCGGATCAGCTCGGCGAACGACTCCGCCTTGCCGTTGTGCGGCGTGGCGCTCGCCAGGATCAACGCGTCGGTGCGGCTGCTCAGGAGGCGCGCCAGTCGGTTGTTCTGGGTCGCGTCGTTCGTGACGTTGTGCGACTCGTCGATGACGACGGCGTCCCAGTGCTGCTTCGTGAGATGGGCGTGGTAGCGATCGCTCTTGAGCGTGTCGATCGAGATGATCGCCCGCTTGAAGTACGCGAACGGGTTGCGGTTCGCCGGCAGCTGCCGGCGGATCCGCTGGATCCCGAGCGAGTCCAGCCGCACGAACGGGAGCGCGAAGCGCGTCCACAGCTCGAACTGCATCTGCTCGAGCACGTGGCGCGGCGTCACGACGAGGATCCGCTCCCCCCGGCCACGCCGCACCAGCTCGGCGAGGATCATCCCGATCTCGATCGTCTTGCCGAGTCCGACGGCGTCCGCGAGCAGGATCCGCGGCCGCAGGTTCTGGGGGTCGAGCGCCTGCCGGACCGCGGCGAGCTGGTACGGCAGCGGATCGACGAGCCCCTGCGTGGCCACGGTCAACGTCGGGTCCGTGAGCGGCACGGCCGTCTTGCGCAGCATCGCCTCGAGCCACAGCCGGGACTCCTTGTGGCGCGCGCTCGTGTCGACCTTGACCGTCGCCTTGGCCGGATCGAGCGGGATGACGTCGTCGATGGCCGACGAGAACGTCGCCTGCGTGCCGCGCACGAGCTCGCTCAGGCCCCGGACCTCGACGAACCAGCCGTCCCGCGCCCGCTCCACGCGCTGGACGAGCCAGGTCTCGTCGCGGATCTCGAGCACCATCCCGGGCGCGGCGGGCGGCTCGGCCGACGCCGAGGGCGTGGGAGCCCCGCTCACTCGGCTGAGCACTCGGAGCACGCCAGTCGTGACACGACGACAGTATTACGCGGCGGTCAGCCGACGAGCGTCAGCCATGGAGGATCGGCGGCGGCGCACTTCCGATGCAGTCGCGTGCTGCGCCGTGACACGCTGCCCAGCAGTCTCATGGCATGGAACGAATGTCGATCCGCTCGGAGCCGGTCGTGCAGATCGACACACCGGACTGGGCGCCGCTCGAGGCAGCGATCGGTCCCAAGCTCACAGGCTGGTTCATGTGGATGCACGAGATCCGGCTGATCGGCGGACCGTCGGTCCATGCCTACAAGCACATCGCCACGCGTCGGTATCTGCATCTCGCGGGCGACGGCCGGGCGTTCATCTACCTCGGCGACGGCAGCTATCGAGCGACCCCGCTCGACGCCGCGCTTGCGACGGCGTTCAGCCGCTGAGCGGGAGGCCGGGGATCCGCGGGACCGCCGCCAGCAGCTCGCGGGTGTAGGGCTCGCGCGGCGCGCGGTACAGCTCCTCCACCGGGCCGACCTCGACGAGCTTGCCGTCGTGCATGACGGCGACGCGCTCGCACATGTGGCGCACCACGGCGAGGTCGTGCGAGATCAGCACGAGCGTCAGCCCCAGCTCGCGGCGCAGGTCGCGCAGCAGCGTGAGGATCTGCGCCTGGATCGAGACGTCGAGCGCCGACACCGGCTCGTCGGCGACGAGCAGCTCCGGTCTCAGCGCGAGCGCGCGCGCGATCCCGACGCGCTGCCGCATCCCGCCGGACAGCTCGTGCGGATAGCGGTTCGCCAGCGCCGGCTCGAGGCCCACCTGCTCCAGCAGCTCGGCCACCCGCCGCCCGCGCGCACCCCGCTCGGGCAGCAGCCCGTGGATCGCGAACGGGTCCGCGATCGCGGCGCCCACCGTCTTGCGCGGGTTGAGCGAGCCGGCCGGATCCTGGAAGACCAGCTGCCGCGCGCGGCGCAGCGCCGCCAACTGCGCGCCGCGCGCGTGCGTGACGTCCTCGCCGCGCCAGCGCACGACGCCGCTCGTGGGCTCCAGCAGGTTCAGCAGCATGCGCGCGAGCGTCGACTTGCCGCTGCCCGTCTCGCCGACGATCCCGAGCGACTCGCCCCCCCGGACCTCCAGCGTCACGTCGTCGACCGCCGGCACCTCGCCGAGACGGCGGCGCAGCAGCACGCCGCGCTCGAGCGGGAAGCGCTTGACGAGCTGCTCGACGGCGGTGAGCGCGGTCATCTCGCGCGCCCCTCCCAGAGCGCGCGCCGCTCGGACTCCGGCAGCAGGCACGCGACGAGATGATCCCGCCCACCCGCGGCCGCAAGCGGCTCCAGCGGCGGGTCGACCTCGCGGTGGCGCTCTTGCACGTATGGACAGCGGGGATGGAAGCGGCAGCCCGACGGCGGGGCGGCGAGCGACGGCGGGCGGCCCGGGATCGGCTCCAGCGCAGTCCCCGCCGGGGCGTCGATCCGCGGCATCGAGCGCAGCAGGCCCCACGTGTACGGATGCTGCGGCGCCGCGAACAGCTCGGCGGTGGGCGCCTGCTCGACGATCTGGCCGGCGTACATGACGGCGACCTCGTCGGCGGTCTCCGCGACCACCCCGAGGTCGTGCGTGATCAGCACCATCGCCATCCCCAGCTCGTCGCGCAGTCTGCGCAGCAGCGCGAGGAGCTGCCGCTGGACCGTCACGTCCAGCGCCGTCGTGGGCTCGTCGGCGATCAGCACGCGCGGCTCGTTGGCGAGCGCCATCGCGATCATCGCGCGCTGGCGCATGCCGCCGGACAGCTCGTGCGGATAGGCGTGCACGCGCCGACGCGCGTCGGGGATCGCGACCAGCTCGAGCAGCTCGACGGCCCGCGCGCGCGCAGCCGACCGCGAGACGCCGGCGCCGTGCGCCCGCAGCGCCTCCTCGATCTGCGCGCCGACGCGGAGCAGCGGATGCAGCGCCGACAGCGGATCCTGGAAGATCATCGCGATCGCGTCGCCGCGCAGCCGTCGCAGACGCTCGGACGACGCCGCCAGCAGGTCCTCGCCGTCGAGCAGCACGCGTCCCGACGTGCGCACGCGCGCGCCGCGCAGCAGCCCCATCGCGGTCGTCGCCGCGACCGTCTTGCCGGAGCCGGACTCGCCGACGATCCCGAGCGTGCGTCCGGGCGCGACTGACCACGAGACGCCGTCGACCGCCTGCACGAGGCCGGCGCGCGTATCGAACGCGACGCGCAGGTCCTCGACGCGCAGGATCGGGTCGGCCGCGCTCACGGCTCGCGCACCCGCGGGTCGAGATACGCGTACGCGACGTCGACGACGATGTTCGCGACGATCACGAAGCACGCCGCGAGCAGCACGGTCCCCTGGATCACCGGGTAGTCGGCGTGCACGATCGCCTCGTAGTTGAGCCGGCCGATCCCGGGGATCCCGAACACCGTCTCCACCAGCACCGCGCCCCCGAGCAGCAGCCCGACGTCGAGCCCCGCGAGCGTCACGAGCGGCGTGACCGCGCCGCGCAGCCCATGCCTCCACACCACGCGCCGCTCGCTGAGGCCCTTCGCGCGGGCCGTGCGCACGTAGTCCTCCCCCATCACCTCGATCATGTTGCCGCGCAGCAGCCGCGCGTAGACGGCGGCGAAGGTCGAGGCGAGCACGAGCCACGGCAGGATCAGCGACGTGAACCACGTCCACGGGCTGTCGCTCAGCGGCAGGTAGCTGCCCGCCCCCGGGAGCAGCGGCCACTTGCCGATGTCGTCGGCGAACAGGTAGAGCGCCACCAGTCCGAGCCAGTAGATCGGCGCGGAGATGCCGACCAGCGCGCCGGCGGTCGTGAGCTTGTCGACCCACGTGCCGCGCCGCACCGCCGAGACGACGCCGAGCGGCACGGCCACGAGCATCCAGAGGACGGCCGCGCCGAGCGTCAGCGAGATCGTCGCCGGCAGGCGGTCGACGAGCAGCGAGCCGACCGACGCGCTGCTGTAGTAGCTGTAGCCGAGGTCGGCGTGCAGCACGACGCCGGTCAGGAACGTCCAGTACTGCGCCGTGAGCGGGCGGTCGAGCCCCAGGTTCTCGCGGATCTGCGCGATCGTGCCCGGGTCGGCGTTGCGCCCGGCGCGCAGCTGCGCCGGGTCGGCGGACGGCAGCACGTAGAAGACGACGAACGTCAGCAGGGACACGAGCGCCAGGAGCACGATGCCCCACAGCACCCGGCGGAGGACGTAGGCGGCCACGGCAGTCTGATTCGCCGCCGTGGCGCCCGGTCCCCCCGGTGGCGCCGGACGTGCGCTAGTTCAGCGAGCTGTACGCGAAGTCGCAGTGCCCCTGGTTCCACAGCTCGGGTACGCAGCGCACGTCGGCCGCGAACAGGTTCGGCTGTCTGTCGTACAGCCACGGGATCGCCGCGGCGGTCGCCGTGATCATGCGGTCGATCTCGGCCCATGCGCTCGCGCGCGCCCGCTCGCCGACGGCCAGCTCGGCTCTCGCCATCGCTCTGTTGATCGCCGGGTCGTTCAGCTGCGGCCAGTTCGGGTTGTTCTCGGGGAAGATGTACTTGCCGTTGAAGGCGAGGTTGAGCACCGTCTGCGGATCGGCGAAGTCGCGGATCCAGCCGACGTTCGGGCAGGCGTTCACTCTCGCTCTCGGCACGCCGCAGAAGCGCCCGTACATCACGTCGGAGCCGACGAGCTTCAGGTTCGTCTTGAAGCCGAGGTCCTGCAGCGTCTGCTCGAAGATCTGCGCGTCGTTGCTGTCCGGCGCGCCGGCGAGCCCGACGATCTGGACCGTCTCGTCGCCGCCGTATCTGCCGTCCGCGTAGCCGGCCGCTCGCAGGTATCTCGCGGCGAGCGCTCTGTCGCCCTCGGGGTCGGCGAGGAAGTCGACGCCCGTGCCCTCCAGGCCGCCCGCCTCCTCGAAGCCCTGCACGCCGGGGTAGAGGAAGTGCGAGCCGATGTCGCCGACGACCTCGCCGCCGCGCACGCGCCGCATCTGCTCGCGGTCGAGCGCGGCCGCGACCGCCTTGCGCACGTTCGCGTCGTCGAACGGCGGGATCGCCGTGTTGAGCGCGGCGTAGCGCGTCCCGGCGCCCGGCGCGAAGAAGATCTGGTCGCGCGCCTCCTGATAGGCCCGCTTGACGAGCGCGGGCGTCGGCGGGTCGGCCAGCGCCAGGCCTCTGCCGGCGAGCGTCTGGCGCCCATAGACGGTCGCGGATCCACCCACCTCGAAGTCGATCTCGTCGAGGTAGGCGGGGCGGTGGTCGGTCGCCGCGCGCCAGTTGGGGTTGCGCACGAGCTTCAGGCTGCGGCCGGGGACGTAGCCCTCGCCGAGGATCTTGCCGTCTGCGTCCGCCGGGACCATGTACGGGCCGGTGGCGACGACGTGGCTGCCGTACTGCGACGGCGCCTTCGCGTCGAGCGGCTTCGCGTACTCGGGCGGGACGGGCGCGGACAGCGGCAGCACGGTCGCCTGCGCGACCAGCGACGCGGTCGGGCGCGTGAGCCGCAGGACGAGCGTGTGGTCGTCGGGCGTCTCGATCCCGCGGATCGGACCGCCGGCCGCTCTGTCCGCGCCGACGACGTCGCCGTAGTACGTGCTCGCGTATGCGTTCGCGACGTTCGGGTTGAAGCCGCGCTCGATCGCGTACTTGACGTCTCTCGCCGTCACTGCGCGACTCACCGGCGGGGCGAATCTCACCCCTCTGCGGATTCTCACGGTGAGCGTCTTGCCGCCGTCGGAGGTCTGCGGCGGCCCGGCGGCGAGATCGGGCACGAGCTCGTCCGGAGCCGTCGGCGCGTAGCTGTAGAGCGTGCGCACGGTCGCGGCGAGCACGTTGAGGTCGAGGCTCTGGTAGGTGATCCCGGGGTCGAGGCTCGTGACGTCCTGACTGGTGAGGATCGTCAGCGTGCCCCCTCTGCGGCCGTCCGCCCCGTTGTCCGCCGTCGAAGCCGACCCGCCGTCGTTGCTGCTCGAGCCGCAGGCGGCGAGCGCCAGGGTCGCGACGAGCAGGGGGAGAGGCAGCGCGCGCTTGACGGTTCGCCGCATGGGGGTTCCTTTCTGGGGGTCACGCCGGGATTTCACCATTTCACTGTTCACCGGTCGGCTCTCGGGTCGAGTGCGTCACGCAGTCCGTCACCCAGCAGGTTGAATGCAAGCACGGTGACCAGGAGCGCTGCGCCGGGAAAGACCATGTACCACCACTGCGTGTCGAAGTTGTCGGACGCGTCGGCGATCATCCAGCCCCAGCTGGCCGTCGGAGGGGACACGCCGACGCCCAGGAAGGAGAGAGCCGCCTCGAGCAAGATCGTCTGCGGGAGCAGCAGACTTGAGTAGACAACGATCGGGGCGGTGAGGTTTGGGAGGATCTCGCGCAGCACGATGCGACGGTTCGAGGCGCCGAGAGACCGCGCCGCAGCGACGAACTCGCGTTCTCGCAGCGACAGCACCTGACCGCGCACGACGCGTGCGACGGACGTCCAGGTGACGAGCGCGATCACGAGCACGACCGTGCGCACGCCGGGCGTTATGGCTCCGCCCACGCAGCCGTCGCCGAGCGAGCAGGCGGACGCGATGCCGATCCCCAGCAGCAGCACGGGGAACGACAGCACGACGTCGACGAAGCGCGACAGCAGCGTGTCCACCCAGCCGCGGTAGTAGCCGGCTAGCAGGCCGACGGCGACGCCGAGCAGCACGGCGACGCCGGTTCCGACGATCCCCACGAGCAGCGACACGCGCGCGCCGTAGACGGTGCGCGCGAACACGTCGCGCCCGAGCGAATCGACGCCGAACCAGTGGTCGGCGCTCGGTCCGAGCGGCGTGCCGAACATGTCGGTGGCGTCGCGATCCTGCACGTTGGGGCCGGGAGCGCCGGCCAGCTTCACCACCAGCGGAGCGAGGATCGCCATCAGCACGAGGCCGGCGATCAGCGTGATCGCGGCCATCGCCACGCGGTCGCTGCGCAAGCGCCGCCAGAGCAGCTGCCACGACGAGCGCGACGAGCCCGCGGCGAAGTCGCGCTCGTAGCGCTCTTCCTGCGCGAGCAGTCCAGGCGCCCCAACGCTCATGGCCAAGGTTTCGCCCGCGCGTTGCCAACTCCTGTGTTGGACACGCGCCGGCGCGCGTCACTGTGACGCTCCGATCGACGTACTACGCTTGCGCGCAGCCCCGGTAGCTCAGTCGGATAGAGCGTTCCCCTCCTAAGGGAAAGGCCCCTGGTTCGAATCCAGGCCGGGGCGCTGCCGACCGGCCGGTCGGTTTCTGGTAGACAGTTGACATGATCGGCCGCTCCCGTGGGGGAGGCGAGCGGTGATCGTCACGCAGCCACGGGAGGGGGACCGGAGCGCCGCATCGCCCCTGGCTCGCGTCGCCCGATCACTGGCCCGCCACGAGCACCGCACCGCCGCGGGGGCGCTCGCCCTGCTCGTGCTCGCCTACCTGTGGCCAGTGCTGTTCGGCGGCGACGTGCTCGTGACGTCGGCGGTGCTCTACAACGAAGCGCCTTGGAGCGCCGGCGCGACGTCCTCGATGCTGCTCCACTTCAACGGCGACCTCGCCGACGTTCCGGGCTCCTACCACCCGTGGGCGGTGCTCGCGCGCCAGCTGCTCCACGACGGCACGTTCCCGGCGTGGAACCCGTTCGCGTTCGCCGGCACGCCGCTGTTCGCGAACTCGCAGGTCGCCTGGCTCAGTCCCTTCACGCTGCCGCTGTGGTTCCTGCCGCTGAACTACGCCTTCGGCGTCGCGGCCGCGCTCAAACTGTGGATGGCCGGCTTTGGCGCCTACCTGCTCGTGCGCGAGCTGCGGCTCGGCTTCTGGCCCGCATTGCTCGCCGGGATCGCCTACGCGCTGTGCGCGTTCAACGTCGTCTGGCTCACCTACGGCGTGTTCGTCTCGGTCGCCGCGATGCTGCCGTGGGCGATCTGGCTCGCCGAGCGGATCGTCCGCCGCGGCCGCGCCGTCGACGCGCTCGGGCTCACGGCGGTCGTCGCCGTCCTGCAGGCCGGCGGCCATCCCGGCACGCAACTGCACGTGCTCACGGCGTTGGGCCTCTACGTGGTCGTACGCGTGCTGCTGCCGGGGGAGGAGCGCGCCGCCCGCCTGCGCGCGCTCGGCCTGGTCGCGGCCGGGGTCGCGCTCGGGACGGTGATCCTCGCGGTCGTGCTGCTGCCGGCGCAGCAGGCGTCGGTCGACACGATCGGGGCGAAGCTGCGCGAGCACGGCGGCGCCGGCCTGGCCGGCTCGCACGTGCCGTTCGGCGCGCTGCGCACCGCCCTCTTCCCCGACTGGTGGGGTCGCCCGAGCGAGCAGCTCTACGGCGGCGGCTCCAACTACAGAGAGCGGACCTTCTACGCGGGCGTCGTGCCGCTGCTGCTGGCGCTGATCGCGGTCGCCTCGCCGGGGCGGTGGCGCGCGAAGGCTCCGTTCGCGCTGCTCGCCGCGCTCGGGCTGGCCGTCCCGCTGAGAGCGCCGCTCGTGTTCGACGCCGTCGTCAGGCTGCCGCTGCTGGGGGCGGTGCAGGCGCAGCGGATGCTGCTGCTGTTCCTGTTCGCGAGCGCGGTCCTCGCCGCCCACGGCCTGCGCACGGTGCTGGACGAGCCGCGGGCGCGGCGCACGTGGGTCGTCGTCGGCGCCGGCGCGCTGGTCGCGCTGATCGCGGCGGGCGCGACCTCGACGGCCGGCGCCACCGCCGGCAGCGTGGCGGGCGAGCTCGTGGGGCGGGCACGCGACGCGGCGCCGGGAACGCTGGCGCTGGCGAGCGTCGCGTGGTGTCTGATCCTCGTCGCGGCGCTCGCGGGCGTGCTGCTGCTCGCGCGCAAGGGGACGGCGCGCGCTCGCGCGCTCGCCGGCGGGCTGGCCGTGCTGGTCGTCGCGTTCGACCTGCTCCACTTCGCGCACGGCTACAACCCGATGGGACCGGCGCAGGCGGTGATCCCGCCGCGCACCCCGGCGATCGCCTACCTGCAGCGGCACGACGGCGACGGGCGCATAACGGGGGTCGGCAGGGCGATGGAGGCCGACTGGCCGACGATGTACGGCCTCCGCGACGTGCGTGGACGCGACGCGCCCCAGCCCAGCTTGCGCTTCACGAACCTGTGGTACGCGCTCGACGAGATCGACACCTCGGTCGTCACGCGTCTGGGCCGCTCGGGGCTCAACGTGCTCGGGCTGCTGGGCGTCCGGCTCGTGCTCGCGAGCCCCGACCTCGACCTGTCCAGAGGCGGCGTGCGGTTGGCCTACAGCGGCTCCGACGCCGCGATCTACCGCAACCCGCTCGCCGTCCCGCGCGCGTTCGTCCCCGTGCGCACGGAGGTGGCGCACGGCATGCGGGACGAGCTGTCCGTCGTGTTCGGCCGGACGTTCGACCCGCGGCGGGACGCCGTCGTGCGCGACCCCGCGCTCGAGCGACCGCCGCCGCGCGGCGAGGGGAGCGTGCGCGTGGTCGCCGAGCAGAACGCGCGCGTCGAGCTGCGCGCGAGCTTGCGGCGCCCGAGCCTCGTCGTGCTCGACGACCACCTGACGCCCGGCTGGAGCGTGCGGGTCGACGGGCGTCCGGCGCGCGCGGTCGCGACCGACGTGGTGCTGCGCGGCGTGTGGGTGCCGGCGGGCGAGCACGCGGTCGAGTGGCGCTACCGCGTGCCGGGTCTGCGCCTCGGGGCGGCGCTCAGCGCCGCGGGCGTCGCGCTCGCGCTCGCTTGGAGCGTCCTGCTGTGGCGGCGCCGCCCGCGCGCGCGTCAGTAGTACACGTCCATCTGATCCCCGAGGTGCACCCACGCGTAGATCGCGTAGGCGTCGGGGATCGGGACGCGCAGGCAGCCGTGGCTGGCGTTGTAGGTCGGCACGTCGTGGTACCCGTGGATCGCGTAGCCGCGGATGAAGTAGGTCGAGTAGACCATCCCGTGGCTGTTCGTCCCGGGCTCTCTCATGTAGAAGCGGAAGTTGCCGAGCACCGTCGGCGTCGACGGCTTGCCGGAGCTGGTCGTGTACGCGCGTACGACGCTGCCGCCGTCGATCAGCGCGAGCACCTGCCAGCCGAGGTTCGCCTCGACGTGGCGCCCGTGCTGCGGGTAGCGCACTGCGAAGCCGCCGACGCCGCGCATCAGGCGGTCGACGATGAACGGCGTCAGCGTCGTGATGCGCGGCATGCCGTTGACCTTGCGGAAGGCGAGCACGGCGCGCTCCGTGGCGGCGTCGTAGACGCCGTTCTGCGGCGTCGCGTAGCCGACCGCCGCGAGCCGCTGCTGCAACAGCGCGACGAACGGGCTGCGCGTCCCGGGACCGGCCGCTGGCGTGAGCACCGACAGCGCCGCGCTCGCCACCAGTCTGCGCTGCTCGGGCGTTCTCTCGTGCAGCGCGAAGACCTGCACCTCGCCGGGTCTGCGCGGGTCGAAGCTGACGCTGAACGTCGCCGTTCTGCGAGTCCGGGTCGGCTTCGGCGCGACCGTCACCGCCTTCAGCAGCTTGTGGCCGCGCCAGATCCGCACCGTCACGGACTGCCCGGCGACGTACGGGGCGATGCGGCCCTGGATCCGCAGCTCGCGGCCGGCGACCGCGAGCGTCCTGCCGCTCACCGAGTAGGCGCCGTCGACGTGCAGGCCGATGCGGCCGGTCGGTCTCGGCCCTCTGGCGGCGGGGCTCGCCGCGAGCGCGCCGGCCGCTGCCGCGAGCAGCATGACGAGCACGACGAGCGAGACGGGACCCCTGCGACGCATGACGCGCCGCATGCTAGTCGAGCGTTCGGGCGTCAGGATCGCTGCGCGGTCGGCGCCATGACCGCCGCGCACGCCAGCATCGTCACCGCCACGGCGCCGACGGCCAGCAGCAGCACCGCGCCCGCCGGCCACTCCTCGGCGACCCCGAACGCGAGCGCGTTGTTGATCGCGTGCAGCGCGATGCAGGGCAGCAGCGAGCCGGTCCGCTCGCGCACGACGCACAGCATGAAGCCGAGGATCGCGAGCGGCACGAGGAAGACCGGTTCCGTCCCGCCGGCGTGGATCGCGCCGAACACGAGCCCGGTCACGAGCGCCGCCGGCCACGGACCGCGCCAGTTGCGCAGCGCGCCGAAGAAGTAGCCGCGGAAGAAGACCTCCTCCGCGAGCGGCGCGATCACCGTCACCAGCACGCAGACGGCGACGAGCGCGGCGGTGCTCTCGTCGACGCCGAGGCTGTCGGGCAGGCTGTCCTGCGCGTCGGTGTCGATGAGCGCCGCCCACGCGGCCCCGAGCGCGACGTAGGTGACATAGGCGGCGACCATCCAGCCGATCGCCGCGCCGACGCGCGTGCGCACGAGCCCGAACTGCGCCGGCAGGACGCGCCCCGCACGCCCGGCGAACAGCACCGCGGCGCCGATGAAGGCGCCGTCCTGCACGACGGTCGCGGCGATGTTCACCGCCGGCGGCGGGTCGTCGAAGCTCGCGCCGAAGATCGCGCCCACGATCCCCACGCCGATCGCGCCCATCAGCGCGAACAGGAACGCGGCGACCAGCGCGAGCGGCGCCGTCCATGGCGGCCAACGGGAGTCGTCGTCGGGGGCGCGCGGCCCGCTCGGCGGCTCGGCCGTGGGCGGCAGCCACGCGCCGTAGGACGGGACGCTGCTCATGCGTCGAACGATACGGCGCGCGGCGCGCCGGCCCCCACCCGGTCGAGCAGCGGCCGCAGCGTCGCGATCGCGCGCACGCCGGCGGGCAGGTCCTCCGGCACGCCGTCGCGCGCCACCAGCAGCGGCTCGATCCCGGCCGCGCGCGCACCGGCGACGTCGTGCTCGACGCTGTCGCCGGCGTGCAGCGCCTCGTGCGCGGCCGCGCCCGCGAGCGCCAGCCCGCGCGCGAAGATCGCGCCGTCCGGCTTCGCGCTGCCGACCTCGGCCGACGTCACGACGCCGTCGAGCAGCGGCGCGAGCCCGGTCTCGGCGAGCACGTCGTGGAGCGAGACGTCCCAGTTGCTGACGACCACGAGCCGCACCCCCTGCTCGCGCAGCGCGCGCAACACCGCCGGAACCTCCGCGAACGGCCGGAAGCGCAGCGCGGCCAGCAGCGCCTCGGTCAGCGGCGCCAGCGGCAGCTCGCGCGCGGGCCCCGGCGGGAACGCGGCCCGCAACGCCGCCGCCGAGCGCGCCCGCAGCTCCCCCAGCCGCGCGCGGTCGGACGCCGCGTCGTGGTGCGCGCGGTAGAAGGCGATCTCCGCGCGCAGCGCCCCGCCGGCCTCCGCCGCGCTCAGCTCGACGCCGAAGCGCTCGCGCAGCTCGCGCCGCAGCGGCTCGACCGGCGGCTCGAGCTCCAGCAGGGTGCCGAGCGCATCGAGCAGCAGAGCGCGGGTTTCGCCCTCCGGTCGCCGCGAGCGGCCGACCTGCGGGCGACGTCTCATGCGACGAACCCCCAGCGCGCGAACTGCGCGGCGAGCAGGCCGAGCAGCACCGCGCTGACGCCGAGCGCGCGCTCCAGCCGGCCCGCGCGCCGGCTCGTCCAGACGGCGAGCCACATCTGCAGCGGGAACAGCACGACGACGTAGCGCGGCAGCGAGATCAGCGGCTGGTCGTCGGTCGGGTAGGAGAGCGTCATCGCGAGCGCCGCGCCGGCGTACGCGCCGTACGCGAGCGGCAGCCGGCGCAGCGCGCCGACCAGCGCGACGAGCGCGAACGCGAGGAAGGCGAGCAGCAGCAGGCTCTGGCTGAGCGGCTCGAGCGGGTTGCCGCCGCCCTCGACGAGGTACGGCGCCGCGCCGCCGGCGCGCGTCAGCTGGCGCACGGCGTCGACGGCGGCGTCGAACCCGCCGGTCACCGCGCCGAGCGGCTCGAAGTGCCGCAGCCACAGCGCCTGCGCGTGGTACGGCGCGAACGCGTCGTCGAGCGCGAGCGCGGACCAGCCGAGGTAGAGCGCGAGCCCGAGCGGCACGAGCGCCAGCCACAGCGCCTGCGGGGTGAGGCGGTAGCGGGGCAGCCAGCGCCGTGCGCGCAGCGCCGGCGCGCCGCCGGCGCGCGGCCCGTAGAGGAACAGGAGCGCGAGCGGCAGCAGCAGCAGCACGCCGCTGTTGCGCGTGAGCGCGGCGAGCCCGCCGAGCGCGCCGGCCCACGCCCACCGCTCGCGCCGCGCCGCGAGGAACGCGCCGACCGACACGAGCAGGTACAGCGACTCGGAGTAGACCGCCGAGAAGAACAGCGCGCTCGGGAAGAACGCGACCAGCAGCACGGTCGGGCGGGCGTACGCCTCGCCCAGCTCCAGCGCGACGAGCCGGTGCAGCAGCACGAGCGCGACGAGGAAGCAGCCGCTCGAGACGAGGATCCCGGCGACGAGCGGCGACCCCACCACCCAGCCGCCCGCCCGCATCAGCAGCGGGTACAGCGGATAGAAGGCCGCCTGCGCGTGGTCGCCGGGCGTCCCGTAGCCCTCGGTCGCGATCCGCAGGTACCAGAACGCGTCCCAGCGGGCCGCGGGCGCGACGAGCAGGTCGCCGAGCGCGGAGAACGGCGTCGTGAGGCCGAGCGTGTCGAAGCGCGCCGTGCCCGGCGCGCGGCCGAACCACATCAGGCCGAGCAGGCCGGCCGCCCACACGACCAGCCGCGACGTCCACAGCGCGCCCCACGCCTCGCGCCAGGCGAGGCCGTCGGCCGGCCGCAGGCGCAGCGCCGCGCCGCGCGCGCGGGCGAGGAGGCTGCCGCGGCTGACGGTACGCTCGCGCTCCATGCTCGGGGTCGATGTTCCCATGCTCGCCAGCTCGTTCTACGACGAGCACCGGGACGGGCTGGTCGCGCTGCTCACCGTCGTCGGCACGATCGTCGTCGCGATCGCCGTCGACCGCGCGCTGCTGCACCGCGGCCACAGACTCGCGACGGCCGTCGTGCGCGACGAGCTGACGCCGGTGCTCGACACGCGCCTGCGCTTCCTGCGCCGCCTCATCACGCTCTCGATCGTCGTGATCGGACTGCTGCTGGCGCTCGCGCAGTTCGGCGGGCTGAGCCGGCTCGCGGCCGGCCTGCTCGCCTCCGGCGCGCTGATCGCGGCGATCCTCGGCTTCGCCGCGCGCCAGACGCTCGCGAACCTGATCGCCGGCGTGATGCTGACGATCACCCAGCCGCTGCGGATCGGCGACCGCGTGACCGTCGAGCAGGAGACCGGCACCGTCGAGGACGTGCGGCTCAACTACACGGTCGTGCGCGGCGGCGACGGCGGGCGCATCTTCATCCCGAACGAGCGGCTCGCCGCCGGCATCCTGCACAACGACACGATCGTCGAGCCGCTCGTCGCGCTCGAGGTCGAGCTGTGGCTGCCGGCGGCGGTCGACGCCGACGCCGCGCTCGGCGCGCTGCGCAGCCTCGACGGCGACCCGGTCGCCCGCATCGCGCAGGTCGGCGCCGACGGCGTCCGCTACACGGTCGCGCGCGGCACCGTTCCGCCCGGCGAGCGGCCGGCGCGCGAGTCGCAGCTGCGCGCCGACGCGCTGCGCGCGCTGCGCGCCGCAAGACTGCTTGCGGCAGGCCCGCCCGCCTGAGGCCGGCGGGTACGCTTTGCGTCCGTGACCCGCCGAGAGCGACAGAGGCGCCGCCGGCGCCGCCACGGCCGCCCGCTGCGACGCGCCCTGATCGTCATCGGGACGCTGCTGGTGATCGCCGCGACCGCCGGCGGCGTGGCGCTGGCCGGCTGGGTCGTCAGCGTCGTGCAGGACACCCCTGACATCCAGG
Source organism: Conexibacter sp. (assembly GCA_036379915.1). GTDB lineage: Bacteria > Actinomycetota > Thermoleophilia > Solirubrobacterales > Solirubrobacteraceae > Conexibacter. The sequence continues at coordinate 12,102 of DASVFS010000215.1, read as the reverse complement.
ATCTGAGACCGAGGCCCCAGGGCGCGCTGACGGCCGTCTACGCGTCCGACGGCACGCGGCTCGGCTTCATCGCCTACGACACGCTGCGTCGCGCGATCCCCGGCAGCCGGATGCCGCTCGTGATGAAGCGGGCGACGATCGCGATCGAGGACAAGCGCTTCTACAAGCACGCCGGGGTCGACTACGTCGGCGTCGTGCGCGCGGCGATCAAGAACGCCACGTCCGACGACTCGCAGCAGGGCGGCTCGACCTTGACGATGCAGCTCGTGCGCAACCTCTACACGCCCGGGAGCCGCTTCACGAAGACGCTCGAGCGCAAGGTTCGCGAGGCGAAGCTGGCGGAGGAGCTGGAGAAGGAGCACTCGAAGGAGTGGATCCTCGTCGCCTACCTGAACAACGTCCCGTACGGGACCGTCGGCGGACAGACCGCGGTCGGCCTCCAGGCCGCGGCGCGCATCTTCTTCGACAAGCCGGCGACCGACCTGACGCTGCCGGAGGCGGCGTTGCTGGCGGGCCTGCCGCAGGCGCCCTCGCAGTACAACCCGTTCGACAACCCCGCCGGCGCGCGCAAGCGCCGCGGCGAGGTGCTGCAGGCGATGGTCGACGCCGGCTACGTCAGCCAGTCGGAGGCGGACGCCGCGGACGCGGCGCCGCTCGGCGTGCACCGCAGCGACTACTACGCGCACCGCCGCGAGCAGTTCTTCTTCGACTACGTCAGAAGCGAGCTGATCAGACGCTACGGCCGCCGCGTCGTCGAGCAGGGCGGGCTGAAGGTCTACACGACGATCAACTTGAGATTCCAAGAGGTCGCGCGCGAGTCGATTCAGGCCCACGTCGGCTACGCGGGCGCGCCGTCGGCGGCGCTCGCGACGGTCGACCCGTCCAACGGCCACATCCTCGCGATGGCCTCCTCGGCGACGTACGGGCCGACCGTCTTCAACTACGCGGCGCAGTCGCACCGGCAGCCGGGCTCGACGTTCAAGGTGATCGACCTGATGGCGGCGGTGCGGCTGGGGATCGACCCCAACTCCACCTACTACGTCTCCAGACACCTGACGCCCGGCTGGCTGCCGCAGGCGCCGACGTGGGAAGTGCAGACCGACAGCCACTCGTACGCCGGCTCGATCAGCCTCGCGCGCGCGCTGCCGGCCTCCGACAACACCGTCTTCGCGCAGCTCGGCGCCGACATCGGCCCGGAGAAGGTGCGCCAGGCCGCCTACGACATGGGCATCACCTCGCACCTCGACGCCTACTACGCCGAGGCGATCGGCGGCCTCAGATACGGAGTCTCGCCGCTGGAGATGGCGAACGCCTTCGCGACCGTCTCCGACGGCGGCTGGCGCAACACGGTGACGGCGATCACGAAGGTCGTCCATCCCGACGGCACCGTCGACGACCTCGGCAGACCGAGACGCAAGAAGACGTTCACGGACGGCGAGGCCTACGAGATCCTGCCGGCGATGAAAGCCGTCATCTCGGGCGGCACGGCCGTGGGGAGCGACATCGGCTGCCCGAACGGCGGCAAGACGGGCACGACCTCCAACAACACCGACGCGTGGTTCGTCGGCATCACGCCGAGACTGTCGACCGCCGTGTGGGTCGGCTTCCCGAACGAGACGACGACGCTCGGGAGCTCGGTCTTCGGCGGCACGATCGCGGCGCCGATCTGGCACGACTTCATGACCGTCGCGAAGGGCGACTACTGCGGCGACTGGCCGGCTCCCAAGGAGCCGTTCTCAGGCTCGCCGTTCACCGGCACGTACGCGGGCGCGTACGACGACTCCGCCAGATCCGACGAGAACGCGGACGGGACGACCGACGAGACGAGAACCACCCCGGACACGAGAACGACCCCGGACGGCGGCACGGGCGCCAACCCGAACCCGGACGCCTACGCGCATCCGCCGCAGCAGGGACCCACCTCGCCGCCGCCTGCGCCGTCGCCCGGTCCGAGCCAAGGCGGCGGCGCCGGCGCGCCGACCGGCTGATCCCGCGCCGATGCGCTGATCGCTGGTACGGTTCCCCCCGTGCCAAAGGAAGAGAAGGTCGAGCTGGAGGGCGAGGTGATCGAGGCGCTCCCGAACGCGATGTTCCGCGTGAGACTCGACAACGACCACGTCGTCCTCGGCCACGTCGCCGGCAAGATGCGCCGCTTCCGCATCCGCATCCTCCCGGGCGACCGCGTGCGCTGCGAGCTGTCGCCGTACGACCTCGACCGCGCGCGCATCGTCTACCGCCACCGCTAGCCCGCCCGCACGGGCCGCGCACGATGCGTGAGCTGGAGCTGATCGAAGCGCTCGAGCGCGTCCTCGCGCACGACGACCCGCGCGTCGTGCGCTGGCTCGGCGACGACGCGGCCGTCGTGCGCGCGGGCGCCTACGCGGTCACGTCCGTCGACACGATGGTCGAGGGCGTCCACTTCCCGCCGCTCGCCGACGGCACCGGCACGCTCGCCGACTTCGGCCACCGCGCGCTCGCGGGGGCGCTGTCGGACCTGGCCGCGATGGGCGCCGAGCCGGGCGAGGCCTATCTGGCGCTCGTGCTGCCGGCCGGTCTCGGCCGGGACGACGCGCTCGAGCTGTTCGGCGCCGCGCAGGCGCTCGCCGCCGCATGCGGCGTCACGATCGCCGGCGGCGACGTCGCCCGCGGTCCGGCGCTGACCGCCGCGGTCACGGTCGTGGGCTGGAGCGAGACGGCCGATGCGCTCGTCGGACGCGACGGCGCGCGGCCGGGCGACCTCGTCGGCGTGACCGGTACGCTCGGCGACGCCGGCGCCGGGCTCGCGATCCTGCAGGGCCGCGCGCAGGGGATGCCGCAGCTGACGCGGCGCTTTTTGCGGCCGGCGCCGCGGCTGGCCGAGGGGCGCGCGCTCGCGGCCGCGGGAGCGCACGCGATGATCGACCTGTCCGACGGGCTCGCGACCGACGCGCGCCACCTCGCACGGCGCAGCGGCGCGCGCCTCGCGGTCGACCTCGACCGGCTGCCGCTGGCGCCGGGCGTCGCCGACGTCGCGCGCGCGCTCGGGCGGGACCCGGCCGCGTTTGCGGCGACCGCCGGCGAGGACTACGAGCTGTGCGTCTGCGTCCCGCCCGCGGCGCGGCGCGCGGCCGAGGCGGCCGCCCCGCTCACGTGGATCGGGACCGTCGAGGACGGCGAGCCGCAGCTCGACCTCGGGCCGCGCGGCGGGTCATTGCGCGGCTACGAGCACGAGCTGTAGCGCCCGCCGAGGCGACGCGCTCAGACCGCGATCTCGGCGAAGGCGGCGTCGCCGAGCAGCGCGCGCACGTCGGCGCGGCGCAGCGCGCCGTGCACCGCGAGCATGCGCGAGACGAACGCCTCCGCGACCGCGTCGACGTCCACCTGGTAGGCGGCGCGATCGATCTGCGCTCTCAACTCGGTGATTCGCATTGTGGTGTTCTCGTCGTCCATGCGATCCCTGCCACGACTTTCCCGGACGAGCCGGACGGCACGCACCCGCGGACCCGCATCCGCGATCCTTCGCTTGTGCCGGGTCGTCGCGGTGGATATCGGGGTTACCCGCGATCCCCGTGAGTACAACTCCGCAACAATCGGACGTCCGGCCACCAGGGTCGCGGTCGCGAATGGCCCGGGTGCGGATCCCCGGTCGCGCCCGTAGGGTCAGCGACCGAGGTCCGAGGCCGCGCCGCGCGCGAGCACCCGCTCGAGCCGCGCGAACACGATGATCCGCTGCGCGGCGCTGTAGAGCGGGTGGCAGGCGGACAGCACGAGCCGCTGGTAGCCGACGTCTCTCGTCACCCACAAGGCGCCCGGATCGACGATCCGGTTGCGCTCCACGCGGTAGACGAAGCGACCGTACGGCATCGTCAGCACGATCCGGTCGCCGCGCTCCAGGTCGTCGACGTGGCGGAACGGCGCGAGGTAGGTCGTGCGGTGGCCGGCGATCGCGACGGTCCCGGGGAGGCCGGGGAAGGTCGTCGAGGGGTAGTGGCCCGGGCCCTTGCGCAGCGTGGCGCCGTCGGTCCCCTGGACGACGACGAAGTCGGCGCCGATCGCCGGGATCGCGATGCGACCGATCGGGTCCCCCTCCTGCGCGGTGCGGCGCGCTTCGCGCGCGAGGAACTGGATCCGCCGCCGCTGCGACGGCAGCGCCGCCAGCACGCGCCGCTGCACGCGCGTCGGCCCGCTCTGCTCGATCCGCTCGAGCCGACCGGAGAGCTTGTCCTGCTCGATGCGCGCGAGCAGCGCCGAGACGGGCTCCTGCCACGCGAGCGTGACGCCGGCGTCGGCGATCATCAGCACGCCCGCCACGATCAGGACACTCGAGATCGCTCGCAGCGCGCGCCTCATCGCCGAGAGCTTCTCATGCCGGGGGCGACGACGCTCAGCGGCGCAAGGCGGACTCCGTGCCCCCGAGCGACCCCGGCCCGGCGTACGTCTTGGGACCGCGCACGGTGATCGGCGTCGCCACGTCCGGGTGGCCCGGACCGCTCGCGCGCAGCACGACGACGAGCGCCGAGGCGGTGCAGCCGAGCGCCGCGCTCCATACGAGCACGGCCGGCAGCGAGATCCCGCCGCCCGCGACCAGCAGCTCGAGCGCCCACGCCAGCTCGAGCGGGCCGAGCCCGAGCTGGCGCGCGCAGGCGTACGCGACGAGCAGCGGCGCCAGCAGGCCGGCCGCCCACAGCGCCAGCGCGGCAGGCCGGCGCAGACGCGTCTCCGGCGCCATCGCGAGCAGCCACAGGTGCAGCGCCGGGATCAGCAGCAGGCTCGCGTAGGGGTTGGCGATCCAGACGACCAGCGCGACCGCGGACAGGACCAGCACGATCGCGGTCGCCGCGCCTCCGGTGCCCGGCTCGCCCGCGACGCCGAGCCGGCGCGCGGCCCAGGGGCGCAGCGCGAACCAGCCCGCCGCCGCCAGCAGGACGACGCTCGCCAGCGCGGCCGCGTTCGGCGCGTTTGCCGCGCCCGCCGCCGGCGCACGCGGCGCCGCCTCGATCAGGCCGGCGCGGAACAGCCCGATCGCCAGCAGCGCGGCGAGCGCGAACGGCAGCGCGCCCAGCAGGACCCAGCGCAGCCACATGCCGACCCGCTCGCGGCGGCGGCGCACGCGCGCGAGCGCGTCGACGGCGGCCACCAGCACCGGCAGCAGCAGCGCGACCGCGAGCAGCCGCACGGGCCAGGCCGGCAGCACCTTTCTCTCCAGCACGAGATACGGCGCGCTGCCGGGCACGTCGCCGCCGTCGTCGAGCGCGCCGACGCTGCGCAGCGCCGTGCGGCCGAGCACGGTCAGCCGCTCGGCCGAGACGGGCGCGTCCGCGGCCGGTGCGCGCTCGCCGCCGGCCGACAGCAGCACCGCTCCGAGGCCGCGCGCGTCGAAGGGACCCTGCTCGCCGAGCGTGAGCGGGAAGGCGAGCCGCGCCAGCTGCACCGCGGGGGCGACCGCGCCGGCGCGCAGCGGGCCCTCCGTCATCAGCGCGGTCTCGACGGTGCGCCGCAGCTGCAGCGGCGCGAGCGCGGTCGACTGCGACCACGGCACGACGAGCGGACGGTCGACGCGCGTCCCCGCCATGTCGCCGAGCACGAGCACCGCGTCCAGCTCCGCCCCGTCCCGCTCGGCCGCCTGCGCGGCGAGTCGCTCCGCCGCTGCGAGGCCGGCGGTGCCGCCGCTCGTCGAGGCGAGCACGAGCGTGCGTCTCAGCGTGCGCCCGCCGAGCACGCGCGCGAGCTCCAGCAGCGCGGCGGTGCCGGACAGCTCGGCGCGCGCCCCGCGACCGAGCGCGTCGCGATGCGCGAGCACGAGGATGCGGCGGTTCGAGAAGCCGGCGCGCTCGCCGACCACGGTCTGCAGCTCGCGCTCGCCGTCGGCCGTCTGCGCCGAGAAGCGATCGACGGAGACGCGGAAGCCGCTCGTGCGCAGCGTCTCCTCCACGCGTCGCGCGACGCGCGCGTCGCCCGCGGAGCCGGGTCGCCGCAGCGGGGCCTCGGTCGCCAGCCGGTCGAGCTGGCGGAACGCCGCCGCGCCGTCGAACGCGTCGGGCGCGAGCGACGCCGTCAGCGGGCGCGGAGGCTCCCGCAGGGAGAAGCCGACGAGCACGAGTGCGAACAGGATCGGGAGGAACCCCGCCCGGTAGATCCGCGGATCGAGCACAGGCCGCAGGTTATCCGTGCACGCCGTCGGGGCTGGGCGGGGAGGAATTTAGGTAGTACGGCTGCGTTCAGCGGACTACCCTTCGGGTCGCATGGCCGAGCGATCCACGCGCATCCTGCTCGTCGACGACGAGCAGTCGATCCAGACGCTGCTGTCCTATCCGTTGAGGAGAGACGGCTACGAGGTCGTGCAGGCCGTCGACGGGCGCGAGGCGCTCGACCGCTTCGACGAGCGCCCGTTCGACCTCGTCGTGCTCGACGTGATGCTGCCGAAGCTCGACGGGCTCGAGGTCTGCCGCCGTCTGCGCAGCCGCAGCAGCGTCCCGATCATCATGCTGACGGCGAAGTCCGAGGAGATCGACAAGGTCGTCGGCTTGGAGATCGGCGCCGACGACTACATCACCAAGCCGTTCTCGATGCGCGAGTTCCGCAGCCGCGTGAAGGCCGCGCTGCGCCGCTCCGAGCTGTCGCGCGCGGGCGACGACGACGGCGGCGCGCTCGCGCACCACGAGCTGCGGATCGACCCCGACAAGCGCGCGGTGTGGCTCGCCGGCGAGCCGGTCACGACGACGTTCGTCGAGTTCGAGATCCTGCTGACGCTGGCGCGCAGCCCCGGCCGCGTCTTCACGCGCGACATGCTGCTCGCGCGCGTGTGGGGCGACTCCGCCTACCGCGACCCGCGCACGATCGACGTGCACATCCGCCACCTGCGCGAGAAGATCGAGCGCGATCCGAAGGAGCCGCAGTACCTCTTCACCGTGCGCGGCGTCGGCTACCGCTTCCGCGACACGGACGAGTAGGAGAGGCGCCCGCCCGCTCCCGGCCCGCTCCAGCCGCGCCCGGCCGACCGCCCCGGACATGCGCTCGCTCCGCAACCGCCTCGCCTTCCTCTTCTTCGCGATCACGCTCGCCGCGATCGGCGTGCTCTACCTCTACGTCGTGCCGCAGCTGCAGTCGCGCCTGCGCGACGAGAAGCTCTCGCAGCTGCAGACCGCGGCGCAGCAGACGGTCGAGCAGATCGCGGCGACCGTCGGCGGCGAGCGCACGACCGCCGAGGTGCGCAGAGTCGTGCGGGCGGCGAGCGACACCGCCAACGCGCGCGTGACGCTGCTGCGGATCGGCCGCGTCGGCGACTCGCCGATCCCCGGCACGATCACCGACTCCAGCGACCCGGCGCTGCCGGAGCTCGCGCTCCCGACCGCCGACGAGGCGGCGCGCACCGGCCGCGTCGCGACGGGCTCCGAGGTCTCGGCCGACGGCCCCGTCGCGGAGGTCGCGGTGCCGCTGCGCCAGGAGGGTCGGGTGGCGGAGGTCGCCATCTACTCGACGCCGATGGCGGACGTCGAGCGCAACGTCGCGATCGTGCGCGCGCAGATCCTCGTCGCCGGAGCGATCGCGCTCGCGCTCGCGGTGCTCGCCGGCTGGCTGATCGCGCGCGCGCTCGCGCAGCGCGTGAAGCGGCTGGAGAAGGCGGCCGAGCAGGTCGCCGCGGGCGACTTCTCGCGCCCGATCCCGGTCGACTCCGACGACGAGCTCGGGCAGCTGGCGGTCGCCTTCAACGACATGCAGCGCCAGCTCGCGCAGCTCGACCGCGCGCGCAAGCAGTTCATCGCGACCGCCTCGCACGAGCTGCGCACGCCGCTGTTCTCGCTCGGCGGCTTCGTCGAGCTGCTGGAGGACGAGGAGCTCGACGAGGAGACGCGCGCGCGCTTCCTCGCGCAGGTGCGCCAGCAGGTCGACCGCCTCGCGAAGCTGTCGGTCGACCTGCTCGACCTCTCCCGCCTCGAGGCCGGCTCGCTGGAGCTGCGGCCGGAGCCGGTCGACCTCGCGGAGCTGGCGCGCTCGGTCAGCTCCGAGTTCGAGCCGGCGCTCGCGCAGCACGACTCGCACCTCGAGGTGCGGCTGCCGGGGGCGCCCGTCGAGGCGCAGTGCGACCCGGTGCGCGTCGCGCAGATCGCGCGGATCCTGATCGACAACGCGGTCACGCACACGACGCCCGGCACGAACATCGTCGTCTCCGCCAGCCGCGACAACGGCTTCGCGCGGCTCGCCGTGCGCGACCACGGCAAGGGCATCCCGCGCACCTCCCTCTCGCAGGTGTTCGAGCCGTTCTACACGTCCGACGACGCGCAGGGCTCGGGCCTCGGACTGGCGATCGCGAGCGAGCTCGCGGAGCGCATGAACGGGCGCCTCGGCGTCGAGTCGCGCCCGGGTCGGACGGTGTTCACGCTCGAGCTGCCCGCCTGAGCCGCGGCTGCAGCGCCGGCGCGCCATCCTCCGGCCCCGGCGCCGCCTGAGCGATTCGGTATCGTCCGCGCGCTCCGGTACCCGACCTCTCGCGAGCCATGCTGCAGCCCATCGCCGTCGGACACAAGACGCTCGCGGACTACGCCAGCATCGTCGGGCGCTCGCTCGTCGAGGAGATCCGCGAGCTGGCGGAGCCGCTGCAGGGCAAGCGCGTGCTGCACCTGTCGGCGACCGCGTTCGGCGGCGGCGTCTCGGAGATCCTCTACACGCTCGTCCCGCTGATGAGGGACGCCGGCCTCGACGTCGAGTGGCACGTGATCTACGGCCGCGAGGAGTTCTTCAACGCGACGAAGGTGATGCACAACGCGCTGCAGGGCAACCCGCAGGACCTCGCCGACGAGCAGTGGGACGCGTGGCGGCGCTACAACGAGATGAACGCGCGCGAGCTGTCGCGCGGCTGGGACGTCTGCATCGTCCACGACCCGCAGCCGGCGGCGCTGCACACGCTCGCGCCGGAGAAGGCGCGCCACTGGATCTGGCGCTGCCACATCGACCTCTCCACGCCCAACCCGGCGACGATCGAGCGCCTGCTGCCCTACATCAAGACGTATCCCGCGTCGGTCTTCCACATGCAGCAGTACGTGCCGGCCGGGATGGAGGGGCAGATCAATATCGTGCCGCCCGCGATCGACCCGCTCGCGCCGAAGAACATGGCCTTCTCGCCGGAGGACTCCGTCTACATCTGCGAGCAGTTCGGGATCGACGTCGACCGCCCGCTGCTGTGCCAGGTCTCGCGCTTCGACCCGTGGAAGGACCCGCTCGGGGTAATCGATGCCTATCGCGTCGTGAAGGAGCGGATGCCGGAGGTGCAGCTCGCGCTCGTCGGCTCGATGGCGACCGACGACCCCGAGGGCTGGGACTTCTTCAACGCGACGCTCGCCCACGCGGACCGCGACCCGGACGTGCACATCCTCAACAACTTCAACAACGTCGGCGCGATCGAGGTCAACGCGTTCCAGTCGCACGCCGATGTGCTGATCCAGAAGTCGACGCGCGAGGGCTTCGGGCTGACGGTCTCGGAGGCGATCTGGAAGGCGCGCCCGTTCATCGGCGGGAACGTCGGCGGGATTCCCCTGCAGGTCGAGGACGGCGTCTCGGGCTTCCTCGTCTCGTCAGTCGAGGAGTGCGCGCAGCGCGCGCTCGAGGTGCTCGCCGACCCGGGCCTCGGGCGGCGGCTCGGACGCGCCGGCAAGGAGCACGTGCGGCGCCACTTCCTGATGCCGCGCCTGCTGCGCGACTGGCTGCGGATGATCACCGCGCTGGAGGGGCAGGGCTCCTGAGCTCGATCGGCGCCGGCCCGCTCGTCCTCGTCTCCAACCGCGGTCCCGTCACGTTCGGGCCCGACGGGGAGGTGCGGCGCGGGTCGGGCGGGCTCGTCACGGCGCTCACGGGCCTGGCCTCGCACCGCGAGGCGGTGTGGATCGCCTCGGCGATGACGGACGAGGACGTCGCGCACTCGCGCGAGCACCGCGGTCGCCCGTTCGAGGTGGAGCTGCCGGACGGCGGTGCGTACCACGTGCGGCTCGTCGCCTCCGACGCGGACGCGTACGACCGCTTCTACAACGTCTTCGCGAACCCGATGCTGTGGTTCATCCAGCACTACCTGTGGGACCTCTCAAACGCCCCGGACATCCGGCGCGAGGAGGTCGAGGCGTTCGAGTTCGGCTACAACGTCGTCAACGAGGACCTCGCGCGCGCCGTGCTCGATGAGATCGAGGGCGCGTCCGAGCCGGTCGTGATGGTCCACGACTACCACCTCTACACGCTGCCGGCGCTCGTGCGGAAGGTGCGGCCGGACGCCTTCCTGCACCACTTCATCCACATCCCGTGGACCCAGTCGGACGCGTGGCGGGTGCTGCCGAGCCAGATCCGCGAGGAGATCTACCGCGGCCTGCTGGCGAACGACATCATCGGCTTCCACACGCGCTCCTACCGGCGCAACTTCCTGCAGTGCTGCCGCGACCTGATGGACCTCGAGGTCGACTTCGAGCGCGGGGTCGTGCACTGCGACGGCCGCGAGGTGTGGGTGCGCGCCTACCCGCTGCCGATCGACGCGGAGGCGACGCGCGCGGTCGCGCGGCGCGAGCGCACGCAGCAGTTCGAGCATGAGCTGCTGCGGCGCCGGCGCAACCACCTGATCCTGCGCGTCGACCGCGCGGACCTGTCGAAGAACGTGCTGCGCGGCTTCACCGCCTTCGACGTCTTCCTCGCGCAGCATCCCGAGTTCCACGAGCAGGTCACGTTCATCGCCCAGCTGATGCCGTCGCGGACGGACGTGCCGGAGTACGCCGAGTACCTGGAGCGGATCGAGGCGGTCGTCGCGGTCGTCAACCACCGCCACGGCACGCCCGACTGGATGCCGATCCACCTGAAGCTGCGCGACGACCTCGAGGAGGCGGTCGCCGCCTACAAGCACTACGACGTGCTGCTGGTGAACGCGATGTTCGACGGCATGAACCTGGTCGCGAAGGAGGGCCCGCTGGTGAACGAGCGGGCCGGCGTGTCGATCCTTTCGGAGAACACCGGGGCGCACGAGGAGCTCGGCGAGTTCGCGCTGTCGGTCAACCCGTTCGACATCCAGGAGCTGGCGGACTCGATCCACGCGGCGCTGACGATGGAGCGGAGCGAGCGCAAGCGCCGCATGGAGGGGCTCGAGCGGATCGTCACCCAGCGCGATCCGGGCGACTGGATCGACGACCAGCTCGAGGACATCCGCAAGAAGGCGGGGGCGCGCGGCTGAGCCGCGGCCGTCCGACGCGCCATCGGCTACGTTGGCGCGCATGGCGCTCCACCCCCTCGCGGCCGGCTTCGCCGACGTCGCCGACGCCTACGAGCGCGGTCGGCCGGAGCACGCGCCGGCCGTGGTCGCGGCGCTCGCCACCGAGCTGCATCTCCCGCCGGGCGCGCCCGTGCTCGATCTGGCGGCGGGCACCGGCAAGCTCGCGCGCCCGCTGCTCGCCGCCGGCTTCGACGTCGTCGCAGTCGAGCCGCAGGCGTCGCTGCGAGCGGCGCTCGCACGCCGGATCGGCCCCGAACGCGTGCGCGACGGACTCGCCGAGGCGATCCCCCTGCCCGACGCGTCGGTCGCGGCCGTCACGGTCGCCGACGCGTTCCACTGGTTCGACCAGCCGGCGGCGCTGGCCGAGATCCGGCGGGTGCTGCGTCCACGCGGCGGGCTCGCGCTGCTGCGCGCGGTGCCGGACTGGAGCGGCGCCTCGTGGGTGCGGGAGGTCGGCGAGCTGATCGTCGGCGTGCGGCCCGAGCACCCTGCCTTCGACGGCCCGCCGTGGCAGGACGCCGTGCGCGCGGCCGGCGACTGGAGCGAGCCGCGCGAGCTGCGCGTCACGACGGCGCAGCCGGCCGACGCGGTGCAGGTCGTGGCCTACGTCGCGTCGATCAGCTGGATCGCGGGGCTGCCGCCGCGCGAGCGCGAGCCGCTGCTCGCGCGCGTCGGCGAGCTCGTGCACGCGGGCGAGACGCCGGCCGAGCTGCCCGTGCATGTGACGATCGGGCTGGCGACGCTCGTCTGAGCCGGTCTTGGCGCGCGCTTACTCGAGCGCGAACTCGGGCGTCGGCGGCGGCGCGCTCCCGCCACCGCCCACCGAGGGCGCCGGCGCCGTGGCGGGCGGGTCCTGTCGCCGGGTGAGGCGTCCCGCGAGCAGGCTC
>DASVFS010000214.1:0-12674 GCA_036379915.1 Conexibacter sp. | reverse complement strand
CGGCCAGGTCGTCCGCGGCGACGGCGGCGAGGATCGCCGCGCCGACGCAGGCGGCGTCCGGCTCGCCGCTCACGCGGACCTCCGTCGCGAGCACGTCGGCGAGCAGCTGCATCCACGCGCCGCTGCGCGTCGCGCCGCCGACGACGATCGGCGCGTCGTCGCCGCGGCCGGCCACCGCGAAGTAGCGCTCCAGCAGGATCCGCAGCGCGAGCGCGACGCCCTCCGCCACCGCGCGCAGGACGTGCCGGTGGTCGTGGCTCATGCTGAGGCCGATCAGCGAGCCGCGCGAGCTCCCGCGCCGGTCGTACGGGCTCGTGCCGTCGAAGAAGGGGAAGAAGCTCGCGCCGTCCGCGCCCGGCGGCGTGCGCTCCAGCACAGCGTCGAGGCGTTCGAGCGCCACCGGCTCGTGGTCGCCGTGGTTGAGCAGGCGGCGCGCCCACTCGATCGAGACGCCGCCGTTGGCGACCTCGCCGAAGTGACCCCAGACGCCCGGTACGAGGTGGCGCCCGGAGCCGATCCCGCCGGCGGGGTCGGGGTAGGGCCCGTCGGCCGCCGCGAGCATGACCCATGCGGTGCCGGTCGACAGCAGCACGTCGCCGTCGTCGATCGCGCCGGCGCCGAGCGCTGCGCAGTACTGGTCCTGCGCGCCCGCGCCGACGACGATCCCCGGCCGCAGCCCGAGCGCCGCGGCGGCGTCCTCGGTGAGCGTCCCGATCGCGCTGCCCGGCGCCGCGATCTGCGGCAGGCGCTCCGGTCGTACGCCGACGACCGCGAGCATCCGCCCGTCCCACGCGCGCTCCCGCACGTTCACCAGCTGGCCGATGCCCGCGACGTTCGCGTCGATCGTCGGGCGCCCGGTGAGCCAGCCGTTGAGGTAGGCGGCGGTGTCGCAGAAGCAGCGCGCGGCGGCGAACACGTCGGGCTCGCTCGTCGCGAGGTCGAGCAGCTGCGCCGCCGTGTTGTTCGGCGCGATCGGCCAGCCCGTGCGGCGGTAGACCTGCTCGCCGCCGAGGACGCGTTCGAACTCGGCTGCGGCAGCGGTCGCGCGGCGGTCGAGCCACGAGCGCGCGGGGGCGAGCGGCCGGTGGCGCTCGTCGACGGCGACGAGCGTCCCTCCCTGTGCGGAGATCGCCAGCGCGGCGATGCGCGCCGGGTCGAGCTCCGCGCACGCGGCGCGGACCGCTGCGCTTGCGCCGTCCTGCCACGCCGCTGCGTCTTGCACGACGTGCCCGGGAGCGGGGCAGTCGACCGGGTAGCTCGCGTGGCCGCGGCCGTGCGGCGCGCCGTCGCCGTCGACGACGATCGCCTTCGCGCCGGTCGTGCCGACGTCGACACCGAGATAGAGGGGCTGCGCCATCGTCACGCGAAGTGGACCTGGATCTTGAGCCCCTGGCGCTCGCGCATCGTGGCGAGCGCCTCGTCGAACGCGTCGAGCTCGAACGTGTGCGTGACCATCCGCTCGGCGTCGATCGCGCCGGCGGCGAGCATCCGCAGCGCGGGCGCGAACGAGTCGAGCACCGCCATCGAGCCGAGGATCGTCTGCTCGTCGTTGTAGACGCGGAAGGGGGAGATGTCGAGCGCCGCGTGCTCGGGCGCGACGCCGAAGATCAGCAGCGTGCCGCCGCGGTCGAGCGCCTCGAGGGCGGTGCGGCCGGCCGCCGGGACGCCGGTCGCCTCGATCACGTACTCGTAGCCGTGGCCGCGGCGCCGCAGCAGCTCCTCGGCGTCGGTCGCGACCTCGTCGGCGCCGAACCCGCGCGCGCGCTCCAGGCGCGAGGCGTCGGTGTCGACGACGTCGACCGTCGTGGCGCCGGAGTGCTTGGCGGCCTGCAGCAGCGAGAGCCCGATCGTGCCGCCGCCGACGATCAGCAGGTCCGAGCCGGGGCGCAGCGCGAGCCGGTGCAGGCCGTGGACGACGCACGACATCGGCTCCACGAGCGCGCCCGCCGCGAAGCTCATGTCGTCGGGCAGCGGGTACGCGTTGCGCGCGGGCACGACGACGTACTCGGCGAAGGCGCCGTCGACGGTGTCGCCGATCGCGCCCCACGAGGCGCAGAGGTTGCCGCGCCCGGCGCGGCAGTAGCGGCAGCGACCGCAGAACAGCGACGGGTCGACGGCCACGCGGTCGCCCACCGCCACGTTCTCGACGCCCTCGCCCACCTCGCTCACGACGCCGGCGAACTCGTGTCCGGGGACGATCGGGTACGGCGTCGGGGGGAACTCGCCGGCGAGGATGTGCAGGTCGCTGCCGCAGATGCCGACCGCCTTCACCTGCACCTGCAGCTCACCGGCTCCCGCGCGGGGGACCGGGACGTCGTCGACGACCGACCACGTACCCGGGGTGGACACCACGAGGGCCTTCATCGCTGCCTCCTGTTGGATGCTTCGCCAGTTTCAAGCATTAGTTTTGCATATTTGTGTTGACAAGGTGCAATAAGCTTGCGGAATTCGTCATACCAGCCCGCGCTTGCCCCGTGCGGGGAAGACAGAGGAGGAGGTGGAGATGCAGGACACCGACGACGCGGACCTCGAGCAGTTCGGGTACGCGCAGAAGCTCGATCGCACGATCGGCCTGTTCACGTCGTTCTGCGTGAGCTTCTCGATGGTGTCGGTGACGACCGCGAGCTTCACGCTGTTCGGCGATCCCTTCACGAAGATCGGCGGCGTCGGCATCTGGCTGTGGTTCCCCGCCACGCTGTTCGGCCTCGTCATCGCCGCCGTCTACGGGCATCTCGCCGCGCGCGTCCCGGTGACGGGCTACGCCTACCAGTGGTCCTCACGCCTGCTCAGTCCCCACGTCGGCTGGTTCACCGGCTGGTTCGCGCTGTGCGCGTTCTTCGCCGGCACCGCCTCGATCGCCGTCGCGATCGGCTCCGTGTTCGCCGGCGAGCTGTTCAGCGACCCGACGCAGGGCGACGTGCAGCTGATCGGCGCGATCGCCGTGGTGGTCGCGGTCGCGTTCAACGCGGCCGGCATCCGGTACGCGACGCACGTCAACAACGTCGGCGCCACGACCGAGCTCGTCGGCACGATCGGCATGGGCCTGATCGTCGCCGTCGGCCTGTTCTTCTTCAAGGACAAGGCGGGCGTCGAGATCCTGTTCGACACCGACCCGGTCGGCGGCGGGTCGATCGACCTGACGGTGCTCGGGCTCGCGGCGCTGCTTCCCGTCACGACGCTGCTCGGGTGGGAGGGCGCCGCCGACCTCGCCGAGGAGACGAAGGACCCGCGCCGGGTCGCCCCCAAGGCGATGTTGCGCGCGGTCGCGATCTCAGGCAGCGTCGGCTGCCTGATCTTCGCGGTCTTCGCGATGGCGATCCCGCACGGCCCGGCCGCGCTCGTCAACGGCGACGAGAACCCGCTGTTCGCGCTGTTCGGCCAGCAGTTCGGCACGGGCTTCGCGACGATCGCGAAGGTCGTCGTGTTCATCTCGATGTTCGCCTGCCTGCTGGCGAACCTGACGGTCGCGACGCGCATGGCGTTCTCGCTCGCTCGTGACCGGATGATCCCCGGCTCGCGCGTGCTCGCGAACGTCAACGCGAAGACGCGGATCCCGCTGGCCTCGCTGCTGCTCGTCGGCGTCGTGGCGTTCGCGCTCAACTTCGTCTCCGCCGGGATCGCCTCGCGCATCTTCGCGATCGTCGCCGTCATGTACTACGGCACGTATCTGATGACGATGATCGTCGCGCGCGTGGCCCGCCGGCGCGGGACGCTCGGCGACGCACCGCCCGGCACCTTCGACCTCGGCCGCTGGCTCGGTCCGGCGACCGTGCTCGGGATCGTCTGGTGCCTGCTCGTGATCGGCTACATGACGATCCCGAAGGCGAACCACCTGGCCGCCGAGTACTCGCTCGGAGCCGTCGCGCTCGGCGTCCTGCAGTGGGTCTTCGTGCTGCGGCGTCGGATCGACCGGGGCGAGGCGGGGCCGCCGATGGCGAGCTCCGAGGCGCTGCGGGCCGCGGAGCATGCGGATCCCGTGCGTGCGCCCGACCCGGCCGCCGCGCTCGACGCTGCGGACTAGGCGAGGCTGCGCGTGAAGTCGACTTCGATGAGAGTCGTTTCGCCGCATTTCACGAGCGTCGCGCTGGAGGGCGCCTTCAACGCGCGCCGCGCGGAGTTGTCTGATGCGCTCCGCACTCCGGCGTCGTTTGTCGGCCGGCACGGCGTGCAGGCGATCCGCGGGATGCCGTTCGATCTCGGCCACCCGGGGCGCGCTGATGTGGTGCTGCTCGATCGCGAGCCGGTGGCGGTCGAGCTGGGCGGTGCGACGGCGACGTACGTGTTGTTCGTGCACGTGGTCGAGGACGCTGTCATGGGATCGACGGAGGGCTCTGCGGACGGGACGCTCGCCGTCACCGCACGCGAGGCGGCCGGCACGCAGCTTGGTGCGCTCGTGTCCGAGTACATGCTCGAGTACGAGGACGGCTCGAGCGCCAGCGCGCCGATCTTGCGGCGCTTCGCGATTCAGCAGGCGCGCTATGTGTGGGGCTCGATGCCGTTCGCGTGTGTCGCTGCCGCGGAGGATCTCGTCCTGCCGTCCGCGGAGGAGGCGCTCGCGCTGCGGTGCGTTCCCGAGCTGCCGCCCACGGCCGCGTGGTACGGGCAGGAGGTGCGCGGCCTGCCGGCGGGGAAGCTCGGCATCGACGTCGACCGCCCTGACGGCGGCGTCGTGTGGATCTACGCGCTCGCGAACGCGGCGCCGGAGAAGCCGCTGCGGCGCGTCACCTGCCGGCCGCGCGAGGAGCGCTCTGCCCTCTACGCGGTCTCGCTGACGGATGTCGTCGCCCACCCGCTGCGGCCCGGGGTGCGCAGGAAGCTGCGCGTGCGGCTGCCGGAGCACGTGCGGCCGAACGCGACCGGAGGCTTCGATGAGATCGCGATCGACCTCGGCACGGTCATCGCCGCACGCCAGGCGCTCGACTACGACCACGAGCGGTGGGCCGGCGCGGAGCCGGTCGTCGAGCCCGAGCGGTCGCAGCGGGAGGTGATGGTCGAGTACGCCGCGCATCCGCAGGCGCGTCTGCACGTCGGCGGGGAGGTCTACGAGCTGGGCGAGGACGACGACGCCGTCGTCACGGACGCGCCGGCGCGACGGCCGGTGCGGCTGCGGTTCCTCGACGGCGACTCCAGCGTGCCTGTGGCGGTGCGTCTGCATCTGCACGGGGAGGCGGGCGAGTACCTGCCGCCGCAAGGGCACCACCGCACGGTCCAGCATGCGTGGACCGAGCACGTCCATCCTGAGCTCGTCGCGGTCGAGAACCAGTACGCCTACGTCGACGGCGAGTGTGTCGCCGATCTGCCGCTCGGCACGGTCTACGTCGAGATCTCACGCGGGTACGAGATCGCGCCGCTGCGCACCGCGGTCGAGGTCGGCCCCGAGACCGGCGAGCTGACCTTCGCGCTGGAGCGGGTGCTGCGCTGGCGCGAGCGCGGATGGGTCACGGCCGACACGCACGTGCACTTCCTCAGCCCGCAGACGGCGCTGCTGGAGGGGCGTGCGGAGGGCGTCAACGTGGTGAACCTGCTGGCCTCGCAGTGGGGCGAGCTATTCAGCAACGTCGGCGACTTCGACGGGAAGACGACGTTCGGCGCCGAGGACCTCGGGGGCCGCGGCGAGTTCCTCGTGCGCGTCGGCTCGGAGAACCGGATGCAGGTGCTCGGGCATATCTCGCTGCTCGGCTATCGCGGCGAGCTGATCCAGCCGTTGTGCACGGGCGGCCCGGACGAGTCGGCGTTCGGCGACCCGCTTGAGGTGACGATGGCCGAGTGGGCGCAGCGCTGCATCGACCAGGGCGGGCTCGTCGTGATGCCGCACGCCCCGCTGCCGCAGCTGGAGCGCGCGGCCGACCTCGTGCTCGGGCTCGTGCACGCGATTGAGCTGATGAACATGAACCCGCTGAGCCCCGAGTTCGGGGCGCTGAATCCGTTTGGGATCGCCGACTGGTATCGCTACCTGAACCTCGGCTACCACGTCCCGCTCGTCGGCGGCTCGGACAAGATGAGCGCGGCAATGCAGCTCGGGGGCGCGCGCACGTACGCGCGGCTCGACGAAGCTCGGGAGCTGACGTACGAGGCCTGGATGGACGCCGTCCATGCCGGCAACACGTTCGCGACGCTGGGGCCGCTCGCCTCGCTGCGCGTCGAGGGCGTCGAGCCCGGCGGGAGGCTCCGGCAGCCGGCGGGTGGCGGCAGCGTTGCGGTCGAGTGGGAGGTCGAGTCGGTCCGCATGCCGATCGAGCGCGTCGAGGTCGTCGCGGGAGGCCTCGTCGCCGATGAGGCCGTCGTCGGCGGCGAGCTGGCCGCGCGCGGCAGCGCGACCGTGCGGGTCCCGCGGTCGACGTGGATCGCGCTGCGGGTGCGCGCCAGCAATCACGGCCGCCCGGACGACCTCGCGGCGCACACGAGCGCGGTGCTGATCGACGTCGACGGGTCCGAGCGCTTCTGCGAGACGGACGCGATGGCCGTGCTGGATCAGATCCAGGGCGCGCTCGCGTACGTCGACACGATCGCGCCGCGCCCCGAGGCGCGCCGCTTCCGCGAGCTGCGCGCCACCTTGGAGACGGCCTACCAGCGCCTGCACCAGCGGATGCATGCCGCCGGGATCTACCACCGCCACCCGCTCCACGACCCGGGGCAGCCGCACGAGCACTGAGCACCGCTCCGCGGCCAACAGCGCTACATATGCGCATTCCAAGCATAGATTTTGCATTCTTCTGTTGACATTAGGGCTCTTTAGTGCAAGAGTCTTCGAACACCCTGATGCGCGGCGACCTGCGGGCCGCGGACGGGTGACTCGTTAGGACCGAGGTAGGAGGAGAGAACAGGTGAAGCCCCCTGAACGCCGTCGGCAGTTGACGGCTGGGTGTGCACGTGCTGCTGGTCGGCTCCCTCACGCTCGCTGCGTGCGGAAGCAACGATGAGGTCGGCGGTAGCGCGGCGACCGCATCCACCGACGGCCTCGGCCATGGATCAGCCGTGGCGCGGCGCGATCACCGTGAGGAGGAGCGCATGAGCAATGAAGTCGGCGGTGCTGAGCGGCTAGAGGCCGCGCGTCCGGCGCCGTTCCTGGAAACCAGAGACCTGTCGAAGCGCTACGACCACGTCGTCGCGCTCGAGGCGGTCGACGCCACCGTGCGCGAAGGCGAGGTCGTCGCCGTCGTCGGGGACAACGGCGCCGGCAAGTCGACCTTCATCTCGATGCTCTCCGGTCTCAACCAGCCCGACGCCGGAGAGATCTTGATCGACGGCCAGCAGGTGACGCTGGACAGCCCTTCGGCGGCTCACCGGGTCGGGATCGCCACGGTCTTCCAGGACCTCGCGCTGATCAACGAGCTCGACGTGGCGGCCAACCTCTTCCTCGGGCAGGAGCGCCGGCGCCTCGGCATGCTCGCCGATCGGCGCCGGATGCTCGACGAGTCCTCGGCGCTGATCTCGCGCCTGCGCGTGGGTCTCCCGAGCGTTCGCGCCCTCGCCAGCGAGCTGTCGGGCGGGCAGCGGCAGGCGGTCGCCGTCGCGCGAGCGGTCCTCCGTGGCAGTCGGCTCCTGCTGATGGACGAGCCGACTGCCGCGTTGGGCATCCGCGAGTCGCGTCGCGTGCTCAATCTGATCCGCGAGCTGCGCGAGGAGGGCCATGCCGTGATCGTGATCAGCCACAACATCGCCGACGTCTTCGAGCTCGCCGATCGGGCGATGGTGTTCCGGCTCGGCCGCAAGGTGGCGGACCTGAGCATCCGCGAGACGACCCGCGACCACGTCGTGGGCCTGATCGTCGGCGCCGACGATCAGGCGGGAGCGCACGCATGAACACCGAGACGCAGACGTTCACGCCCACGCGGCTCGACGAGCTCAACCACGCTCGCCTGCGCGGTCGCAAGGCGCCCGCCCGTGAGCTGGCGCTGACCGCGGTCGCGCTGCTGCTGTTCGGCTTCTTCTCGTTGTTCGCCGCCTACTTCTTCACGCTCGACAACGTCCTCGACATGGCGCGCGTCAGCACGTCGATCCTGATCGTCGGGATCGGGCTCACGTTCCTGTTCGTCGCCGGCGAGCTGGACCTGTCGGTGGGCGCGAACGTCGCGCTCACGACCGTCGTGATGGGCCTGCTGCTGACCGACGCCGGGCAGTCGCCGTTGCTCGCGGCACTGCTCGCGCTCGCGATGGCCGCCGGCGTGGGCGCGGTGAACGGCTTCTTCGTGACGCTGGTCGGGGTGCCCTCGTTCATCGTGACGCTCGCGATGCTGAGCGTGCTCGCGGGCACCTCGCTGATGCTCACGAGCGGGATCCCGGTGAACTTCCCCGCGGACTCCGACTCGTGGATGTACTCCGTGACTGCCGGTTCGATCGGCCAGGTGCCTGTCGTGATCATCTGGGGCGCGGTTGCGTTCGTGGTCGGGGCCTTCCTGTTGCGCTTCACCGTCTTCGGCTACCACGTGTACGCGACGGGCGGGGACGCTCACGCGGCGCACGCGGCGGGCATCAAGACCGCACGGACGCGCTTCGCCTGCTTCGTCCTCACGGGCTTCCTCGCAGGTCTCGTCGGCGTGCTGCAGGGCTGCTGGCTGAGACAGGGCGATCCCTCCAGCGGCGATGCCTTCACGCTGCAGGTGATCGCGGCGGTGATCCTCGGCGGCGTGGCCCTCACCGGTGGCGCCGGCAGCGTGTACGGCACGCTCGTCGGCACGGCGATCGTCGGCATGCTCGCCAACGGGCTCGTGCTGCTGGGTGTCACGTCGAACGCGACCCAGCTGTTCGTCGGCCTGATCATCATCGCGGTGGCGTCGCTCGAGCTCGGGCTCAAGCGCAAGACCCGGCTCACGCGCCGCCTGCGAACCCTGACGTCCCGAAGTCCCTCGCCGGAACGTTGACGTCCCCGGCTTTCATCCCTCGCAGAGACCAGAAAGGACCCAGCATGTCCGAACACGATCCTCGGCACGGCGCCTCCTCGGAGCCGGGCAGAGAGGAGCGCTCCGGCCCCCGCATCAGCCGCCGCACGGCGGTCGTCGCTGGTGCCGCCAGCAGCCTCTCGTTCGCCATTGCGGCGTGCGGCGGCTCATCGACGAAGACCACCGAGGCGACCGCCGCCGGCGGAGGCGCCAGCTTCACCGGCAAGAAGCGCTCGCTCGTGTGGGTGGCGGCCGTCGGCGACTGGAACCTCGGCGTCGACGTCGGCTTCAACGAGGCGTGCGGCCTGCTCGGCTGGGAGTACAAGAAGGTCGGCTACCCGCTGGCGCAATACTCGGCGGCGACGCACGTCGACGCGATCAAGCGCGCGATCCTGTCCCACCCCGACGTGCTCGTGGCGCCGAACTGGGTCGCCGGCGTTGGTCCGGCGCTCGCCGAGGCCCAGAAGAAGGGCATCTACGTGATCGTCAACAACGCCAACAACTACCCCGACAGAATCACGCCGCTGGGGGCCGCGTTCATCGGCCAGAACGAGTACAACGCGGGCTACCGCTCCGGCGAGGCGCTCGTCCAGCTGCTGGGCAGACAAGGCAAGAAGAGCGGGACCGTGATCGGCGGCAACCCCTATCCGCAGAACGCGAACCTGCAGGACCGCGTGCGTGGCGCCGCGAAGGCGTTCGAGGACTGGAACGCGAGAAACGGCGGATCCATGAAGGTGGAGACGTTCCTCGATCAGTCGGCCGTCAATCAGGGCACGTCCGTCTCGGCGTACAAGGCGAAGATGACGCAGCTCGGCGGCGACTTCGTCGGAGTGTTCACGGCGACCGACACGAGCACGCAGGCGGCGGTGAAGGCGCTGCAGGGCCGCGGCGCGTCGGTCGGCGAGGCGCCGGTCGCAGCCGTCGACGTGAGTACAGCTGCGCTCGACCAGGTCGAGCAGGGCTGGGTCTCGCACATCGTCAACCACCAGTACTACGCCGAGGGCTTCATCCCGCCGCTGCTGGCCTGGCAGGCGCTCGAGCGCGCGGAGACCGCCAACGGCTACGACGCCGGCGGAGAGCTGATCGGCAGAGACAACCTCGCCGCGGCGAAGGCGCGGGAGGAGAAGTTCGCGCGCCTCGGCAAGGAATATGGCGTCACGCTCTCCTGAGGAGGTGCTGCCGCGGCCCTGGGAGGGGCCGCGGCATGAACCGCTGCCGTCGAGGTCGTGCCCGTGACCGATCGCTACGTTCTGGACGGGCTCGGCGACGCCGTCGAGATCCTCGTGGACCGCTGGGGCATCCCGCACATTTACGCGGGCGGGTCGCGCGATGCATGGTTTGCGCAGGGCTTCAACGTCGCGCGCGAGCGCCTGTGGCAGCTCGACACCTGGCGACGTGCGGGCCTGGGCCACCTGGCAGAGGTGCTCGGGCCCGCATACGTCGAGCGCGACCGCGCGGCGCGCCTGTTTCTCTATCGCGGCTCGATGGAGGCTGAGTGGAGCGCGTATGGCGTCGATCTCGACGAACTCCTCACGCCGTTCGTCGCGGGCGTCAACGCCTACGTGCGCGAGGTGGCCGGCGGCTCCGCGCCGCTGCCGCCGGAGTTCGCGCTGCTCGACTACGAGCCTGCCGAGTGGACGGTGGAGGACGTGCTGCGGATCCGTGCGCACGGGCGCTATCGCAACCTGCACTCCGAGGTCGCGCGTGCGCGGATGCTGTGCGAGCACGGTCCGGCCGCCGAGGCGCTGCGGGCGCCGCTCGAGCCGGACGTGGAGCTGGTCGTGCCCGATGGGCTCGACCTCTCGCTCGTCACGGCCGACGTCCTCGACGTCTACGACCTCGCGAGCGGGCTGGCGCCGTCGGACCCGTTGGCGAGCATGCGCCTGCCGGGCGGGGAGGGCAGCAACAACTGGGCCCTCGCCGGCGTGCGCACGGCGAGCGGGCGGCCGATCCTGGCGAACGACCCGCACCGCGCGCTGCCGGTGCCGGCGTTGCGCTACCTCGTGCACGTCGCCTGTCCCGAGCTCGCGTTCGCCGGCGGCGGCGAGCCGATGCTGCCCGGGATCTCGTTCGGGCACAACGGGCACATGGCGTTCGGGCTGACGGTCGTGCCGATCGACCAGGAGGACCTCTACGTCTACGAGCTGGACGAGGTCGGCGGCGACCGCTACCGCTACGGGTCGGGCTGGGAGGCGATGGAGGTCGAGCGCCAGACGATCCGCGTGCGCGACGAGGATCCGGTGGAGGTCACGCTCAAGTTCACCCGTCACGGGCCGGTCGTGCGCGAGTCGCCGGATCGCAACGCGGCGTTCGCCGTCCGGGCCGCGTGGCTGGAGGCGGGGATGGCTCCGTACCTCGGCAGCGCGGCGCTGCTCGCGACGCGCGGCTGGGAGGCGTTCCGCTCGGCGGCGCGGCACTGGGGCGGACCGGGCGAGAACCTCGTCTACGCCGACGTCGACGGCGACGTCGGCTGGCAGCCGGCCGGCCGCGTCCCGATCCGGCCGAACTGGAGCGGCCTGCTGCCGGTGCCGGGCGACGGACGCTACGAGTGGGCCGGGTACCTCGCGCACGACGCGCTGCCGCACGAGCACAACCCGGCACGCGGGTGGGTCGCGAGCGCGAACCAGTGCAACGTCCCGCCGGAGCGGGCGGGCGGCGTCGGCGTCACGTTCGAGTGGGACCCGCCGTTCCGCCACCGCCGGATCGCCGAGGTCCTCGAACAGGCGCGCGAGCACACGGTGCGGCAGTCGGTCGCGCTGCAGAACGACTACCTGTGCCTCGCCGCGCGCGAGGTCCTCCCGCTGCTGGAAGACCTGACCCTCGCCGATCCGTCGGCGAGCGAGGCGGGCGCGATGCTGCGCGAGTGGGACGGGCGCCTCGACGCCGACTCGGCGGCCGCCGCCGTGTTCGAGCTGTGGTTCCGCAAGCACCTGCGCCGCCGGCTCTTCGGTCACGCGCTGGCCCGCGCCATGGAGCCTCGTGAGGTCGAGCGGGCGGTCGACGCGCTCCTGGCCGACGAGAGCGTGGTGCACGACGCGCAGATCGATCTCGACCTGCTCCCGACTGTCGGCGGTGCGCACGAGACGATCGTCGAAGCGAGCCTGAGCGAGACGATCGCCGAGCTGCGCGAGCGGCTCGGACCCGATCCCGCGCGCTGGAGCTGGGGCGACCTGCACCAGGCCGCGCTCGCGCACCCGCTCACCGCCGACGCGATCCCGCCGCTGCCGGCCGTGCCGCGCGGCGGCGGCTGCGACACCGTCGGCAACACGACCTACGGCCCGCACGACCTCCGGGAGAGCATCGGAGCCACGACACGCATCGTGATCGACGTCGGGGGCTGGGACGCGTCGGTCGCGATGAACGCTCCGGGCCAGGCGGGCGATCCGACCTCGGCGCACTACGCCGACCTGCTGCCGCGCTGGGCCGACGACGAGAGCGTTCCGCTGCTGTTCTCGCGCGAGGCGGTCGAGGCGGCGACGGAGCGACGGATCGTCCTGTCGCCGACCGAGGAGCCGGCATGACCCTCGACGGCGACCACGCGACCGTCGATCGACCGCGGCACGAGCCGCTCGCGGCGCCGACGTGGCCGGGCGGCGCGCGCGCGGCAATCTCGCTGACGTTCGACGTCGACGGCGAGGTCGGGCTGGCCGCGGATGCGCCGCGGCCGGCGAGCCTGACCGCCATCTCGGAGCGCGCCTACGGGTTGCGACGCGGGCTCGAGCGGGTGCTCGCCCTGCTGGCGCGCACCGACGTTCGCGGGACGTTCTACGTGCCGGGCGCGGTCGCCGACCGCCA
>DASVFS010000213.1:0-4383 GCA_036379915.1 Conexibacter sp. | reverse complement strand
GCGAGCCTGCGGCTGCACGAGACCGCCCCGGCGCTGTTGCGCGGCTATGCTGCCGCCCTCCCGCGTCGCGACCCGAGCCGAACTCCATGACCGAGCCGACCACGAGGCTGAGCCCGTCCGTCGCCCGCGGCCTCTCGCTGCAGCGCAAGGCGTCCGAGGCCGTGCAGCTGCTGCAGCTCTACCGCCGCGAGGCGCGCGCCGGGCACGACTTCAGCGGGCTGTTCGCCGAGCTGGACGAGTACGACGAGCTGCTGAGAGCGCACGCCGCGGTCGCGGTCGCCGACGCGACGGTGTTCGAGATCGGCTTCGGCGCCCGCCCCTACCGCCAGGTCGCGCTGCAGAGCATGGGCGTCGACGTGCGCGGCGTCGACGCGGAGGCGCCGGTGCTGAACGGCGGACCGGGCCACTACGCCGAGATGGTGCGCCAGAACGGCGCCGAGCGCGCGGCCAAGTCGCTCGTGCGCCACCTGCTGTTCGACCGCGCCGAGGAGCGTGCGCTCGAGCGCGCGCTGCGCGAGCGCGGGCTGACGAGACGGCTCGACCCGTCGCGCTTGCTCGTCGCCGACGCGGGCGCGGTCGAGCTGGAGGAGAGCTCGCTCGACCTCGTCTTCTCGGAGGACGTCTTCGAGCACATCGAGCGCGAGACGCTCGGACGCATCGTCGCCGCGATGGCGCACTGGCTGCGGCCCGGAGGGCTCGCGCTGATCCGCCCGAACGTCTTCACCGGCATCACCGGCGGACACCTGATCGAGTGGAGCCGACGCGCGCTCAAGGCTCCGCCGGGGAGCCGGCGCAGCGAGCCGTGGGAGCACCTGCGCCAGCGGCGCTACGCGCCCAACACCTATCTCAACGAGCTGACGCGGACCGACTATCGCGCGCTCTTCACGCCGTACTTCGAGATCCTCGCCGAGCGTGTCACGCAGCCGCAGCTCGGGCGGGAGCACCTCGACGAGCGCGCCCGCGACGAGCTGCGCGCGTGGCCCGACGAGGAGCTGTTCTCGAACCAGACGCTGTTCGTGCTGCGACCGCGCAAGGCATGAGCGCGCGTCCCCGCCGCGTCTTCCTGGTGGGGCTCTACGGCGTCGACAACGTCGGCGACGACGCGATCCGGCTCGCGGTCGAGCGGGCGGCGCCCGCGCTCGGCGCCGAGGTCCGTCGCTACGCGGTGCGCCACTCCTCGCGCGATCCGCGCGCGGTGCGGCTGCGCAGCGATCCGCGCGGCTATCTCGCGGCGATCCGCGGCGCCGACACGGTCGCGCTCGGCGGCGGCGGGCTGCTGAAGGACGAGGGCCACGCGCTGCTGCGCGGCTACGGGATCTTGCTGGAGTTGCTGGCGACTGCCCTCGTGGCGCGCGCGCTGCGGCGGCGCGTGGCGCTGCTGGCGATCGGCGCCGGGCCGATCCACACGCGCCGCGGCCGCCTGCTCGTGCGCGCGATCGCGCAGCTCGCGCACGTGCGGCAGGTGCGTGACGAGGACTCGGCGCAGACCCTGCGCGCACTCCGCGTGCGCGGCGTCGAGGTCACGACCGACCCGACGTTCAGCATGTTCGACGACATCGAGAAGCCCGGCGGGACCGACGCGCACGCGGTCGTCAGCGTGCGCCCGTGGTTCATGTTCGAAGCCGACCGCGAGACGCGCGAGGCGGCGCTGCAGACGGCGTTCGCGCGCGCCGCCGACGCGCTCGCGACGGCCGGCAGCGCGCCGCGCTTCGCGAGCCTCTACTGGCCGCGCGACCGCGAGGCGTCGGAGGCGACGATCGCGCGGATGGGATCCGCGCAGGCGGCGAGCGCGCTCGACGGGCCGCTCGACTGGGACGCGCTCGCGGCGCAGCTGCGCGGCGCGCGCCTGCTCGTCGCGATGCGCTACCACGCGATCGCGTGCGCGGCGATGGCCGGCTGCGCGATCGTGCCCGTCGCCTACGAGCCGAAGGTCGCCTCGCTCGCGCAGGCGCTCGGGCTGCCGTGCCTCGACGTCGAGGACGCCGACCTCGCGGAGCGGCTGCCGGCGCTGACGGCCGCCGCGCTCGCCGACCCGGACGCGCACCGGCCCCCGCGCGAGCGGCTCGGCGCGCTGGCCGAGGACGCGCGGGCGGGCCTGCGGCGCGCGATCGGCGCCTGAGCCGACGCCGCGACCGGCACCGGCCGCTAGCGGTTCAGCTCCCAGCGATGCTGCGGCCGGTAGACGCCGTTGTCGTGGCCGCTGCCGGTCACGCGGACTCTGTACGCGCGCCAGTGGTAGTCGTACGCGTACTCCCAGTCGCCGCGGAAGACGCCGACGTCGACCCAGTACTCGCCGGGCAGCAGCGCGAGCTCCTGGAAGGCGACGCGCACGCCGACCGCGTCGGCGACGCGCCCGAGCGCGACGCCCTCGCCGTCGGTGCTCGTGTCGTAGACGGTCAGCTCGTCGCTCACGCGCGTCAGCGTCACGCCGACGATCGGGGCGTCGAGCGCCGGTCCGTTCGGGGCGACCGTGAAGGCGACCGTCAGCTCGCCGCCGAGCGCGACCTCCTCGGTCGGCAGGCCGTCTCTGCCCTGCAGCGCGACGTCGGTCACCGCCGCCTCCTGGCTGCCGAAGCGGTTGCGCCCGAGCTCGAGCCCCTCCAGCGGCGCGTCCTCCTCGCCCGGCTCGGGCGTGCGCGCGCGCGTCTCGTCGTGCATCGCCGTGCGGTACAGCGCGACGATCTCGTCGGCCGGCCCCTGAGCGCGCGCGCGGCCGCGCTCCATCCAGACCGCGCGGTCGCACTCCTCGACCACCTGCTCGAGCGAGTGCGAGGCGAGCAGCAGCGCGGTGCCGTTGCGCCGCAGCTCGGCGATCCACTCCATGCAGCGCTGCTGGAAGCCCAGGTCGCCGACCGCGATCACCTCGTCCAGCAGCAGCAGGTCGGGCGTCAGCTGCGCGATCACGCCGAACGCGAGCCGCAGCCGCATGCCGTCGCTGTACGTGCGCAGCGGCGCCTCCTCGAAGCCCTCGATCTCCGCGAACGCGAGCATGTCGGGCAGCCGCGCGAGCGCCTCGCGGCGCCGCATGCCGGCGGCCATCGCGGCCGTCAGCGCGTTCTCGCGCCCGGACAGCTCGAAGTCGAACAGGTCGCCGAGCGTCAGCACCGAGGCCGTGTCGAGCGGCGCCAGCACCTGCCCGCGCGTCGGGATCCCGATCCCCGACGCGAGCCGCAGCGCGGTCGACTTGCCCGCCCCGTTGTGGCCGATCAGCCCGACCGCCTCGCCGGCGTGGAGCTCCAGCGACAGGTCGCGCAGCGCCCACAGCCGCTCCTCTGAGCGCACGAGCAGCGGCAGCCGGCGACTCATCGCGGCGCGCAGCGTGCGCGCGCCCGGCGTCCAGCGCGGATAGCTCTTCCAGACGCCTTCGAAGCGCAGCCGCGGCGTGCGGGAGGTGGCGGGAGCGACGCTCATTGGAAGTCGGCGAAGCGCGGCTCGAGCCGCCGGAAGAAGAGGAAGCCGAGCACGGCCACGAGCGCGCTGCCGGCGCCGACCACGGCGATCAACCACGCGGGCGGCCACAGATCGTCCAGCAGCAGCGCGCGATAGCAGCGGATGATCGTCGCGAGCGGGTTGACGTCGAGCAGCCAGCGGTACTGCGGCGGCCAGTTCTCGGACGCGTAGAAGACGGGCGTCATGTAGAACAGCAGCGTCAGGCCGAGGAAGACGACGTTCGGCACGTCACGGAAGAAGACCGCCGCCGAAGAGGCGAGCCACGCGATCCCCGCCATCAGCAGCGCCTGTACCGGGATCAGCAGCGGCACCAGCAGCAGCGTCCAGTGCAGCTCGTCGCTGACGACGAGCATCAGCAGCAGCACCGGCAGTGCGATCAGCACGTCGACCAGCGGCACGACGACCGCGACGAGCGGGATCGCGGCGCTCGGCACGCGGCTCTGCAGCACGAGGTGGCGCTGCGCGGCGACGCTCGTGGCGGCGTCGCCGAGGCCCGCCGAGAACCACGTCCAGGCGATCAGGCCGACGAACACGAACACCGGGAAGTTGGGGATGTCCTGGTGGAACACCTTCGAGAAGACGAACACGAGCACGCCCAGCTGCGCGAGCTGACGCGTGAGCGGCCACAGCCAGCCGAGCAGCGTGAGGCTGTGCTTGCTCTCCAGCTGGCGGCGCGCGAGGCGGGTGACGATCTCCCACAGCGCCGCCGAGCTGACCGGGCGGCGGTGTGCGGGACGCAGCGCGACGTCCGGCTCGGGCGGGGCCTCGGCGCGCGTCGTCGTGCTCATGCGCGCAGCTCCCGCAGCGCGCCCCGCTGCTCGCAGATGCGGCGCGCGAGCTTGAAGGCGGCGTCCTGCAGCGGCCACGCACGAGCGCGACCGCCCACCGCGATCGCCGCCCTGCAGATCGGCAGCGCGACCGCGCCGAGACGCG
>DASVFS010000212.1:0-4131 GCA_036379915.1 Conexibacter sp. | reverse complement strand
GAGGTGTGCTCGCTGATGATGTCCGGGCGCGGCATGCCGGGGAACGCGCGCTCGTACATGCCCGGATCCGGACCGCCGAGCGTGCGGGAGCGGCGCCAGCGCGCGTCCGCGCGCGCCTGGCCGTCGGCGAGCTGGTCGGCCGCCTGCGCGAGCGCGGCGAGGTTCTCGGCCGCGTCGGCGCGCTCGGGGTCGATCGCGAGGGTCGCGCGCAGCAGCGCCTCCGCCTCGTCCGTTCTGCCGAGCTGGTGCGTGAGCACGGCGAGGTCGTTGAGCCACTCGAGCTCGGTCGCCTCCGCGACCGCCTGGCGCAGCCACTCGCGCGCCTCCGCGGTGCGGCCGTCCTCGAGCGCGGCGAGCGCCTGCTCGCGCCAACCGGCGGCGAGGCCGGCGTCCGTCGTGGTGCTCATGTGCAGAGGATCGGCCGGGCGGATGCCGTCTTGAGCGGGACGAGCGCGTCCAGCAGCGCGTCGACGCGGTGGCGGAACGTGTGGTGCGCGAGGACGTGCGCCCGCCCGGCGGCGGCGCGCTCGGCGCGCTGCGCAGGATCGGCGAGCAGCGCGTCGATCTGCGCGCGCAGGTCGTCGCGCGTCGCGTACGTGACGACCGCGTCGCCGAAGCGCTCGTGGAGCTCCGGCAGCCGGTCGGAGACGACGAGTGCGCCGCACGCGAGCGCGTCGTAGACGCGGTTGGAGACGATTCCCTGCTCGCGCATGTCGTCCCAGTGGTCGTTGAGCACGATCGCGGCGGAGCTGTAGGCGCGCCGCACCTCGTCGTTGCGCAGATGCTGTCCGGCGAGCACGCCGTCGGGCAGGACGCCCGCCCAGCCCTGGCCCCACACGGCGAGGTCGCGAATCCGATCCGGCCCGGCCCCGCCCACCAGGTCCCGCAGGATCGGCCGAAAGATCCCGCGCGAGTTGCCGACGAACACGAGCTCGCGCACGTGCGCCGGGTCGTGCTCGGGGAAGAAGACGGTCGGGTCGGTCGCCTGCTCGAGCACGTGCACCGGCGTGCTCGTCCGTGCCGCGAGCTGCTCGGCGTGGCGCGCCGAGGGCGTGAAGACGAGGTCGAACACGTCGCACTCGGCGGCGGTCACGAGATCGGGGTGGCTGATGTTCCACAGGACGTTGAGCTCGTCGCCCGCGCGCCGCGGCACGTACGGCCACAGGCCGCGCAGGTGGATCGTCAGGTCGGCGGGCGGGCGCGTGGGCGCGTCCCACTCGGCGACGACCTCGATGCGGGCGGCGTGGCCGCGGCGTTCCAACTCGTCGGCGAGGGCGCGCGCGAAGTGCGTGTCGCCCCAGCGCTCGGCGCCGTCCCAGCGCTGGGGGCAGATCTGGATCGAGATCGCGAGCGGCGCGCCGAAGCCGTCGTGCGACCAGCGCCGCTCCGCGAGCGCGCGCAGCGTGTCGATGGCGGCGGTGCCGGCGCCGGCGCGCGGGTGGCCGGCGAGCGCGCGCGCGGCGGGGCGGTCGCTCAGCACCGCGTGCGCCTCGCGCGCGAGCGCGATCTCGGTCGGCGTCCCGTGCCGTGCCGACACGAGCGCGAGGTCGTGGTCGGTGTCCGTGCCCAGGCCGGCCGCGTCGAGCGCCTGCGCGAGGCGCGCGTGCACGGCGGCGAGGTCCTCGTCGGCGGTCGCGGTCGCGATCGCGAGCGTCGCGTCGTCGTCCTGGGCGAACGCGGCGGTCCACGCGCGCAGCAGCTCCGGCCGCGCGGTCAGCTCGTCGGCGTGCGCGACGGCGACGAACGCGCGCGCGCCGTCGAGCGCGCGACCCGAGGCGCCGGGCCCGCCCCCCGTGTGGAAGTGTGTGCGCTGCTCGACGTCGCCGGGCGTGGGGAGCGCGAGCCGCGCGTCGGGCTCGGCGAGCGCGCGGGCGTGGTCGTCCTTGGGGTCGAGCACGAGCGCGCGCGCGGCGTGCCGCCGGCGGACGGCCGGGTCGCTCGCCGCGGCGGCGGCGGTCAGCTCCGCGAAGGCGCGCGTGCGCTCGCCGTCCGTCGGCGCGCGGTCGGCGCCGCGGCGTCTGCGCGCGGCCTCGAACACCTGCGCGCTGGCCGGCTCGAACGGGTCCGCCGCCATCGCCTGCACGGCGGCGCGGCCGGCGGCGCCGGGGTCGGTTTCGAGCAGCTCGTGTGCGTGCGCGCGCAGTTCGGCGCCCGCGGCGCGGTCGTCGTCAGCGACGGGCACGACCTCGGTCTGCGCGATCCCCCGCACGTCCGCGACCTTCGCGAGGAAGCCGGCGAAGCGCGCCCACGCCAGCGCCAGCTCGTCCAGCGTCGCGTTGGTCAGGTCGAGCTCGCGCAGGAAGATCCGGCGGATTCTCAGGTCGCGCTCCCACAGGCGGACCATGCGCTCGGACTGCACGTCCTGCGCGCTGACGTTGTCGCCGTGGATGCGGTACCGCGCGACCGGCTCGCGCAGCGCGTCGAGCTCGTGCGCGGCGGCGACGTGCGCGGCGAGCCACCAGTCGCGGCACCACGCCCACGGCGGCGCCGGCGGAATCGCCTTCGCGAGGTCGGTCCGCAGCGTGATCGAGGACGTCGTCGCCTCGTTCTGGGACAGCAGCCGGCCGAGCGCGCGCCCGACGACGGGCAGCTCGCCGTACCAGTCGAACTTGGACGGGCGCGTGAGGCGGCCGTCGCCGTCGATCACCTCCAGGTCGCCGTGCACGAGCCCGACGGCCGGGTGCGCCTCGAGGATCGCGAGCTGGCGCGCGAGCTTGTCCGGCAGCCACACGTCGTCGGCGTCGAGCAGCGAGACGTAGCGGCCGCGGGCGTGCGCGATCGCGCGGTTCGTCGCGACGGCCGGGCCCTCGTTCGCCTGCGACAGGACCGTGATTGCGTCGCCGAAGCCGGCGAGCAGCTGCGGCGTCGCGTCGGTCGAGCCGTCGTCGACGACGATCACCTCGAGCGCGTCCGCGCCACCCGGCAGCCCTTCTTGCTCCAGCGCCGAGCGCACCGCCGCCTCCACGTACGCGCCGTACTCGTACGCGCAGATCACGCAGCTGACCAGCGGCTCCACGCCTGATGCATCGGCATGCGGCCGCGGGGCTTGAGGCGGATGCATGCATTGCAAATTGCAACACAAAAAGTGTTGTGTATCGCAATGCATGCAGCTATCGTCATGGACATGGCCGTCCAACTCGTCACGCGGGTGCCCGACGCCGTCGCCGACGCCGTCGACGGCCTCGTCAGGGCAGGCGTGTTCGGCTCACGCTCCGAGGCGGTGCGCGCCGGGCTCGAGGCCGTCGTGGAGCGCGAGCGGCGCGCGGCCGTCGGGCGGGCGATCGTGGAGGGCTACCGCCGGATTCCGCAGGACGCGGACGACCTCGCCTGGCCGGATGCGGCGACCGCTGCGATGATCGCTGAGGAGCCCTGGTGAAGGATCCACGGCAGGGCGAGGTGTGGTGGGCCGAGGCCGAGGACAAGCGTCGGCCGGTGCTGATCGTGACGCGGAGCGAGGCCGTCCCGGTCCTGCGACGTCTCGTCGTCGCCCCCGTGACGCGCACCGTTCGCGGGATCCCGACCGAGCTCGCGCTCGGGTCCGACGAAGGCCTGCCGGTCGAGTGCGTGGCGTCCTTCGACAACCTGCAGCCCGTCAACCGGCGTCTGCTGACGGAGCGGATCGGCGTGCTCGCTGCGACCCGGCGCGGCGAAGTCTGCGGCGCGCTCGACGCGCTTGCGGACTGCTGATGCGGCGGTTCCATGGCGCACACGGCGTGCCGTCCGACGGCGCCGCAAGGATGAACGCGGGTTCACATCCCAGCACCCGCCAGGCGCCCCGGTCACTCCCTTCCGGCCGGGGCGCGCGGCGGACGGGGACCGGCGCGCGGCGCAGGGCGCGCGCGGGCGGATCGGGCGCGATCAGGCGGGCGTGGGCTCGGGCGGCGGGGCGGACGAGCGCTGCGCGACCGCGTCGGCGAGTGCGCGGCCGTCGAGCGCGAGAACGGCGCTGCCGGTCGCGCGCGCGATTCGCTCGTGGCCCGCGCACGCGCGGTGGAGCGGGACGTACGCGTGCATCGCCGCGTGCAGGCATGCGTCGCGCTCCGCCGTCGCCGGCTCCAGCAGGACGGTCACGTCGGCGGCCGCGTCGAGGTCGGCATCGCTCGCGGCGCAGGCCGCCAGCACGCGCTGCTC
>DASVFS010000211.1:0-4559 GCA_036379915.1 Conexibacter sp. | reverse complement strand
TCCGGCCGGTCGTGCCCGGCGCGTCCACCGGCTTGCCGTCGTCGTCGTAGATGCGGACGGTGGTGCCCTGCGGGATCCGCCCGGCGGTCCCCGGCGCCTCGCGCAGGTCCTCCGGCGTGGCGATCGTCGCCCACGCGACCTCGGTCGAGCCGTAGAGGTTGTAGAGCACGTCGCCGAACTGGTCCATCACGCGCGTGGCGAGCGGCCCCGGCAGCGCCGAGCCGCTGACGGCGATCACGCGCAGCGACGAGGTGTCGTGGCGGTCGAGCGTCTCCTGCGGCAGCTCGAGGATCCGCTGCAGCATCACCGGCACGACGACGAGCGCCGTGGCTCTGTGGCGGGCGATCGCGCGCAGCGTGCCCTCCGGGTCGAAGCGCCGGCGCAGCACGAACGTCGAGGCGAGCGGCACGCCGAGCGTGTAGTTCGCGAGCCCCCACGAGTGGAACAGCGGCGCCGCGATCATCGTCGTCTCGCGCGCTCTGTAGGGGATCTTCGACAGCAGCGCGGCCGCCGACGAGAGGCCGGCGTGGCTGCGCCTGGCGCCCTTCGGCGTGCCGGTCGTGCCGGACGTGAGGATCACGACGCGCCCCGGCTCGTCGGCCGGCGGCACGCCGCCCGGGTCGCCGGCGGCGATCAGGTCCTCCAGCAGCGGGTCGCCGAGGTCCGACTCGCCGTCGTGCCAGGCGACGAAGCGCCGGTCGATCCCTCTGACCTCGCCGAGCAGCGCGGCGAACTCCTCGTCGTAGACGATCGCTCTCGCGCCCTCGCGCGCGACCACGTCGGCGAGCTGGGGCGCCGCGAACATCGTGTTGAGGTAGAGCGCGTGGGCGCCGAGCCGCGAGGCCGCGACGGTCGCGTCCATGAATCCGCGGTGGTTGCGGCACATGACCGCGACGCCGTCGCCCGGCCGGATGCCGTGCGCGGCGAGCGAGGACGCGAGCGCGTTCGCGCGGCGGTGCAGCTCGCCGTAGCTGAGCGTGCCGAGCTCGTCGATCAGCGCCGGCTGGTGCGGAGCTCTCGCGGCCGCGACGGCGATCGCGCCGCCGGAGGCGGTCCCCCAGCGCAGCAGCGAGCGGCCGGCCAGCACGAGCCGATCCGGACGCATCGGCGCGATCAGGCCGGCGTCGACCAGCGTCTTCGCGACGCGCGCGTGGTGCAGGATCTTGTCGGCGGCTGCGGCCATGAGGGCGGTATCCAAGCACGAACCCGAACGGTGACGTGCCAGTCACCGTGACTGTGACAGATCCCCTACGGCTCCGGCAGCTCGAGCCCAGGCGGCAGCTCGCCGCGGTCCACGAGCGCGTGGATCTCCGCGACGCGGCGCGGGTTCAGGCGCACGTGGCGCTGGTGGACGCTCGTCTTCTCCACCAGCAGGCCGGCGTTCACGAGCCGCTCGCCGATCGCCAGCGCGAGCGCGCGGTCGTGCCCGGCGAAGCCGCGCGCGAGGTGCGCGATCTCGGTGTGGTAGCCGCCCCACTTGCCCATCCCCATCAGCCGCTGCAGCATCCGCCGCGCGACCCGCATGGACGGGTCCGCCTCCTCGTGTGGACGGGCGACCTCGGGCGTCGGGTCGAGCACCGCCAGCACGGCCTCGTCGTGCTCGGCGAGCGACGCCGCGTCGGCCGGCCGGCCGCCGAAGCGCGCGACCGCCTCGGCGATCCGCAGCGGGTGCAGCTCGCCGATCGGCAGCCTGAGGTCCGGCACGTCGCCGAGCGCGATCGTCGGGATCGCGTACGCGCGCGCCTTCAGGCGGTCGACCTCGGCGACCGCCTCCTCGAACGCCTCGACGGCCAGCTCGACCGCCACCAGCACGTCCTCGGCGGCGACCGGGAACGCGAGCGTCAGCCAGCCCTCCCACTCCCCCGCGTGCAGCTGCAGGTCCTGCGGCCCGCCGGCGGCCATCGCGGCGGCGCCTTCGACGAGCGCCCCGACGAGCACCGCCGCGAGCGTCCAGGCGCGGTCGTTGGCGGCGTTCGGGTCGACGCGCAGCGCCGGGTCGACCGGCGCGATCGCCAGCAGCGCCTCGCCGAACGCGGCGATCCCCACGGGCACCGGCGTGCCGTAGCCGGAGCGCGGCAGCGCCAGCTGCTCGGCGCCGGCCGCGAGCGCGTCGAGCAGCTCGGCGCGGATCTGCGCCGCCCGTTCGCGCGGCGCGCGCAGCCCGCCGGCGTCGGCCAGCACGCTGCCGAGGCGAGTCGTCGGGGGATCGTTGGAGACGTCGATGGCGCGCCGAAATCTACGAGATCGGCGCCGCCGGCAAGTCGCCTTCGCGCACCGCCGGCGCGACGCGCTCGAGCGGCGCCAGCTCGCGCTCGGCGGACACGACGCCGTGCTCGGCGAGCCGCCGCGCGCCCGGCAGCACGCGGCGCTCGAACGAGCCGACGGCGCCGTCGTAGGCGCGCACCGCCGTCTGCAGGCCCCTTCCGACGCGTTGCAGGTGCTCCGCGAACGTCTCGAGCCTGCGGTGCAGGTCGCGACCGAGCTGCGCGACGGCGCGCGCGTCGTCGGCGACACGCTCCTGCTGCCAGCCGTACGCGACCGCACGCAGCAGCGCGATCAGCGTCGTCGGCGTCGCGACGAGCACGTTTCTCCGCGCGCCCTCCTCCAGCAGCGACGGGTCCGCCTCGAGCGCGGCGTTCCAGAAGTGCTCGCCGGGCAGGAACAGGAGGACGAAGTCGGGCGCCATCTCGAGCCGGTCCCAGTAGGCCTTCGCCGACAGGCGCCGCAGGTGCTCGCGCAGCAGCCGCCCGTGCGCCGCGAGGGCCGTCGCGCGCGCCGTCTCGTCCTGCGCCTCGTAGGCGTCGAGGAACGCGTGCAGCGGCGCCTTCGCGTCCACGATCACATGCTTGCCGCCGGGCAGCCGCACGACCAGGTCCGGTCGCAGCAGGCCGCCGTCGTCGGTCGCGACGGACGCCTGCTCGACGAAGTCGCAGTGCGCCGTCATGCCGGCCAGCTCGACCACGCGTCTGAGCTGCAGCTCGCCCCAGCGCCCGCGCGTGTGCGGCTGGCGCAGCGCGGCGCTCAGCGCGCGCGTCTGCGCGCCGAGGGCGCGCAGCTGCTCGTCCAGCGCGCCGCGAGCGTGCGCGCGGTCCCGCTCGATCGCCCCGAGCTTCGCGTCGAGCCGCGCGAGCGCGTCGTGGACCGGGTCGTGGGGCGAGGCGGAGGGGCGGCGCGCGGCGAGCAGCGCGACGGCGATGCCGGCCAGCAGGCCGGCGACGAGGGCGA
Source organism: Conexibacter sp. (assembly GCA_036379915.1). Lineage (GTDB taxonomy): Bacteria > Actinomycetota > Thermoleophilia > Solirubrobacterales > Solirubrobacteraceae > Conexibacter. The sequence continues at coordinate 1,334 of DASVFS010000211.1, read as the reverse complement.
GCAGCGTCACGCGACGAGCGTCGCGCGACGGTCAGACGGCATGCAAGCGCGCTTGCAGCGCGCTAGGAGACGTCGGCCGTCTCTTCCTTGCCCTGGAGGCGCTCGCGGCCGCGCTGGACCGCGGCGATGAACTTCGAGAGGTTGACCTCGAGCGTGTTGAGGATCTCGTCGGCATAGTCCTCCGCGCCGAGCCGGATCTCGCGCTCGCGGGCGCGCGCGTCCTCGATGATGTCCTCGGCGGCGCGTTCGGCCTGCTTCGTGACCTCCTCCTCGGAGATCAGGCGCTCCTGTCGCTCGCGCGCCTCTCTGACGATCCGCTCCGCCTCGCGCTTGGCCTCGGCGAGCATCTCCTGACGCTCCTTGACGATCCAGCGCGCCTGCTTGATCTCCTCAGGGATCGTGGCGCGCATCTGGTCGAGGATGTCGTAGATCTCCTCCTTGTCCACGCGCACCTGATCCGTCAGCGGAACGGGCTTGGCGTTGTGGACGAGGTCGTCCAGCTTGTCGATGAGCACGAGGACGTCCATCGCGAACCTCTGTTTCGTCAGCGGCCGAGCTCTTCCTTCAACCGGGAGGCTACGTAGTCTGGCACGAGATCGTCGATGTTCCCGCCGAACGTGGCCAGCTCCTTCACCCCGCTGGAGCGCAGGAAGCTGTACTGCGAGGAGGCCATCAGGTAGACCGACTCGATCTCGGGCGCCTCGCGGCGGTTGAGCTGGTGCATCTCGAGCTCGTACTCGAAGTCGGAGATGGCGCGCAGGCCCTTCACGATCGCGCGCGCCCCCACGCTCTGGGCGAACTCGACGACGAGGTTGCTGAACGGCTCGGCGCGCACGTTGCCCATGTGCGCGGTCGCGCGCTCGACGAAGCTGATGCGCTCGTCCGTCGAGAACAGCGTTCTGCCCTTGCGGACCGGCACGTTGACGACCGCGACGACGACCTCCTCGAACAGCTTCGAGGCGCGGCCGATGACGTCGAGGTGGCCGTTCGTGATCGGGTCGTAGGAGCCCGGACAGACGGCGATGCGGTTACTGAGTTCGCTCATGGGTTCGGATCACGGTGTCGCCGTAGCGGCGTTCGTCGGTCAGCGGAAGGTCCGGTTCGAGGTCGAGCGGAGCGCGGCGGTCGCTCTCGCTCACGACCCGCCCGCCGGGCGCGAGGACCGCGGCGATCAGCGGCGAGAGCTCGCGTCCCAGCGCGGTCGCGAGTCGGTATGGAGGGTCGAGCAGCACGAGATCGTATTCGTGACGGGCGGCACGTGCGCCGCGGAGGAACGCGCGCGCGTCCTGCCGGCGCACGTCGACCGCCTCGTCGCCGAGGCCGAGCGCGGCGAC
>DASVFS010000210.1:0-29709 GCA_036379915.1 Conexibacter sp. | reverse complement strand
CATCTACTACGTCGCGCGCGACGTGCTGGTCACGTCCTTCTCGGCGTGGGCGCTCGCGGTCGCGCTGCTGGCGGTCGCAGCCTTCCGCTCGCTCGACGCGCCGCACGTGCGCCGCCGCGTCGCGCCGGCGCTGCTCGTCTTCTTCGGCCTCGGGCTGACCGCGTGCTCGATCGCCCAGTTCCCGGCGCCGCCATGGAGGCAGCTCCACCGCCTGGACGACCCGAGATGGGAAGAAGTGCTGTCGCCGCCGCTGACCGCGCCGGTGGAACCCGACGTGCGCGAGTTCATCGCCGGCGTCGCGGACGGCCGGCATCGCTTCGTCGTCCGTCATGGCGCGCCGGTCGCGCTGCTGGCGACGAACGGCCATCGCATCGCGGACGCCTACGGGATCCGCGACGTCGCCCCGTACACCGGCTACGACTCCCTGCTCACCGTCGAGCAGGTCGAACGCACGCTCGACGTGCTGCGCGACGCCGGCGGCAACACGGTGCTGCTTCCGCGCATGGACAACGCCGACTTCAACCAGATCCTCGTGCGGCGCGGATTCGAGCTCGTCACCGAACGGGGACTGCGCACGCCGAGGTTCCGCCAACCCGGCGACTACACCGCGGTGATAGAGCTCAACCCGATCAACCGCGCCGGCCTCGTGAAGTGGGTCGACACGCGGCACCTGCACCCGCGCGCGCTGCGCTGAGGGCCGGCCCGCCGGCGGCCGGCAGCGCGCCGGCCGGGGCGACTCAGCCGTAGCGGCCGCCGGTGACCGCGCGCAGCTTCGCGCGGTCGTGGCGGGCGTGGACGCGGCGGACCGTGCCGGAGCGCGAGCGCATCACGAGCGATTCGGTGCTCGCGCCGGAGCCGCGATAGCGGACGCCCTGCAGGACGTCGCCGTCGGTCACGCCGGTGGCGGAGAAGAAGACGTCGTCGCCTCTGCAGAGGTCGTCGCACGTGAGCACCTTCTCGAGGTCGTAGCCGGCGTCGAGCGCCGCCTGGCGCTCCGCGTCGTCGCGCGGCCACAGGCGCCCGAGCAGCTGGCCGCCCATGCACTTCAGCGCCGCCGCCGAGATGACGCCCTCGGGCGTGCCGCCGATGCCCCACAGCAGGTCGACCGGCGAGCGCTCGCTGACGGCGAGCAGCGCCGCCGAGACGTCACCGTCGAGGATCAGGCGGATGCGAGCGCCGGCCTCGCGCACCTGGCGCATCGCCTCCTCGTGGCGCGGGCGGTCGAGCATGACGACGGTCACGTCGCCGATTCCCATGCCCTTGCGCTCGGCGATCAGTCCCAGCGTCTCCGGCAGCGGGCGATCGAGCGACAGCAGGTCGGCGATCTCCTCGCCGCCCGCGATCTTCTCCATGTACACGCACGGGCCGGGGTCGAACATCGAGCCGCGCTCGGCGAGCGCGATCACGGCGAGCGCGCTCGGCATTCCGAGGGCCGTCAGCCGCGTGCCCTCGAGCGGGTCGACGGCGATGTCGACGCTCGGCGGCGTGCCGTTGCCAATCTGCTCGCCGTTGTAGAGCATCGGCGCCTCGTCCTTCTCGCCCTCGCCGATCACGACGACGCCGTCCATCGGGACGGACTCGAGCACGTGGCGCATCGCGTCGACGGCGGCCTGGTCGGCGGCCTCCTTGTCGCCGCGGCCGACCAGGCGCGCGGCGGCGAGCGCGGCGGCCTCCGTCACGCGCACGAGCTCGAGCGCGAGGTTGCGGTCGGGACGGGTCGGGCCGTTCATGCGGCGGGCACGCTACCAGCGCAGACAGCCGGGTAGGGTCGTCATCGCACCGTGGAGCTCAACCGCTTGCACCCCGATCCCGCGACGGTCGACAGCGCCGAGCTGCTCGGCGACCTGCGGCTGCACGAGCGCGCGCACGCGGAGCGGCCGTGGACGATCGCGAACTTCGCGACGACGGCCGACGGGCGGGCGACGATCGACGGCCGCTCGGGGCCGATCGGCGACGACGGCGACCTCGAGCTCTTCCGCCGCCTGCGCACGCAGGTCGACGCGCTGCTGATCGGCACGCGCACGCTCGGGATCGAGCGCTACGGGCGCGCGGTCAGACGGCCCGAGCTGCGCGCCGCGCGCGAGGCGCTCGGGCTGGCGCCCGAGCCGCTCGTCGCGACCGTCAGCCGCAGCGGCGAGCTGCCGCTCGAGATCCCGCTGCTGCAGGAGCCGGAGGCGCACGTCGTCGTGTTCGCGCCGCCGCACACGCCGGAGCCCGCCTGCCCCGCGCGCGTGACGCTTGTGCGGCTCGACCCCGCGCAGCTCACGCTCACGACCGCGCTGCGCCACCTGCGCGCGGAGCACGGCGTCCGCGCGCTGCTGTGCGAGGGCGGCCCGACGCTGATGGGCGCGCTGCTGCACGAGCGGCTCGTCGACGAGCTGTTCCTGACGCTGGCGCCGCAGCTCGCCGGCGGCGGCACGGGACCGACGCTGACGAGCGGCCCGGCGCTCGCCGAGCCGGCCGCGCTGGAGCTCGTGTGGGCGCTCGAGCGGGCGGGCTCGCTGTACCTGCGTTACGCGCTGCGGCACAGCTAGTCTCCAAGGCGATGCGGATCGCCTGCGGCTTCGACCATGCCGGGATCCCCCTGCGGGACGCGGTCGTCGCGGCGCTCGAGCGCGACGGCCACACGGTCCTCGACGCGGGCACGTACGACGACTACCCCTACGCGGCGGCGGCGGTCGCGCGCTCGCTCGACGGCGCGGCCGAGCGGGCCGTGCTCGTGTGCGGCTCCGGCGCGGGCGTGTCGGTCGCGGCGACCAAGCTGCACGGGGTGCGTGCTGCGACTGTCCACGACGGGTACACGGCGCATCAGAGCGTCGAGCACGACGACCTCAACGTGCTGTGCCTCGGCGCGCGCGTGATCGGGCCGGAGCTCGCCGGCGAGATCGTGCGCGCGTTCGCGGCCGCGAGCTTCACCGGCGAGGACCGCCACGTTCGCCGTCTCGGACAGATCGTCGCGCTCGAGCGCGACGGCATCGCCGCCCTCCCGCCAGAGGAACCTCGCTCACAAGACACAGGAGACCACCGCGCATGAGCACCGTTCCCGCCACCACCCCCATCGGCCGCCTCGCGGAGCTCGGCACGAGCGCCTGGCTCGACTCGATCCGCCGCTCGATGCTGACGGGCGGCGAGCTGCAGCGCCTCGTCGAGGAGGACGGCGTCGTGGGCGTCACGTCGAACCCGTCGATCTTCGAGCAGGCGATCCTGGGAAGCCCGGACTACGACGAGCGGCTGGCGGAGCTGACGCACGACGGCGACGGCGTCGAGCAGATCTACTGGACGCTCGCGATCGAGGACGTGCAGGGCGCCGCCGACGTGCTGCGGCCCGTGTGGGAGCGCACCGGCGGCGTCGACGGCTACGTCTCGCTGGAGGTCGCCCCGAGCGTCGCGCGCGACACCGAGGGCACGCTCGCGATGGCGCGCGACCTGTGGGCGCGCTGCGACCGGCCCAACGTGATGATCAAGATCCCGGGCACGCCCGAGGGCGTCCCGGCGATCCGCGCCGCGATCGCGGAGGGGATCAACATCAACGTCACGCTGCTGTTTTCGCTCGACGCGTGGGCGGCGATCGCCGAGGCGTGGCTCGCCGGCCTGGAGGACCGCGCGGCCGCCGGCGAGCCGGTCGACCACGTCGCCTCGGTCGCCTCCTTCTTCGTCTCGCGCGTCGACACCGCCGCCGACAAGCGCCTCAAGGCGCTCGGCAGAGACGAGCTGTGCGGCAAGACGGCCGTCGCGAACGCGCAGCTCGCCTACGAGCGCTGGCAGCAGCTGGTCGCCGGCGAGCGCTTCGCCGCGCTGAAGGCGAAGGGCGCGCGCCCGCAGCGCCTGCTGTGGGCCTCGACCGGGACGAAGGACCCCGCCTACTCCGACGTGATGTACGTCGCCGAGCTGGCCGGCCCCGAGACGGTCAACACGATGCCGCTGGCGACGCTGCTCGCCTACCAGGACCACGGCGACGCGCTCGAGCCGCTGCTGCCCGACGCCGCGCCCGCCGCGCATGCGACGATCGCCGCGGTCGAGGCCGCCGGCGTCTCGCTGCAGGAGGTCACCGACGAGCTGCTGGAGCAGGGCATCGTCGCGTTCGCGGACGCGATGGACCGCCTGCTGGCCGGCGTCGAGCGCCGTCGCGCGGCCGTGATCGCCGGCGAGCCGGCGAGCGTCGAGGCGCGCCTGACCGACGCGCAGGCGCGCGCCGTCGGAAGACGCGCCGCGTGGGCGCACGAGCAGCACCTGCTGAGACGCGTCTGGTCGAAGGACGACGCGCTGTGGCCGGCGGGCGACGACAAGCCCTCCGAGCGGCTGGGCTGGCTGACGATCGCCGACCACTCGCTCGAGCAGCTCGATGACGTGCTCGCGTTCGCGGCCGAGCTGCGCGCGGAGGGCTTCACCGACTGCGCGCTGCTCGGCATGGGCGGCTCGTCGCTCGCGCCGGAGGTGCTGCGGCAGGTCTTCGGTACCGCCGACGGCGCGCTCAGGCTGCACGTGCTGGACTCGACCCACCCGGACGCGGTCGCGGCGCTCGAGGCGCAGCTGCCGCTCGACAGCACGCTGTTCCTCGTCTCCTCCAAGTCGGGCGGGACGCTCGAGCCGCGCTCGATGCACGCGCACTTCCACACGCTCGCGCCCGACGGCCGGCAGTGGGCGGCGATCACCGACCCCGGCACGTCGCTCGAGCAGCTCGCGCGCGAACAGGGCTTCCGCCGCGTCTTCCACGGCGCGCCCGACATCGGCGGCCGCTACTCGGCGCTGAGCGCGTTCGGGATCGTGCCCGCGGCGCTGCTCGGCGCCGACGCGCGCGGGCTGCTGGCGCGCGCGGAGGTCGCCGCGGCCGCGGCCGACCCGTCGCTGCCGCCCGGCTGCGCGCCGGCGCTGTGGCTCGGCTGCGCGCTCGGCGAGCTGGCGCAGGGCGGGCGCGACAAGCTCACGCTGGTCGTGGACGAGCCGCTGGGCTCGCTCGGCCTGTGGCTGGAGCAGCTCGTCGCCGAGTCGACCGGCAAGCGCGGCAAGGGCGTCGTGCCGGTCGCCGACGAGCCGCTCGCGGACCCGCAGGAGTACGGCGAGGATCGCGTGTTCGTGCACCTGCACCGCACGACCGGGGAGGGCGACGCGAACGTCGCGGCGAAGCTCGACGCGCTCGCCGACGCCGGCCACCCGGTGATCGCGTTCCCGTTCGACGAGCCGCTCGACCTCGGCGCGCTGTTCTTCCACTGGGAGCTGGCGGTCGCGGTCGCCGGCGCGGTGATCGGCGTCAACCCGTTCGACCAGCCGGACGTGCAGTCGGCGAAGGACGCGACCGTCGCGACGATCGAGGCGTACGCGCGTGACGGCGCGTTCCCCGCCGAGGACACCGCCGCGGTGGGCGGCGACGAGGCCGCCTCCGCGCTGCGCGAGCTGCTCGACGCGCGCGCCGGAGCCGGCGCCTATGTCGCGACGATGGCGTACCTCGCGCCGGACCCGGCGCTCGACGAGGCGCTCACGCAGCTGCGCAGCGCGATCCGCCGCCGCACGAAGGCTGCGACGACGGTCGGCTACGGGCCGCGCTTCCTGCACTCGACCGGGCAGCTGCACAAGGGCGGCGCGCCGAGCGGCGTGTTCGTGCAGCTCGTCGACCAAGGCCGTCCGGGCGTCGAGATTCCGGGCCAGCCGTACGACTTCGCCGCGCTCGTGCGCGCGCAGGCGATCGGCGACGGTCAGGCGCTGCGCTCGCGCGGGCTGCCGTTCCTGCGGATCGAGCTGGGCGACGATCCGGCGGGCGCGATCCGCGCGCTGGCGGCGGCACTCGGCGACTGACCGCGGGCTCACCGGGTACGCGTCGGCGCATGGCCGCCACCACGAACGCTCCGCTCGCCGCGACCGGGAACCCGTTCGCGCAGGACGTCGACGAGCGGCTGCCGCCGCCGTCGACGCTCGTGCTGTTCGGCGCCACCGGCGACCTCGCCGCGCGCAAGCTGCTGCCGGCCGTCTACGACCTGCTCGCCGACGGCCGGCTGCCCGAGCGCTTCCGCCTGCTCGCCGTCGTGCGCGGCCACCAGGACGAGGCGTCGTTCCGCGAGCACGCGCGCGCGGCGATCGACGCGCACGCCCGCCGCGCGTTCGACGAGCGGCTGTGGGACGCGCTCGCGCCCCGCATCGGCGTGGTGGCGGGCACGTACGGCTCGCCCGCGCTGTTCGAGGCGCTCGCGGAGCAGTTGGACGCAGGCGACCGCGAGGACGGCGAGCGCTCCCAGCGCCTGTTCTACCTGGCGACCGCGCCGGCCTTCTTCGCCGACACGGCGCGGGGGCTGTGCGACGCCGGCCTCGGTCGCGGAGCCGATCCGCCGACGCGGCTGCTGATCGAGAAGCCGTTCGGCCATGACCTCGCGAGCGCGCGCGAGCTGAACGCGGCGATCGAGGCGGCGTTCGACGAGCACCAGGTCTTCCGCATCGACCACTACCTCGGCAAGGAGACGGTCCAGAACCTGCTGGTGCTGCGCTTCGGCAACGGCATCTTCGAGCCGCTGTGGAACCGCACCGCGATCGACCACGTCCAGATCACGGTCGCCGAGGACATCGGGATCGGCCACCGCGCCGGCTACTACGACCGCGCCGGCGCGCTGCGCGACGTCATCCAGAACCATGCGCTGCAGCTGCTGTCGCTCGTCGCGATGGAGCCGCCCGCGAGCTTCGACGCGCGGCTCGTGCGCGACGAGAAGGCGAAGGCGCTCGCCGCGGTCCGCGCGCTCGACCCGGCGCGCGACGCGGTGCGGGGGCAGTACGCGGCCGGCTGGCTCGCCGGCGAGCGCGTGCCGGGCTACCGCGACGAGGAGGACGTCCCGGCCGGCTCGCGCACCGACACGTACGCGGCGCTCCGCGTGGAGGTCGACAACTGGCGCTGGGCGGGCGTCCCCTTCTACCTGCGCACGGGCAAGCGGTTGCCGCTGCGCACGACCGAGATCGCGATCGCCTTCAAGCCGGCGCCGCACCAGCCGTTCCGCGCGCTCGACGCCCCGCCGCCGCCGAACGAGCTCGTCATCTCGGTGCAGCCGAACGAGGGCGCGACGCTGCAGATCGCCGCGAAGGCGCCGGGCACCGCGCTGCGCATGCGGCCGGTGCAGATGGACTTCCAGTACGGCACGTCGTTCCTGCGCGAGTCGCCGGAGGCGTACGAGCGGCTGCTGCACGACGCGCTGCTCGGCGACGCGACGCTGTTCACGCGCGCCGACGAGGTGGAGGCGGCGTGGCGGATCGTCGAGCCGGTGCTGGAGGCGTGGGCGCGCGACGGAGCGCCGGAGCCGTACGAGGCCGGCAGCGCGGGCCCGGCCTGCGCGGACGCGCTGCTCGCGCGTGACGGGCGCGCGTGGAGGCCGCTGTGAGCGCGCTGGCGGACTTCGGCGCGTCGGAGGCGCGCGAGCGCAGCGAGTGGCGCGGCGAGGACGTGACCGCGGCCGAGGTCGCCGAGCGGCTGTTGGCGCTCAACCGCGAGCACGCGCGCCACGAGCACGGCCATGCCGCGACGCGCACGCTCAACCTGCTCGTCGCGCCGGCCGCCGACGTCGCGCCGCCCGAGCTCGCGCGCCGGCTCGCCGGCCTGGCCGACCGCCATCCCTCGCGCACGATCGTCGTGACCGAGCACGCCCCACCGCGGCTCGACGCGCACGTCGCGATCGACTGCACGATCGGCGCCGGCGCATCCGGGGCCGGCCACTGCCACGACATCGCGCTGCTCGCCGCGGACGCCGAGCGGCTCGCGCACGCCGACTCGCTCGCGCGACCGCTGCGCGTCGCCGGCCTGCCGACCGTGCTGTGGCTGCCGGGACTGCTCGAGAGTCCGGCGCAGGCGTCGCTGGCGACGCTCGCGCATGCGTTCGTGCTCGACTCGTGCGCCGCGAGCGGGACGGCGCTGCCGGCCGCGTTCGCGCGTGCGGCGGCGCTCGACGTGGCGCGCGTGCGCGACGTCGCGTGGCTGCGGCTCGCGCGCTGGCGCCGCCACGTCGCGGCGCGCTTCGACGACCCCGCGGCGCTGCGCCTGCTGGGGCGCGTCGAGCGCGTCGAGCTGCGCTCGTGCCGGCCGCAGCAGGCGAGCGCGCTGCTGCTCGCCGGCTGGATCGCCGCGCGCGCCGGCTGGACCGTCGAGCGGCTGACGGCACAGGAGCACGGATGGGAGGGCGCGGCGCGGCGCCCCGACGGAGGGAGCGTGGCGCTGGCGCTCGAGCCGCCCGATCCCCCGGTCCGCACCGGGATCCACGCGCTCGCGCTGCACGCGGACGGCGCGACGATCGCGCTGCGCGCGCCCGTCGCGGCGCCGGATCCGGCGCGCGCGTTCGCCGCGGCGCTCGGGATGTTCGACACGGCGACGCCGGGCTACGCGCCGGCGCTCGCGACACTGCTCGACGGGATGGAGGCGCGATGATCGAGCTGACGGTGACGGACGACGCCGAGGCGGCGGCGCGCACGTGCGCCGAGCGCGTGGCGGCGGCGATCGAGCGGGCACGCGCCGAGCGTGGCGCGGCGCACGTGGCGCTCGCCGGCGGCAGCACGCCGGCGCGCACGTACGAGCTGCTGCCGCGGCTGGTGGAGGACTGGCGCGGCGTGCACTTGTGGCTGGGTGACGAGCGCTGCGTGCCGCTCGACGCTCCGGACAGCAACGCCGTGCTCGTGCGCGACACGCTGCTCGCGGCGCTGCCGGCCGACGCCCCCGGCCCGCTGCTCCACCGCGTCGAGCACGCGGGCGACGGCGACCCGCCGGCCGCCGCCGCGGACTACGAGCGCGAGCTGCGCGCGAGCGTCCCGACCGCGTCCCCCGCGGGTCTGCCCGCGCTCGACTTCGCGCTGCTGGGGCTCGGCGAGGACGGCCACACGGCGTCGCTGTTCCCCGACGACCCGGCATTGGAGGAGCGCGAGCGGCTCGTCGTCGCGGTGCGCCGTAGAAAGCCGCCGCCCGACGGCGTCACGTGCACGCTGCCGCTGCTGCGCGCGGCGCGCGCGATCGTCGTGCTGACGGCGGGCGCCGGCAAGGCCGATGCGGTCGCGGCGACGCTCGCGGGCCCGAGCGCGCACACGCCAGCAAGCCTGCTCGCGGACGGCGCGCGCGTCGAGCTGATCGCCGACCGCGCGGCGGCGCCAGCCACCTAGTTCTGTCTGAAGGTGGTTTCCCGCGCGGCGCGACATGAAAGACTGACAGGCGATGCCGAGCGAGACGGCAGCGCCGCCGGGCGCGAGAGGGGACGTGCTCGACGCCTCGAGCGACACCCGCTCCCGCACGCTCGAGCTGGTCGCGCACCTCGACGACGACGCGCTCGAGCGGGTCCATTCGCCGCTGCTGAGCCCGCTCGTGTGGGACCTCGGCCACATCGCCGCGTTCGAGGACCTGTGGCTCGCCCACCGCGGCGGCGGCCTGCCGCTGTTGCGTCCCGACCTGGCGGACGTCTACGACGCGTTCGAGACGCCGCGCGCGCAGCGCGGCGAGCTGCCCTACCTGCGCCGCGCCGCGGCGCTCGCCTACCTGGCGGAGGTGCGTGAGCGGATCGCCGGGCTGGCGCTCGACCCGTTCCTGCGCGAGCTGGTGCTGCGCCACGAGCAGCAGCACACCGAGACGATGCTGCAGACGATGCAGCTGGCGCACCTGCCGGCGCCGCACGAGCCGGCCGCGGCGCCCCCGCCGGCCGACACGGCGCTCGCCGCGCTCACCGGGCTGGAGCTGATCGAGGTCCCCGCCGGACCCTGCACGATCGGCGCCTCGGCCGACGGCTTCGCCTACGACAACGAGCGCCCGCGCCACGCGCGCGAGCTGCCCGCCTTCCGCATCGGACGCGCGCCGGTCACGAACGGGGCGTTCATGGCGTTCGTCGCCGGCGGCGGCTACCGCCGCCCCGAATGGTGGTCGCGCGAGGCGTGGGCCTGGAAGGAGCAGTACGACATCACCCATCCGGCCGGCTGGACGGCCGACGGACGCGAGTGGCGGATGGACCGCTGCGAGCCGCTCGATCCGGCCAAGCCGGTCGTCCACGTCTCCTGGTTCGAGGCCGACGCCTTCGCCCGCGCGCACGGCGCCCGTCTCCCCACCGAGGCCGAGTGGGAGAAGGCGGCGACCTGGGACCAGGTGGCAGGGGGGGCCCGCGCGCAGCCGTGGGGCGCCGATCCCGGCGGTGACGCGATCGCGACGCACGCGAACGTCGACCAGCGGTCGTTCGGCGCCGTCCCCGTCGGCACCCATCCGCAGGGCGCCTCCACCGTCGGCTGCCTCGGCATGATCGGCGACGCGTGGGAGTGGACCGCGAGCGGCTTCGACGGCTACCCCGGCTTCCGCGCCCACCCGTACCGCGAGTACTCCGAGGTCTTCTTCGGCGGCGACTACCGCGTGCTGCGCGGCGGCTCCTGGGCCACCCGCGCGCGTGTCGCGACACCGACGTTCCGCAACTGGGACCACCCGCAGCGCCGGCAGATCTTCGCCGGACTGCGCATAGCGAAGGACGCGTGATCCATGGCCATCTCCCCCGCCTGCGAGCCCGACGTCACGATCGACCACCACCTCGACGCGGCGCACGAGCGCGGGCTCGCCGAGGACGTGCTCGACGGCCTCACGCGGCCGTTCAAGGAGCTGCCCCCGAAGCACTTCTACGACGACCGCGGCTGCGAGCTGTTCGACCGCATCACCGAGCTGCCCGAGTACTACCCGACGCGCGCCGAGCGCGCGATCCTGCAGGCCGAGGCGCAGGCGATCGTCGCCGCGACCGGCGCGGCCGAGCTGGTCGAGCTGGGCTCCGGCACGGCCGCGAAGACGCGCGTGCTGCTCGACGCGATGGCGGCGGCCGGCCAGCTGCGCCGCTACGTCCCGTTCGACGTCGCGGAGTCGGTCGTGCGCGCGAGCGCGGAGGCGCTCGTGGAGGAGTACCCCGGCCTGCGCGTGCACGGCGTGATCGGCGACTTCGAGCGCCACCTCGACCGCATCCCGCCGTCGACGCCCGGCGAGCCCCGCATCGTCGCGCTGCTCGGCGGCACGATCGGCAACTTCCCCCCCGGCAGCCGCCGGCGCCTGCTGCGCGAGATCGCGGCGCTGCTTGGGGCGGACGACCGCCTGCTGCTCGGGACCGACCTCGTCAAGGACCCGGCCGTGATCGAGGCCGCCTACGACGACGCGGCCGGCGTCACGGCCGAGTTCAACCGCAACGTGCTGCGCGTGCTGAACCGCGAGCTCGACGCCGACTTCCCGCTCGACGCGTTCGAGCACGTCGCCTTCTTCGACCGCCGCAACGAGTGGATCGAGATGCGGCTGCGCGCGCGGCGCGCGTGCGCGGTCGAGGTCGCGTCGGTCGGCCTCCAGGTCGAGCTGCGGGCGGGCGAGGAGATCCGCACCGAGATCAGCGCGAAGTTCACGCCGGAGCGCGTCGCGGAGGACTTCGCCGCCGCCGGCCTGCGCCTCGCCGGCTGGCACACCGACGCGCACGAGCGCTTCGCGCTGTCGCTCGCGGCGCCGATCGTCGGCTGACCCGCGAACGCGCGGTAGGGTCGGCGCATGCACCGCGCGGTCCCGCTGCTCGTCGTGCTCGCGCTGCTCGTCGCGGCACCCGCGACGGCGGGCGCCGCGCCGGTCCCGACGGCCGCCCTGAGAATCGCGTTCACGATGCCCTCGGGTCCGGGCAGCGTGTACTCCCAGGCCGCCGGCAACTGCGTGCTGCCCGTGTACGGCTGGTCGCGCGACTCGACGCCGCGCTACGTCGGCCTGACCGAGCACCCGCGCGGGCTGCTCGACGTGACCGGCCGCAGCGGCGAGGCGATCGTGCCCGGCGAGGCGATCCACGTCGACCGCATCTTCAGCCCGCGCCCGCGAGCGCTCGCCGCGACGGACGTCGGCATCCAGCTCGCCGGCAGACGCGCCTACCTGACGGGGACGATCCGGGCCAGCCGGTCCTACAGCGCTCGCGCCGCGCGACGGGTGCGGCTGGCGCAGCTGCACCGCGTCACGCTCACGAGCAGAAGCGTCCGCGGCACGCTCGTGGTCGGCGTCAGAGGCCGGGCGACGATGCTCGCGCCGCTCGCGGGGATGTTCAACCGACTGCGTTGCAGAGGCCCGCGCGTCGACGAGCACCCCGTTCGCGTCGGGGCGCCGCTCGGAACCGTCACCGCGACGATCGTCCCGGCGCGCGCGAGCGCCGCGCCGACCAGCTTCCGGCTGGGCGTCGAGCTCGGCGGCGCGCTGCCGGCCGCGCCCGCGATCGAGCCGACCGGCGGCGCGCAGGCCGACTACGGCGACGTGCGCTTCGCGGTCGCGCCCGGGACCCGCGTGACGGCGACGTGCGACGCGGACGGCTGCGAGCCGACCGACGGGTCGGTCCCGCTCGTCGGCGGCTTCGACTTCACCGACGGGACCAGACGGCTGTCCGTGACGCAGCTCGAGCTGTCGCTCACCGGAGGGCGCCGGACGGTCACCGGCACGGTCGCCGGGACCCGCACGACGATCGGCGCGGAGCTGAGCGACAACGGGCTGCTGACGATCGGCGACGCGTTGAGCGCGCAGCTCGCCGCGACGTTCGGCGACCCGGAGCTCGGCGGATACCTCGTGCGGCTGAGACTGCCGCTGGCGAGCCTCACGCCCGCGTAGGCGATCGCGCCAGGCGGTCGGCTCGCCGCCAACCTTCGTCCGTGTCGCGCGTTGCAATCGCCGTGACGCTCATAATGGGTGGATGGAGAACGTCCTCGTGGACCGTGCGCCGGCGCGCCTGCGCCGGCCCGCCCGCCTCCTGCGGCTCGCGAGCGACGAGCGCCTCGTCGCACTCGTGCGCAGCGGCGACGAGGGCGCCTTCGAAGCGCTCTACGACCGCCACCACCCCGCGATCCTCGGCTTCTGCCGTCACATGCTCGGCACGCGCGAGGAGGCGGAGGACGCCGTCCAGCACACGTTCCTGGCCGCGTTCCGCGACCTCGCACGGCACGAGAAGCCGGTCGAGCTGCGTCCGTGGCTGTTCGCGATCGCGCGCAACCGCTGCCTCTCGCTGCTGCGCGCGCGGCGCATGCACGTCGCGATCGAGCTGGCCGAGCCGGCGACCGACGGGCTCGCCGCGACCGTCGAGCGACGCGAGGACCTGCGCGAGCTGCTGTCCGACCTGGCGTCCCTGCCGGAGGACCAGCGCGCGGCGCTGCTGCTCGCCGAGCTCGGCGCGCTCGACCACGCGGGCATCGCGACGGTCCTCGGCTGCCCGCGGGAGAAGGTGAAGGCGCTCGTGTTCCAGGCTCGCACGTCGCTCGCCGCCAGCCGGGAGGCGCGCGCGACGCCGTGCGACGAGATCCGGCTCGAGCTCGCCTCCGCGAGCGGCGCGGCGCTGCGACGCGGGCCGCTGCGACGCCACCTGCGCACATGCGACGGCTGCCGCGCGTTCAAGGCCGAGGTCGCCACCCAGCGCAAGCTGTTCGCGCTCGCGCTGCCGGTCGTGCCGACCCTCGCGCTGAAGGGCAGCGTGCTGTCGGGCACGGGGATCGCGTCGACGTCGGGCGGCGGAAGCGCGGCCGCCGCCGCGGGCGCCACGACCGCCGGCGCCACCTCGAGCGCGTCGGGCGGCGCACTCGGCGGCGTGCTCGGAACCGTCGCGTCGACCGGCGCCGGCAAGGTCGTCGTGTCGCTCGCGGTCGCCGGCGCGGTGGCCGGCGGCGGCAGCGCGCTCAGCGAACGGCTCGGCCACCGCTCGGCGCCGCCGGCGTCCTCGCCCGGGACGCTCGCGCCGGACCGCGGGCAGAGCATCGCGCCGACCCCGTTCGCGATCGGAGGCGTGCCCGTACACGACGCGCGTCACGGCGACGACGCGAGCGCGCCGCCGACCGTGCACCACGAGCGGCCGTCGGACAGCGTCGCGAATCCGTCCACGGCAACGCCGGTCCCGGTCCCGCCCGATACGCGGAGACCGCAGGTGAGCGCCGCGCCGCGTTCGACCCAGCCGCCCGTGCATGCGGACCACAAGCCGTCGCATCCGAGCCATGCCGGCGGCGGTTCGGCCGGTCAGGGCGCGGTGCCTCCCGGCCACAGCGGCACGCCGCCGGGCCACGGCGGCACGCCCCCCGGCCAGCAGACCAGTCCGCCCGGACACGCGTACGGCGACGGCCCCGGCGTCGCGCCGCCAGGTCACGGCGGAACCCCGCCGGGACAGGGCAAGGCGTCGTCCGTCCCCAGGCAGAGCAAGGCGTTCGTGCCGCCCGGACAGGGCAGGGCATCGACGACCGGCGCGCCCGGGAGCGCGTCGGCCGCGCCGCCCGGCCTGAACAAGCCTCCGCCCGCGCCGCGCGGTCTGAGCAAGGCGTCCGACGTTCCGCCCGGCCAGGCCAGAGCGACGCCGCCCGCGAGATCCGCTCCGGCCGTCGGATCGCCGCCGGGCTCGCCGAGCACGCCGCCCGGTCAGTCCGGCGCGTCGCACGGCAAGGCAGGCGCCGCGCCCGGTGAGTCCGGGGCCTCGCACGCGCACGGCCGCTGAGCCGACGCATCCGCGCGCAAGCGACCAACCTCCGACCGCCTCCGACGTTCCAACGCTGGGGAGCACCGACAGGATGTTCCGGCTTTCCCCGCGCGGCCCCGCTCCCGATGCCGGGCCGTGGCAGTCGTCGGGCGGCTGGCCTCGAACTCTCTGCCGAGGTCGGTCGCCCGGCGGTGCCGCTCTGACACCGCCGGGCGATCCGGCGCCGCGAGGCGCGTTCCTCAGGCGACTCGCTCCACGATCATGGCCATCCCCATGCCGCCGGCGACGCACATCGTCTCGAGGCCGACCGACTTGTCGAGCGTCTCGAGGTCGTTCAGCAGCGTGGTCATGATGCGGGCGCCGGTCATCCCGAACGGGTGGCCGAGCGCGATCGCGCCGCCGAACGGGTTGAGCGTCTCGTCGGCGATGCCCCACTCCTCCTGACACGGGACGACCTGCGCGGCGAACGCCTCGTTGAGCTCGACGACGTCGACGTCGTCCATCGTCATGCCGGCCTGCTTCAGCACGTTGCGCACGGCCGGGATCGGACCGAGGCCCATGTACTCCGGCTCGATCGAGGCGACGGCGGAGGCGACGATGCGCGCCTTCGGCGTCATCCCCAGCTCGGCGGCCTTCTCCTCCGCCATCACGAGCACGGCGGCGGCGCCGTCGTTGAGCGGGCAGGCGTTGCCGGCGGTGACGGTGCCGTCCGGCTTGAAGGCCGGTCTCAGCTGCGCGAGCTTCTCCTCGGTGGTGCCGGGGCGCGGGCCGTCGTCCTTCGCGACGGTCGCCTCGGGGACCGTGACCTCGTCGCCGTTCTCGTCCGTCGCGGTGTGCTCGGGCACGACGACCGGGACGATCTCCCTGTCGAAGTGGCCGGACTCCTGCGCCGCGACGGCCCGCTGCTGCGAGATCGCCGCCCAGCGGTCCTGCGCCTCGCGCGAGACGCCCTCGCGCTCGGCCACGTTCTCGGCCGTGAAGCCCATCGGGATGTAGACGTTGACGAGCGAGCCCTCGGAGCCGTCGAGCTTGTGGTGGAACGGCACCGGCGAGCCGCCGCCGAGCCGCGAGACGGCCTCGACGCCGCAGGCGACGTACGTGTCACCCTCGCCGGCGGTGATCGCGTGGAACGCCATGCGGATCGTCTGCAGCGAGGAGGCGCAGAAGCGGTTGACGGTCGTGCCGGGGACGGAGACCGGATAGCCGGCGAGCAGCAGCGCGTTGCGGGCGACGTTGTAGCCCTGCTCGCCCTCGCCCGAGGCCGCGCCCATCATCACGTCGACGATGGAGGCCGGGTCGAGCTGCGGGTTGCGCTCCAAGATGGCTCTGAGCGGGATCGCGGCGAGGTCGTCGGCGCGCACGTCCTTCAGCGAGCCCTTGACGGCACGGCCGATCGGCGTCCGGACCGCGTCGACGATGACGGCATTGGACATGGTGATTCCTTTCGGTGAGGTGCCCGGCGGTCGCACTCCACGGGCCTTCGTTATCCCCCGGCGGTCGCACTCCACGGGGGCCTTGCCCTGGAGGGTAGTACGAACGACGGCGTTCACACGCCGATTGCCAGTGCCGCGCGGCTGGCTAGAGCCCGAGCCCGCGGACGCCGTCCTCGTCCCAGCCGAGGTGGTGGGCAAGCTCGTGGCGGACGGTGCGGACGACCTGGGCGCGCAGCAGCTCGAGGTCGTGGCCGAAGTCGCGCACCATCGTGTCCTGGAAGATCACGATGCGCGCGAAGCCTTCGTGCGCGACCGTCGGGCCGTGGTAGAGGCCGTAGGCGTGATGCTTGCGACCCTCGCTGCCGACGACGACGGCGACGTGCTCGAGCGCGCGGTGGAACTCGAGCGGCAGCTCGTCGAGCGCGGACCGCACGAGCGCCTTGAAGTCCTCCTCGTTCCACGGGTCGATGCCGAGGTCGTCGTCATCGTCGTCGAGCTCGTCGTAGTCGTCGTCGCCTTCGCCCGAGACGCCCTCGCGCGCGAGCTGCTCGCTGCGCTCGACGAGCGCCTCGAAGTCGCGCTCCGAGCGCGGGTTGCGCCAGTCGGCCAGACGGCCGGTCACGAGCGCCAGCACGAACGTGATCACGAGCGCGCCCGCGAGCGCGACGGCGATGCCCTGCAGGAAGCGGAGCGGGTACGTCGTCGCGAACCCCTGCACGACGGTGATCGCGAGGATGGCGATCGCGAAGGCGGCGAGCGCCGACCAGGCGACCTGGGCGCCGGTCGGAAGTCTCGAGAACATGGTCCGAGCGTAGCCGCTCGGCTGCGGCCCGGCGACCGAACGCTCAGCGCAGCGTGCGCGCGATCACGAGGCGCTGGATCTCGTTCGTGCCCTCGTAGATCTGCGTGATCTTCGCGTCGCGCATCATGCGCTCGACGGGGTACTCGCTGACGTAGCCGTAGCCGCCGAGCACCTGCACCGCCTCGACGGTGACGCGCATCGCGTTGTCGGAGTTGAACAGCTTCGCCATCGCGCTGTACTTGCCGAGGTCGGCGTCCCCGCGATCCGCCTTCGCGGCCGCCTGGTAGAGCAGCTCGCGGCCGGCCGCGGTGGTCGTCTCCATGTCGGCGAGCTTGAACTGGATCGCCTGGAAGGCGTTGATCGGCTGGCCGAACTGCTTGCGCTCGCGCGCGTAGGCGGCGGCGTAGTCGGTCGCGCCCTGGGCGATGCCGAGCGCCTGCGCCGCGACGCCGAGGCGCGAGTGGTCGAGCGTGCCGAGCGCGACGTGCATGCCCTTGTCGACCTCGCCGATCAGGTTCCCGGCCGGGATCCGCACGTCGTCGAAGATCGGCTGGCCGGTCGGCGAGCCCTTGATGCCGAGCTTCTTCTCGAGCTTGCCGACGCTGAAGCCGGGCCGGTCTCTCTCGACGACGAACGCGCTGATGCCGTGCGAGCGGCCGGCGCTCGGATCGGTGACCGCGAAGACGACGTAGAAGTCGGCGACGCCGAGGTTGGTGATCCAGTTCTTCGCGCCGTTGATGACCCACTCGTCGCCGTCGCGCACGGCGCGGACTCTCATGCCGCCCGGGTCGGAGCCGGCCTCCGGCTCGGACAGGGCGAACGCCGGCGTCCACTCGCCGGTCGCGCAGCGCGGCAGGAAGCGCGCCTTCAGCTCCGGGCTGCCGAACAGCTTGATCGGCAGCGTCCCGAGGTCGTGGACGGCGAGCATGAGCGCGCTCGACGCGCACGCCTTCGCGACCTCCTCGATCGCGATCACGAGCGTCAGCGCCCCGGTGCCGGTGCCGCCGTGCTCCTCGTCGAACGGCAGGCCGAACAGGTCGTGCTCGGCGAACAGCTCGCGGACGTCCCACGGGTACTCCGCCTTCTCGTCGATCTCCGCGGCCCGCGGCGCGACGCGCTCGCGCACCATCTGGCGGATCGTGTCGCGGAACGCGAGCTGGTCGTCGGTCAGGGCGTAGGCATCGGCGAGTGCGGACATGCGGTCGATGCTAGCCGCGCGGCCAGGGCGGACACGCCGGTTCGCGGGCGCGCTCGGCGGGCGCCGACGGCGAGGGCGTCCCGGTGGCCGGTGCCGGGACGCCCTCGCGGGGCGACGCGAGCTCCGCGTCCTCTAGAAGCCGCTGGGGTGGCGCACCACGTAGCCGGCGCTCGAGCGCATGTCGGACTGCCAGCGCGACGGGCTCGCGCCGCTCGTGTCGAAGCGCAGGCCGGCGACGACCATGTAGGCGTGGCCGGCGTTCCCGAAGACCGTGATCCACTGCCCGCGGCCGCGGACGCCATAGGACTCGAAGCCGGTCGAGTCGAGCTGCGTGTTGATCAGCCCCCCGCCGTGCAGCGCGTAGCTGACCGAGCCGGAGCAGTCGTAGCCGCTGTCCTCCCAGCGCCCGTGGCCGCCGCCGTAGCGATACGGCTTCGTCGCGATGCGGTTGCCGGCCGCGATGACCGCCTTCACGGCCGCCGGCGCGTCGGCCGGTGCCACGGCGGTGCCGTCGGCGCGCAGCCGCGCGCGCCCGACCGGGGCCGGCGACGCCTCACCGCTGTCGCCGGCGCTGCCGCCCTCCCCGACGCGACGCAGCGTCTGCTCGGTGGACGGCCCCACGATGCCGTCCGCCGTCAAGCCGTTCGCCCGCTGGAAGCGCTTCACGTTCGCCTTCGTCCCCGGACCGAAGACGCCGTCGACGGGCGTCGGGATCCCGGCGCGCGTGAGGTAGTCCTGCAGCACGCGCACGTCCTGGCCGCGCATGCCCTTTCTGAGCGTGCGGTCGCCGAGGTGCTGCGCCCCGCCGTCGTCGCCCTGCTCCGTGCGCTCCTGGGCGCGGGCGCGCCGGGCGGCGACCGTGCGCAGCGCTCTGCTCGTGCCCGACCCGACGACGCCGTCGACCGTCATGTGGTGCGCGCGCTGGAAGCGCTTGACGTTGCGCAGCGTCTGCGGACCGAAGATCCCGGCGATCGGCGTCGGGTAGCCGGCGCGCGTGAGGTAGTCCTGCAGTACGCGCACGTCGTGGCCGCGGTCGCCCTCGTGGAGCGTGCGGTCGCCGAGGTGCTCAGCAGCGCCCGCGACGGACGGCGCGAACGCCGCGACCGCGAGCACGGCGAGGACGACGACGGAACGGGAACGCCGGCGAGCCGGCGCGATGACGGACGACACGGGTGCAAACCCCTTCTCTTTCGGGCGCCTGCGGGGTTAGCTGACGGGCTCGCGCAGAAAGAGCAGCGCTACGTCGCGACCTTGCGACGATTCGCCCCAGAGGACCGTGCGTCCGGCCTCAACTGGTTCCCCCGCTCTCCGGCTTTTGCGGTGCCGGAGACTCGGCTGGGTACAAGCGAAGTGCGGCAGACTAGCCGAAGCGGCGCAGGAATGTCGCGCCATGCGGCGAAGAAGGCGCGTTCGCCGGCTCGTCACAGCCCCGCGGGATGGCGGATCGCGAACCCGGCGGAGGACCGCATGCCCGTCTGCCAGCGCGACGGGCTCGCGCCGCTCGTGTCGAAGCGCAGCCCCGCGACGACCATGAAGGTGTGGGTGCCGTGGGCGTAGACCGTGATCCAGCGCCCGCGACCCGGCGACCCCCAGCGCATCAGGCCGCCCGACGTCAGCGGCCACGCGAGCAGGCCGCCGCCGTGGAGCGCGTAGCTGACGGAGCCCGAGCAGTCGTAGCCGCCGGCGCTCCAGGCGCCGTGGCCGCCGCCCCACACGTACGGCGTCTTCGCGATCCGGTTGCCGGCCGCGATCACGGCGCGCACCGGCAGCGGGGCGTCGAACGGCGCGACCGCGGTGCCGTCGCCGCGCAGCCGCGCCGCGCCCGGAGGTCCCAGCTCGGCCCCCGGCGCGCCGACGCGACGCAGCGTGCCGACGTCGCGCGCGCCGACGACGCCGTCGACCCGCAGGCCGTACACGCGCTGGAAGCGGCGGACGCTGCGGTGCGTTCGAGGGCCGAAGAACCCGACGACCGGCGTGCGGATGCCGGCGCGACTGAGCTGGTGCTGGAGCACGCGCACGTCCGCGCCCGACATGCCGCTCCGCAGGACGCGGTAGCCGAAGCGCTTGGCACGGCCCTGCCGCCGGGCCCTGTGCTGTTCCCTCACCCGGTGCGCCACCGTCGCACGCAGCGTCCTGACGACCTGCGGGCGGGCGACGCCGTCGGCGACGAGGCCGTGGCGGCGCTGGAAGCGCCGGACGTTGCGGCGCGTGCGGCGGTCGAACGTCCCGGCGGCCGGCGTGCGCAGGCCGGCGCGGGTGAGCAGTTCCTGCAACGCGCGGACGTCGTGACCGCGCGCTCCGCGGTGGAGCGCGCGGTCGCCGTGGTGCTGGCCCCCGGCGGCGACGGCGGGCATGAGGACTGCGACGAGTACGACGAGGATCAGCGCGCGGCGCGGATGCGCGCACGCTGACGCGAAGCTGGCGAGCACGACTGCGACCCCTTCTCTCTCGGGCGCCTGCGGGGTTAGCTGACGGGCTCGCGCAGAAAGAGCAGCGCTACGTCGCGGCGCGACGATTCGCCCCTGGGCCCGGCTCCGGGTCCCGTGGTTCCCCCGTTCCCCGCTGCACGTGCAGCGGGGATTCGGCTAGGTACAAAGCGACGCGGGCACAGTACAGATCGCTGTCACTCAAATGTGACGTGATTCACCTACATGGCGCGGAGCCGCGCCGCGGTAGGGTCGCGGTGGTGGCCCTCTCCCGCGACGCGCTCGACCGGCTCAACCGCGCCACGGCGGCGCTCGAGCCGCCGTTCGCGGTCGTGGATCTGGACGCATACCGGACGAACGCGCGCGACCTGCTGCGGCGCGCCGGCGGGCGCCCGATCCGGCTGGCGAGCAAGTCGATCCGCTGCCGCGCGCTGCTCGAGCGCACGCTTGCCTCGGACGACGGCTTCCGCGGCACGCTCGCGTTCACGCTGCCGGAGGCGCTGTGGCTCGCCGACCACGGGCTGCGCGACCTCGTCGTCGCGTATCCGACCGCCGATCGCGCCGCCCTGCGCGCGCTCGCGGGGCGCGAGGACGACGGCGCGATCGCGGTGATGGTCGACGACGTGGCGCAGCTCGAGCTGATCGAGGCGGCGGTGCGGGAGGCGCGCGGCGGCGCGAGCGGGTCGCCGATCCGCGTGTGCATCGACGTCGACGCGTCCTGGCGACCCCTCGGCGGGCGCCTGCACGTCGGCGCGAAGCGCTCGCCGCTGCACGCGCCGGAGCAGGTCGCGGCGCTCGCGCGCGAGGTCGTCGCCCGCCCGCCGCTGCGGCTCGTCGGGCTGATGGCGTACGAGGCGCAGATCGCCGGCGTCGGCGACCGCCCGCCCGGCAGCCCGCTGATGAGCGTCGCGCTGCGCGCGATGCAGCGGGCGTCGGCGCGCGAGCTGGCCGCGCGCCGCGCGGCGGTCGTCGCCGCGGTGGAGGCGGTGGCGCCGCTCGAGTTCGTCAACGGCGGCGGCACCGGCTCGATCGAGTCGACGAGCGCGGAGCCGGCGGTGACCGAGGTGGCGGCCGGCTCGGGGCTGTACGGCCCGACGCTGTTCGACGCCTACTCGCGCTTCAGCCCGCTGCCGGCGGCGCTGTTCGCGCTGCCGGTCGTGCGGCGCCCGGGCCCGGGCACGGCGACGGCGCTCGGCGGCGGCTACCTCGCCTCCGGGTCGGGCGACCGTGCGCGGCTGCCGCGGCCGGTCCTCCCCGCGGGCCTGCGTCTCGACGGCCGCGAGGGCGCCGGCGAGGTGCAGACGCCGCTGCTCGGCGCCGCGGCGGACCGCCTGCAAATCGGCGACCGCGTCTGGTTCCGGCATGCGAAGGCCGGCGAGCTGTGCGAGCGCTTCGACGCGCTGCATCTGATCGAGGGCGACCGCCTCGTCGAGACGGTGCCGACCTACCGCGGCGAGGGCCAGTGCTTTTTGTGATCGCTTTGCAGCACTCTTGTTGCATTCGGCCACATAGTCGCATCACTTGATGCGTTAGCGTCGCGGCCATGGTAGCTTCGCTTCAGATGGCCCCCGCCCGCAGATCCGCCCGCAGACCTCGAGCCCCCAGACGCACCGGCGCGCGCACCACGCTGCGCGTCCCCGACGACCTCGCCGAGACGGTCGCCCGCTACGCCGAGCAGCACCGCACGAGCACGAACGACGCGCTCGTCCGGCTGGCGTACGACGGCGCCAGGCGCTACGACTACAGACACACCGTCGAGGAGCTCGCCGCCGAGCGGCGCGCGGCGATCGACCGGCTCCACGACGAGGCGATCCCCCCGGAGGCCGGCGATCTCACCGGCGAGGAGACGGCACGCGCGATCCTCGGCTTCCGGCTCGGGCTCTACGACGAGGATGAGTTCGGTGCCTGACGCATGGGACACGTCGGTTGCCTCGCGGATCGCGGTCGACGAGCGTCATGCACCGCTGCTCGCGAGACATCTGCGGGACGACCTCCCCATCGCTCTGCCCGCACCGACGATCCAGGAGATCGTCCGCGGTCTCGCGACTCCGGCCGAGCACCACGTACGCGCGCGACGCAAGCTGCGCTGGTTCGGCGGGCTGTTCCGCGATCCGCTCACGGTGGTGATTCCGTTCGACCGGCCGGCGGCGGACCTGGCAGGTCGTCTGCTCGCGCGCCATCCGCACCCGCCGACGCGCAACCACCGGCGCCATGGCACGCGGGCACAGCAGCGCGCCGCGTGGGCGCTCGATGTGCAGATCGCGGCGTGTGCGTTCGCGGGCGGCTACGGCGTCCTGACGGAGAACGTCGACGACTTCGCGGCGCTGCGCGACGCGATCGCCGAGCTGCTGCCCGACGTCCCGTCGCTGGAGCTCACAGACGCACGACTCTAACGCTCGACTCGAACGTTAGAGATAGGTCCGAGAACCCTGTCGGAATAGGCGTTTGCAAAGCGGCCGTCCGGGTCGAGGCGGGCGCGCACGGCTTGGAAGTCGTCCCAGCGCGGGTAGCGGGGGCGGAGCGTCTCGGCCGTCTGGAAGTGGCGCTTGCCCCAGTGTGGACGCCCGACGTACTCGTCCATGATCGCCTCGACGGCGCGGAAGTACGGCTCCCACGCCATCCCCTTGAACATGTGCACCGCGACGTAGCCGGTCAGGCGGTCGTGGGCGGGCGAGAGCAGCGCGTCGTCGGGCGCGACGAGCCGAACCTCGAGCGGGAACGGGACCGCGAAGCCGCGCCGCGGGATCAGCTCGAGGATCCGGCGCACGGCCTCCGCGGTGTGCTCGCGCGGCAGCGCGTACTCCATCTCCGTGAATCTCACGAGCCGCGGCGAGGCGAAGATGCGATCGCTGCGGTCAACGCGCACGCTCGAGCCGGCGAGCCGCGTGACCGTGCGGTTCAGCTGCGGGATCCAGCGCGGGAGCGCGCGCCCCGCGAGGCAGAAGGCGTGGAACGCGCGGTTCGTCAGCAGCACGTCGTTCGCGTAGGCGCTCACGCGCCCGCGCGGCCGCGGCGGCTCGTCCACGCGGTTGTTCGTGCGCGTGAGCGCCGTCTCGCAGTGCGGGAAGACGTACAGCTCGAAATGGTCGTTCTCCGCCCCCGCCTGCTCGAGGCGGTCGAGCGTCTCCGCCAGCGGCGCCGGCGCGTCGACCCCGCGCAGCGTGAAGGCCGGGACGGCGCGCAGCGTGACGGCCGCGATCACGCCGAGGCTGCCGACGCCGACGCGCGCGGCCAGGTACGTCGTCGGGTCCTCGTCGTCGGCCGAGCAGACGAGCGTCGAGCCGTCGGCGAGCACGAGCTCGATCGACTCGATCTGCGCGGAGAGGTTGCGCAGCCGCGCCCCCGTCCCGTGCGTCGCGGTCGAGATCGCGCCCGCGATCGTCTGCACGTCGATGTCGCCGAGGTTCTCGAACGCGAGCCCGTGCTCGGCCAGCGCGGCGCTCAGCGCGCGGATCGCGATCCCGCCCTCGACGCGCACCAGTCCGCTCGCGCGATCGACGTCGAGCACGCGGTCCATCCGCTCGAGCCGCAGCAGCCGCCCGTCGGTGCAAGCGGCGTCCGTGAACGAGTGCCCGCTGCCGGCGACGCGCACGCGCTGGCCGGCGGCGGCGGCGCGCTCGAGCGCCGCCGCGATCTCCGCCGCGCCGCCCGGCCGCTCGATCGCGGCCGGCGCACAGGCCTGCTCTCCCGCCCAGTTGCGCCACATGGCGTCCCAGCCTACGCGCGCCGGCCGGCCGGCGACGCGGTCGGCGAGGACGCGCCGGTCGCGGCGCCGCGGCGCGCCGACGCCCGCCCGGCCGGCTTGAAGCCGGGCACGCGGAAGGCGACGCGCGCCCCGCCCTCCGGCGACGCGCCGGCCGCGATCCGGCCGCCGTGCGCCTCGACGATCGCGCGCGCGATCGCGAGCCCGAGGCCGGCGCCGCCCTTGCCGCGCGCCCGCGCGCTGTCGAGTCGGTGGAAGCGGTCGAACACGCGGTCGCGCTGCCCGAGCGGGATGCCGGGTCCGTCGTCCTCGACCGCGATCTCGACCCAGCCGCGCGGCAGCGCGTTCACGCACACGCGCACGAGCCCGCCCGCACGGGTGTGCTCGACCGCGTTGCGCGCGAGGTTGCGCACGACCTGCGCGAGGCGGTCCTCGTCCGCGCGCAGCGTGCCCTCGGGCACCTCGCCGAGCTCGAAGCGGCGCTCCGCCGTCAGCGTGACGGAGTCGAACAGCTCCGTCACGAACGACCGCAGCTCGAGCGGCGCCGGCCGCAGCAGCTCGCCCTCGTCGGCGCGCGCGAGCAGCAGCAGGTCTTCCACGAGCCGCTCCATCCGCACGACCTCGGTGCGCACGACCTCGTCGACGTGGCGCACGTCCTCCGGCGTCACCTCGCCCTGGCGCGCGAGCACCTCGAGCTGGCCGCGGATCACCGTCAGCGGCGTGCGCAGCTCGTGCGAGGCGTCGGCGACGAAGCCGCGCTGGCGCGCGAACGCGTCCTCGAGCCGGTCGAGCATGCGGTCGAACGCGTCGGCCAAGACGCGCACCTCGTCGTGGCGGCCGCGCGCCGCGCGGATGCGCTGCGAGAGGTCGCCGGCGCGCACCTCGGCTGCCGTCGTCGCCATCCGTCGCAGCGGGCGTGAGAGGCGCGTCGCGAACGCGAAGCCGAGCACGATCGCGGCGAGCAGCGTGGCGGTGCCGGCGAACAGGAACGTGCGCGCGACGCCGCTCTGCGCGCGCGTCACGCCCTCCGTCGGCTCGCCGACGCCGATCGAGGCGACGCGACGCCCGTCGCGCAGGACCGGGATCGCGTACAAGCGCACCGGCTTGCCGTTGACGGTCACGTCGCTGAAGCCGAGCGGCGCGAAGCGGAGCGCTCTCGCCTCGGCGCTCTCGCGCTGCGGCCCGGTCGCCGGGACGTCCTCGGCCGGGCTCAGCTCCGGCTGGTTGGAGACGATGCCGCCGCCCGCGACGCGCACGACGTAGAGCCGCGGCGCGAAGTTGAACGTCACGCGGTCGGCGATGTACCGCTGCGCGACGCGCGTCACCCGTCTGCGCGTGACCTTGAACATCGGGATCTTCTGCTCGAACGCGCTCGCCTCCTGGCGCAGGTCCTGGTCGATCTGCGCCTGCACCTGCGTGCCCGTGCCGCGGTACGTGGCGACGAACGTCGTGCCGAGCGCGGCGACGAGGATCACCGCGATCGCGAGCGCGAGCCGCGCGCGCAGGCTGCGAAACCAGGGGACGCGCGAGCCGACGCCGAGGTCCGTGTCGGTCGCGCGCGCCATCGCCGCTCAGGAGCGGGTCGTGAGGCGGTAGCCGACGGAGCGCAGCGTGTCGATCGGCGCCGGCCGGCCGGGCAGCTCGAGCTTGCGCCGCAGGTAGCGCACGTAGACCTCGACGACGTTCGTCCCGGGATCGAAGTCGTAGCCCCACACGGCGCTGAGGATCTGCTGGCGCGACAGCGCCTGGTCGGGGTGGCGCAGGAAGTAGGCGAGCAGGTCGAACTCGCGCGCGGACAGCCGCAGCTCGACGCCGTCGCGCGCGACCTTGCGCCCCAGCAGGTCGAGCTCGATGCCGGCGGCCGACAGGGTCGTGGCGTCGCGCTGGCGGGGCGTGCGCAGGTGCGCGCGCACGCGCGCGGCGAGCTCGTCGAAGCTGAACGGCTTCGTGACGTAGTCGGTCGCGCCGCCGTCGAGGCCGGCGACGCGGTCGTCGACGGCCGCGCGCGCGCTCAGCATCACGACCGGCAGCTCGGGCTTCTCGCGGCGGATCGCGGACAGCACGCCGAGCCCGTCCTTGCCGGGCAGCATCACGTCGAGGACGACGAGGTCGACGTCCTCGGCAAGCGCGCGCCGCTCCCCCTCCAGCCCGTCGCCGGCGCACGAGACCGCGTGCCCTTCGGCCTGCAGCCCGCGCTGGATGAAGTCCGCGATCGCCGTCTCGTCCTCCACCACGAGGATTCGCATGGAGCAATCGTAGGTCAGCTACGCAACTGTCCAGGTGTCGCCCGCGTGGAGCAGCGCGTCCAGCGTGGCGGTGTCGGCGACCGCGCGGTCTCCGTTGCGAACCGCGGCCGCCCCGTGCGGCGGCCGCTCGACGGCGCGGAAGACGCCGATCGGCGTCGGCCCGGTCGGCCGCTCCGCGAGGCGCGCGAGCGCGAACGCGAGGCTCGGGTCGGCGCGGTGGGCGTCGTGCACGAGCAGCGCGTCCTCGCCCACGTCCGCGACGTCGGCGATCGCGAGGTCGCCGTCGGCGCCCCGGACCACGCCCCGTTCCCGCTCGGCGCCGAAGCGGATCGGCTCGCCGTGCACGAGCGGGATGCGGTTGACGGCCCCGTGCGCGCGGTCGCGCAGCGCGTCGAACGCGCCGTCGTTGAAGACGGGGCAGTTCTGGTAGATCTCGACGAACGCCGTCCCCTCGTGCGCGGCTGCGGCGCGCAGCACCTCGGGCAGGTGCCGCCTGTCGGTGTCGAGCGTGCGCGCGACGAACGTCGCCTCCGCGCCGAGCGCCAGCGCGAGCGGGTTGAACGGCCGGTCGTGCGAGCCGAACGGCGTCGACTTCGTGATCTTGCCGCGCTCGCTCGTCGGCGACGCCTGCCCCTTCGTCAAGCCGTAGATCTGGTTGTTGAACAGCAGGATCTTCACCGGCACGTTGCGGCGCAGCGCGTGGATCAGGTGGTTGCCGCCGATCGAGAGCGCGTCGCCGTCGCCGGTGACGATCCAGATCGAGAGGTCCGGCCGCGTCGTCGCGAGTCCGGTCGCGAGCGCCGGCGCGCGGCCGTGGATGCCGTGCATCCCGTATGTGTCCATGTAGTAGGCGAAGCGGCCGGCGCAGCCGATGCCGGTCATGAAGACGATCCGCTCGGGCGGGATCCCCAGCTCCGGCATGAAGCCTTGGACGGCCGCGAGAATCGCGTAGTCGCCGCAGCCCGGGCACCAGCGCGTCTCCTGGTCGGACTGGAAGTCAGCCTTGGAGCGCATCGACGATCGCCTCCTCCAGCTCGGCGGCGAACAGCGGCTGCCCGGTCACCTTCGTGTGCGAGCGCACGTCGACGAGGAAGCGGGCGCGCAGCAGCTGCGCGAGCTGCCCGCAGTTCATCTCCGGCACGAGCACGCGCGGATAGGCCCGCAGCAGCTGGCCGACGTTCGGCGGCAGCGGATCGAGGTGGCGCAGGTGGGCGACGGCGACCTTCAGCCCGCGGTCGCGCACGCGCCGCGCCGCCGCGCGGATCGCGCCGTACGACGAGCCCCAGCCGAGCACGAGCAGCTCAGCGCCGTCGTCGGCGTCGACGGCGACCGCCGGCAGCTCGCGCTGGATGTGCGCGATCCGCTCCGCGCGCAGGCGCGTCATCGTCGCGTGGTTGGCCGGGTCGTAGGAGATGTTGCCGGTGCCGTCCTGCTTCTCGAGTCCGCCGATGCGGTGCGCGACGCCGGGGGTGCCGGGCGGCGCCCACGGACGCACGCCGCGCGCGTCGCGCGCATAGGGCAGGAACGCTTCTCCGCCGACCGGCGCGTGGGCGAACGCGGGATCGATGTCCGGCAGCGTCGCCGCGTCCGGGATCCGCCACGGCTCCGAGCTGTTCGACAGGAAGCCGTCGCTCAGCAGCACCACCGGCGTGCGGTAGGCGACCGCCAGGCGCGCCGCCTCGAAGGCAGTCTCGAAGCAGTCGGCCGGCGTGGCGGCGGCGAGCACCGGCAGCGGCGACTCGCCGTGGCGGCCGTGCAGCGCGAGCAGCAGGTCCGACTGCTCCGTCTTCGTCGGCATGCCGGTCGACGGGCCGGCGCGCTGCACGTCGATCACCACGAGCGGCAGCTCCAGCATCGCCGCGAGGCCGATCGTCTCGGCCTTCAGGTCCATCCCCGGACCGCTCGTGGCGGTCACGCCGAGATGGCCGCCGTAGGAGGCGCCGAGCGCCATCCCGGCGGCCGCGATCTCGTCCTCCGCCTGGATCGTGCGCACGCCGGCGCCCTCGTGGCCCGAGAGCTCGTGCAGCAGCTCGGAGGCGGGCGTGATCGGATAGCTGGCGAGCAGCAGCGGCAGGCCGCTGCGGACCGAGGCGGCGATCAGCCCGAGCGCGGTCGCCGTCGTGCCGTTGACCTGCCGGTAGTCGCCGGGCGCGACGTCGGTCGCCGGTTCGACGCGGTACTGCACGTCGAGCAGCTCGGTCGTCTCGCCGAAGCTCCAGCCGGCCCGGAAGGCGGCCAAGTTCGCGGCCCGCGCCGGCGGGCGGTTGGCGAACTTCGCCTCGATCCAGCGCTCGCTGACGTCCGTCGGGCGGCCGTACAGCCACGACAGCAGGCCGAGCGCGAACAGGTTCTTCGCTCTCGCGGCGTCGCGCGCGCCGACCCCTTCGAGGCCCGCGGCGGCGCGGGTCGTGAGCGTCGTCATCGGCACGCGGTGGAGACGGAAGTCGCTCAGCGTGCCGTCCTCGAGCGGGTTCGCGTGATAGCCCGCCTTCTCGAGGTTGCGTCTCGTGAAGGCGTCCTCGTTGGCGATGATCGTCGCGCCGCGCTCGAGCGTCGCGAGGTTCGCCTTCAGCGCCGCCGGGTTCATCGCGACGAGCACGTTCGGCGTGTCGCCCGGGGTGAGGATGTCACGCGAGGCGAAGTGGATCTGGAATGCCGAGACGCCGGGGATCGTGCCGGCCGGAGCGCGGATCTCCGCGGGGAAGTCGGGCAGCGTCGCGAGGTCGTTGCCGAGCAGCGCCGTCGCGTCGGTGAAGCGCCCGCCGACCAGCTGCATGCCGTCCCCCGAGTCGCCCGCGAAGCGCACGACCACGCGCTCGCGCTGCTCGACCGTCTTGCCCACGTCCTGCCTTCCCCCTCGTGGCCTCCGTTCGATCCTACAGGCGCCGCCCGTTAAACACGGAAGGCCCCCTGGCGGGAGCCTTCGGACGTGCGACTGCGCGCGATCTAGATCGCGTGGACGTTGACGGCCTTCGGGCCCTTGTCGCCCTGCTCCTCCTCGTAGCTCACCTTCGAGCCCTCGGCAAGCGAGCGGTAGCCGTCGGCGTTGATGCCGGTGTGATGGACGAACAGGTCGCGGCTGCCCTCGTCGGGCGTGATGAAGCCGAAGCCCTTCTCGTCGCTGAACCACTTCACGGTTCCGGTCGGCACGTTGCTGATCCTCCACTGCTGATGTGCTGCATGCGCGGAGGATGCTGTGAGCAACGGCCCGCGTACGTCGCACTGCTTTCTGCCGAGTGTCTCCCGGCCTTACGCGGCAGAACGTACCAGGCGCCACAGCGGCCTGCCAGTCGGGAGCGGGCGGCGCGCGGACGCTCCGCTCAGTCGCCGAGCCGCGAGATGCGCGCGAGCGCCTCGTGGCACTCGACGACGCGGCGCCGCACGGGGTTGTCCTCGGGACGGTCGTGGACCAGGTCCCAGGTGCGGTCGGCGATCTCGCGCGCGTTCTCCGGCGTCGCCGATTCCCACAGCCGGTCGACGAGCA
>DASVFS010000209.1:0-4988 GCA_036379915.1 Conexibacter sp. | reverse complement strand
GCGCTTCTGCACGACCGGCACGTCCTCGATCGGCAGCTCGATGCCGAGGTCCCCGCGCGCGACCATCACGCAGTCCGCCGCGCGGATGATCTCCTGCGCGTCCTGCACCGCCTGCGGCTTCTCGATCTTCGCGATCAGCGGGATGCGCGTGTGTCTGCGCACCTCGGTGACGTCGCTCGGTTCGCGCACGAACGACAGCGCGACGAGGTCGACCCCGATCGACTCGCCGAAGCGCAGCAGCTCGAGGTCCTCGTGCGGGACCGATGGCAGCCCGCGCGTGTTGCCGGGCAGGTTGAGGCCTTGCCGGGAGGCGAGCGCGCCGCCGATCTCGACCGTCGTCTCGACCTCGCCCTCGCGCGTCGCGGTCACGCGCAGGCGGATGCGGCCGTCGGCCAGGTAGACGACGTCGCCGGCCTCGACGTTGCGCGCGAGACCGGGCCAGCCGATCGCGATGCGCGCGTCGGTGCCGACCTCGTCGCTGCCGCACACGAGCGTCAGCGTGCTGCCCGGCCGCAAGTCGATCAGGTCGTCCTGCACGGGGCCGATGCGCAGCTTCGGGCCGGGCAGGTCCTGCAGGATCGCGACCTGGCGTCCGGCGCGGTCGGCCGCCTCGCGCACGAGCCGCACGTTCTCGGCGTGCTCCTCGCGCGAGCCGTGGGAGAAGTTCAGGCGCGCGACGTCCATCCCGGCCTCGACCATGCGGGCGAGCGTGTCCGGCTCGCGGCAGGCGGGCCCGATGGTCGCGACGATCTTGGTGCGGCGCACGGCGGCCACGGTAGCGCGGGCGCGCCGCGGAAGCGGGGACGTTCCGTGAACGGTCCCCCCGAGCGGGGAGGTCACGCCGTCCACTCGACCAAGAGGGGCGCGTGGTCGGACGGTCTTCTGCCCTTGCGGTAGGGCCGCTCCATGCCGGCGCGCGTCAGCCGCTGCGCCAGCTCCTCGCTCACGAGCGCGAGGTCGATCCGCAGGCCGAGGTTCTTGTGGAAGTTGCCGGCGCGGTAGTCCCACCAGGTGAACTGCCGCTCGTCGGGGTGGAGCGCGCGGAACGCGTCGCGCAGCCCGCCGGCGTCGGCGAGCGCCTGGAGCGCGGCGCGCTCGGGCGGCGTGACGTGCGTCTCGGTCGCGAACGCGGCCGGGTCGTAGACGTCGACGTCCTCCGGCGCGACGTTCACGTCGCCCGCCACGACGAGCGGCGTGCCGGCGGCGCGGATCGCGCGGACCCGTTCTGCGGCGGCGGCGAGGAAGTCGAGCTTCTGCGCGTACCACTCGCTGTTCACGACGCGGCCGTTCGGAACGTACGTGCTGACGACGCGGACGCCGTCGACGGTCGCCTCCACCCAGCGGCACTCGTCCTGCACGGGCTCGCCCGGCAGGCCGCGCGCCGGGTCGGTCAGCTCGTGCGGCTCGCGCGCGAGGATCGCCACGCCCGCCCAGCGGCCGCCGCTGTGATCGGCCGCGCGGTAGCCGGCCTCGCGCAGCGCGGCATGCGGGAACGCGTCCGCCTCCGACTTCGTCTCCTGCAGGCAGAGGACGTCCGGCGCGTGCTCCTCCAGGAGCTCGAGGACCCGTGGCAGGCGCTGTCTGAGGCTGTTGACGTTCCAGGTGACGAGGCGCATCGGGGGGCGGGCGGGACCCTATCTAGTACGCGGTGCAGCGGGATCGTGGACGGGGAACCGCCTTGTACGCCGGGCCGCCGCCTCTCGTCCACAGCAGCTGGTCGACCTGCTGCGCGGTCAGGTCGGGGCGCTCGCGCACGATCAGCTCGACCGCGTGGACGGCGCAGGCGCGCAGCTCGACCTCCTCGGCGCTGTCGTGGTCGATCAGCTCGCCGGCGTCGATGCGTGCCGTCAGGTCGGGGGTGAGGCGCAGGACGCCGTCGAGTCGCAGCACGTGCGGGACGAGGTTGTCGGCGAACAGCGTAAGCCGGTCGAGATCGGCGCCGAAGTCGGCGACGCCGGCGTGGTGCAGGTCGGTCGCGGCGATCTGCGCGCGCTTGCAGAAGGGGATGCGGCGGCCGGCATAGGTGGAGGCGTCGGCGAAGCAGTCCCAGCGTGAGAGCCGCTCCGCCAGCGCGACGGCGGAGCCGTCGGCGGCGTCTGCCACCGCGACGAAGCTGCCGCCGTGCTCGTCCGCGACGCGTGCGCCGAGGTCGTTCAGCGAGCGGGCGAACAGCGCCATCAGCTCGTGGTCCGGGGCCTGGCCGAGCGTCGCGGCGATCGTCGCCGCGTCGAGCGCGCGCAGCTCGGCGGCGGACCAGGCGCCGTGTGCGGCGAAGCGGTCGCGCAGCCCGAGCGCGACGGTCCAGTAGCCCGAGCGCCCGTCGCGCTTGCGCAGCGTCGGGAACCAGCCGGAGCCGAAGTTGATCGCGTCGAGCGCGAGCTGGAAGGCGGCGCGCCGCTCGGCCGGCCCGTCGACCAGCGCGTCGTCCGGGCTCGGCGCAGGCGGGCCGGGCAGCGCCGCCGCGTACGCCGGGATCGCGTCGGCGTCGATCGTCACGTGCCTCGCACGCGCCGCGACCCACGCGCAGCCGTCGCGGATCTCGTCGACGAGCGTCACGCGGCGAGCGTCGCGGCGCCCTGCTCGTGGTCGAGCAGCCAGCGCTTCACCGGCAGCCCGTAGCCGAAGCCGCCGAGCCCGCCGCCGGTCCGCACGATGCGGTGGCAGGGGACGAACAGCGCCGCCGGGTTGCGGCCGCAGGCGGTGCCGGCGGCGCGCACGGCCGACGGGCTGCCGCAACGCGCGGCCAGCGCGCCGTACGTCTCCGGCGCGCCGGCCGGGATCAGCCGCAGCTGCTCCCACGCGCGCTCGTGGAACGGCGTCGAGGCGAAGCGGACGGGGATCGCGTCGATCGCCGTCAGGTCGCCGGCGACGTAGTCCGCGACGGCGCGCGTGAAGGGGCCGAGCTCCTCACGCGGCGTCAGCTCGTCGGCCGGCCGCAGCGGTGCGCCGATGTACGCGCGCAGCCGCTCGGGGTCGTCGGTCCAGCCGCTCGCGAGCACGGCGTCGTCGGTCGCGAGGATCGTGAACGGGCCGGGGGGAGTGGGGATCGTGGCGGTGTACATGGCGAGGTCGATCCTTTCAGGAGAGGCTTGCCCACAGGTGTTGGACGGCGTAGGCGCGCCAGGGGCGCCAGCGCTCCGGGTCGGCGTCGCGGCCGAGCCGCTCGAGCGCCTTCTGGACGCCGAGGTCGGTCGCGGGGAAGGCGTCGGGGTCGCCGAGCGCGCGCATCGCGACGTACTCGGCGGTCCACGGGCCGATGCCGGGCAGCGTCAGCAGGCGCTCGCGCGTCGCGTCGCGGTCGGCGCCCGGGTCGAGCGCGAGCGAGCCCTCGTGGACCGCTCCGCACAGCGCGCGCAGCGCGTGCGCGCGAGCGCGCGTGAGCGGCAGCTCGGCCGGGTCGGCGGCGGCGAGCGCGGCGGCGGTCGGGAAGGCGTGGGTGAGCCGGCCGGGCGCCGGGCCGCTCGACGGCGAGCGCTCCGCCGGAGCGGGATCCGTCAGGCCGTCCGGCAGCGTCTCCCCGAGCGCACCGGCCAGCCGGCCGGCGAGCGTGCGCGCGCCCGCGACCGACACCTGCTGGCCGAGCACCGCGCGCACCGCCAGCTCGGCGCCGTCGACCGCCCCGGGGACGCGGCGGCCCGGCGCCCGCCGCACGAGCGGCGCCAGCAGCGGATCGCTCGCGAGGGCGTCGTCGACCGCGACCGGGTCGGCGTCGAGGTCGAGCAGCCGCCGGCAGCGCTGCACCGCGGCGGCGAGGTCGCGCAGGTCGCTCAGCCGCAGCTCGCAGGCGACGTGGTCGGGGCCGCCGGCCGCGAGCGCCGCGACGCCCGGCCCATGCGGGAGCGCGAGCACGCGCCGGTACGTCGCGCTCGCCTGGTCCCACGCCTCCACGCCCGGCACGGCGCGGGCGCCGAGGAACGCCAGCAGCCCGGCCGCGTCGAACGGCGCGCGGTGGCGCAGCCTGAGCGACAGCACGGGTGGGCCGGCGAGCGGCCCGGCGCCATTGCCACGCGCGTCGATCGTTCGCCGCGGTGTCCGGCCGCCGGTTGAACGCGTCGCGCCGGCGCCATCGGTCCGCCCGTCGCCGTCCGCGCGCGTCGAGCCGGCGCCGTCGACGCGCCCGCCGACGGCCCGCCGCAGCTGCGTCGGCGTGGTCGCGAACACCTCGCGGACGGTCTCGTTGAACTGGCGGATCGACGGGAAGCCCGCCGCGAACGCGACCTCCGTGAACGGCAGCGCCGTCGTCTCGATCAGCAGCCGGGCGGTCTGCGCGCGCTGCGCGCGGGCGAGCGCGAGCGGTCCGGCGCCCAGCTCGGCGACCAGCTGGCGGTGCAGGTGGCGCTCGCTGAAGCCGAGCCGTCGCGCCACTCCCGCGACGCCCTCGCGCTCGACCGCGCCGTCGCGGATCAGCCGCATCGCCCGGCCGACGACGTCGGCGCGCAGGTTCCACTCCGGCGAGCCGGGCGACGCGTCGGGTCGGCACCGCTTGCAGGCGCGGAAGCCTGCCCGTTGGGCGGCGGCGGAGCTCGGCATGAAGCGCACGTTCGCACGCTTCGGCGTGAGCGCCGGGCAGCTCGGGCGGCAGTAGATCCCGGTCGACGTGACGGCGGTCACGAACCAGCCGTCGAAACGCGCATCTCTGGAGCGGACGGCGCGGTAACACAGCTCGAAGTCCTCGATCACGCCATGCATGATCGCGCGCCCGGCGGCGGTCGACTAGTGGAAATCGGACATGTAGGTCGGCGGCCAGTCGAGCGCCCAGATGCCGTCGCGCTCGACGTGCGCCAGCGTCGCCGGGTCGTCGTCGACGAAGCGCACGCCGCGGTAGGCGGTCACGACGGTGTGGTACTCGCCGCGCTCGCCGCACGGATGGAAGGCGGCCGGGTCGTCGAGCCCGTGCTCGCGCAGCAGCGCGCGGCCGACCGGGCGGCCGAGCAGCGTCGGCCGGTAGTGCTCGGCGCGCACGCCGGTGACCGTCGCCTCGACGCCCG
>DASVFS010000208.1:0-8496 GCA_036379915.1 Conexibacter sp. | reverse complement strand
TTCCACGCCCGCGTTCCGTGGGCGGGACAGCCCCCGCGCAGGCATGCCCGCCCTCAGGGCGTCCAGATGTAGTCGAGGTACCGGCCGCGCGTCTCCCAGCTGATGTTGCCGTACAGCGCCACGTACTTGTCGCGGCGCGCGGGGTCGTCCCATACCGCCTTCGGGTCGGCGATATCGGCCTTGAACGATGCGATCGCCGCCGGCGAGTCGAGCGCCAGGGCCTTGACCTCGACCCCCTGCGGAATGCTTCTGCCGGCGAGCCACTCGGCCGTGTAGAACCCGAATGGGAAGGCGAAGATCGGCTCGCCGAAGGCGACGCTGGCCTTATACGGGCTGTTCGGCTTCTCGATCGCGGCAAGTGCCTCAGGCTCGCCGTCGATCCCGCCGATGAACATGTCGGGGCGCGCCTTGTCCTCCGCCTCGATCGCCGCCAGCGCACCGAGCGAGACGGCGTCGGCACCAAGCACGACGTCGATCTTCGGGTTCTTCTGGAGGATCGTGCTCATCGTCGCGAAGGCGGCCTCCTTGTCGGTCGTGCGCGGCTCGATGTCGGCGACGATCGTGCCGCCGGCGGCTCTGACCGCTTCGCGAATCGCCACGAAGCGAGGCCGCACCGCCTCGACCGTGTCCTGGTTGAGGATCACGACGTTCGCTCTGCCGCCGAGCACTGTTCTGATGTGGTTCGCCGCGCGATCGCCCAGAGTCTTGCCGACGAGGGTCTGATCCGCGTTGACCATCATCGTCGCCGGCGGCGTCACGATCGACAGCACCGCGATGCCGCGCTCGAGCGCTCTCCTCATCACGGGCGCCTGCGCGGCTGCATCGATCGGGTTGATCACGAGTGCGCCGACACCGCGCGCCAGGAACTGCTCGAGCTGCGCGATGTTCTTCGCCGAATCGCCGTCCGCATTCGCGGTGATCAGCTCGACGCCTCTCGCCTCGGCCCCGGCCGCGATGCCGTTGCGGACTGCCTGCGCGTGCTCGCGATCGTTGTCCATCGCGTCCGCGATCACGGCCGGCAGATCGGGTCTCGCACCAGCAGGCGCGTTCGGGTTGAACGGAGCCAAGGTGCCCGAGGTGATCGGTCTGCCGATGTCGGCGGAGGCGCCGCCACCGCCTCCGCCGCTCGACGGGCCGTCGTCGCCACAGGCGACGAGCCAGCTCGACCCGATCAGGACTCCGGTCCCAACGGCGCCGCGACGCAATGCCTCACGACGGGACAGCAGCCCATTGGATTCGTCAGCCACTGCACTCTCCTCCTGTTTCACTGCACGAAACGATTGATCTTTCAGATGAAACTCTAGTCTCAACGTGGCTTCACTGTCAAGCGGCGCACAGCGACAATGACGGCACACTGCGGAGGTACCCGACGAGATCCATCGTCAGCGCCCACTCGACACGTCGTCCGTGCCGTCTCGGGACTTCGTCCCGGCCGCGTGCAGACAGCGACGAGCACCAGCACAATGCCCGCGTCAGCTGCCGTCGCGAGGATCTTCAGCCGACGCCGCGGTCGCTGGCGACTTCAACGGCCTCAGGCTCGGTTCCGCGCTCGAGCCCGGCCATCAGACGCAGCAGCTGGTGCTCGCTCAGCAACTCGACCTCGGCATCCCGAATCACGCGGCCACTGCGAAGCACAACAACGCGGTCGGCGACCTCGAGGACTGAGGCGACGTCGTGCGTGATCATGATCACGCCAGTGCCCTGCTCGGCGATGGATCTGACGAGCCGCAACACGTTCGCCGTCTGCGTCACGCCAAGCGCGGCAGTCGGCTCGTCGAGCAGGATCACCTTTACGTGGTGCCCAAGCGCGCGGGCGATCGCGACCGACTGGCGCTGTCCCCCCGAAAGCGCCCGCACGAGCACCGACTCGTCGCGCAGGCGGATGCCGAGCTCGGCCAGACGGATCGCGGCAAGCTGGCGGGCACGCCGGTCATCGCGAACGCGCAGCACGCCGAGCAGCCGGCGCGTCGGCTCGTCTCCGAGCACCAAGTTGTGAGCAACGCTGAGGTTCGAGCACAGCGCAAGGTCCTGATAGACGGTCTCGATCCCCACTGCGCGCGCATCAGCCGGCGAGTGGAATCGGACCGCCTTGCCGTCGAGGCGGATCTCCCCGCCGTCAGGCTGCTCGGCGCCGGCGACGATCTTCGCCAGCGTCGACTTGCCGGCGCCGTTGTCACCGAGCAGGCATACGACCTCGCCGCGCCGCACATGCAGGGAGCCGTCCTCGAGCGCACGGACTGCGCCGTAGGCCTTGCTCGCGTGCGCCACACTCAGAACCGCCTCGGTCGCGCCGACGGCGGCGCCCTCGCCCACGATGTCGGGCGGACCCTCGTCCGGCGCAAGCGGCTCCGGCTCCACCAGCTCGGCGGAGGAGACGTTCTGCTTGGCAGCGCGACGCGCGCGGCGCGCGGCGGCGATCTGGTCGGCGCCGAGCGCGAGCAGCAGAATCCCGCCCTTGGCGATCTGCTGCCACTGATCTGCCAGGCCGTCGAACACGAGGCCGGCGTTGATGATTCCGATCGTCACCACGCCGATGAGCACGCCGAGCGGCCGGCCCGCACCGCCGTTGAAGGCGACGCCGCCGAGGATCGCGGCCGTCAGTACGTCGAACTCGAACTGCGCGCCGAGCGAGGGGGTTCCACTCCCGAGGCGCGCGGTCGCCAGCACCGCGACAAGCCCGATCAGCAGGCCGTTGAAGGAGTAGAGGGAGAACACCATTCGGCTCACCGGGATGCCGGCGCGCTCGGCCGCTCTCGAGTCGCCACCGATCGCGTAGATGCGCAGCCCGGTGACGGTGCGTGTGAGCGCGAAGCCGACCGCGCCGAAGACGACGAGCGCGACGATCACGACGTATGGGATCGACGCGACCTCCCCGCGGCCGATCTCGACGAAGCCGTCGGAGAACCCGTACACCGACACCTCGCTTACGACGAACGCCGCGCCGCGGTACACGGCGAGCATCCCGATCGTGACGATCAACGGAGAAATGCGCAGGTAGTGGACGAGCGTCCCGTTCAGCATCCCCAGCGCGAGGCCGGCGCCAAGCCCGGCGAGCACAGCCACAACCGTGCTGCCGCTGCTCACCGCGACCTTGGCGACGATCATCCCGATGAAGCCGTACATGCTGCCGATCGAGAGGTCGACGTGCCCAGCCGTCAGCAGCAGTGTCGCGCCGATCACGGCGATCGTGATCGACGACATGTTCACGGCGATCGTCGTCGCGTTGTCCGACGTGAGAAACGTGTCGTGGCGCAGCGAGAAGAAGAGGACGAGGAGAGCCGCGAGAACCGCAAGGCCCACGCGACTGGTGCTCTCGCCTGGGGCGCTGGTCGCGCTCTGGAAGCGGGCCATCATCTGGCGTTCGCGTCCTCGAAGCCGTGCGCGACTACTCGCGCGTCTCGCGACCGAAAAGTCAAAGCCATCTGCACGTTCCTCCTCGCCATCGCCAGAAGCATTTCACTGGCTAAAATATTCGTCTCATAGAATACCGGTCACGCCTCGAAGGGTCAACGCTGTCAGCGAGCAGGCAGCCGCACCGCTTCCTCGCTACGCGGGATATGCTGTCCATCGAACGAAACGGGGTCGAGACGATGGCAGAGCAGAACGGCAACCAGGGCAGCACCGAGGGCGCGTACTCCATCCGCGCCGTTCAGCGCGTCTGCGACCTGCTCGACCTGCTGCAGCAGGAGCCGGACGGCACGTCGCTCGTGCGCGCCGCGGAGGTCACGGGGCTGCCGAAGAGCTCGGCCTTCCGCTACCTCGCGACGCTCGAGGAGCGGCGCTACGTCGAGCGAGATCCGGACACCGGCGGGTATCGGCTCGGGCTCGCGCTGCTGCCGATGCAGGCGCGCCAGCTCGACGTCCTCACGCGCCGTGCCCGTCCCTACCTCGAGCAGCTGCAGGAGCAGTTCAGCGAGACCGCGAACCTCGGCCTGCTCGACGGGAACGGCATCGTGTACCTCGACATCGTCGAGAGCCCGCACGCGATGCGACTCGCGGCACGCCCGGGCCATCGCGACCGGATGCATTCGACCGCGCTCGGCAAGGCGATCGCCGCACGTCTGCCGACCGAGCGCGTCAGAGCCATCCTCAAGGCCGAGGGGATGCCGCGTCTGACCGAGAACACGATCACCACCCAACGGGACTTCCTCGCCGCGCTCGAGGACGTGCGGAAGGCCGGCTATGCGCTCGACGACGAAGAGAACGAGTTCGGCGCACGCTGCGTGGCGGCGGCGCTGCCCGTCGGCGGGCTGCCCCTCGCGATGAGCGTCTCGGCGCCCTCGGCGCGACTCAAGGCCGGCATGGTGCCGACGCTCGCCAACCGCCTGATCGAGGTGACCGCTCAACTCGCCGAGGAGTTGAGTGTGTCCCACCCCCCTGACGCGGCCGTCGACGCGTCGACTCGAGCCTGAGTCGCCCCCGCCCTACGCGCGCGGCGCGAGCAGGCGCAGGATCGCCTCGTGGCAGTCGCGCTGGAGGGCCGCGTGCGTCTGCTCCCAGTCCGCCCCCTGCAGCCACTGCAGGAAGTTGCCCTCGACGATCGCGCGCACGTGCCGCGCCGCGACGTCGACGTCGGCCGCCTCGAACACGCCGGCCTCGACGCCCTGGCGGATCACGAGCGCATAGGTGTCGTTGATGTGCCGGTGCAGCAGCGCCGACAGCGTGCCGAACCACTCGTTGCGGAGCGCGTACTGCACGAGGTCCATGTAGATCAGGTGGTAGTCGCGGTTCTCGCGCGGGCTCACGAAGACCGCGTCGAGCAGCGCCGCGAGCGCCGCCTGCGGGTCGTCGATGCCGTCGATCGCGCGCTGGATCCGCCGCACCGCCGTCGACAGCGCCCAGTGCATCGTCTCGGCCAGCAGGTTGTCCTTCGAGCCGAAGTGGTAGACGAGCAGCGCCGGGCTCACGCCGAGATCTCTCGCGATCCCGCGCAGCGAGATCTGCTGCGCCCCCTCGCGCGTCATCGCCGCCCACGTCCCCCGCACGAGTCTGATCTCGTGCGGCGAGAAGCGCTTCGTCTCGAGCGTGGTGAGCGCGGACTCCACGTGCGAAGGCTACCCGGGCGACGCGCGTCCTCGCGCCCACCGCCTTGAGCAATCGCGCCCAACCGATTAGGGTGTGTTCACGTCCTGCGAACGTAGGCGTGCATTTGCCGGAGGAGACGACCGTCGGATGGGCGGTCGGCCGGAAGGGGAAGCGATGGCGGCGGCAGCGAGCGCGAAGTGGGGTGTGCTGGCGTTCTTGCGCTGGCAACCCGTCTACGGGTACATGCTCGCGCAGCAGTTCGCATCCGCCTTCCCCGCCTGGGACGTCTCTCCGCAGGCGCTCTACGACGCGCTCGCGCGACTCGAGCGCAACGGCCTGATCGAGCCGGTGCCCGCCGAGGCGCGCCGCATCAGCTCGCGCTGCGAGCGCACGCCGTACCGCCTGACCGAGCAGGGCGAACGCGAGCTGGAGTGGTTCCTCGCGCGGCTCGACCTGCTCGAGGTCCCGCGCGAGTACTTCGTGCTGGCCGTACGGATCGCCTCCTGGAACGGGCTCGCCGGCGTGCTCGAGCTGCTCGACCAGCTCGAGCGCCGCGTCGCCGAGCGGCTCGACGCGCTGCGGCCGCCGCGCCGCCCCGAGCGCCTCAACGAGCTGGGCGACTGGCTGTTCGTGAAGGACCAGCAGCACCACCTGCAGGGACGCCTCACCTGGATCCAAGACGCGCGCGAGGCCGCGCTCGACCTGGCGGCGGCAGAAGGCTCGCGATGACGACGCTCGCGCTCGACGCGGTCGCCAAGCGCTTCCGGCGCGGCGCGGCGGACCGGGTCGCGCTCGACGACGTCTCGCTCGAGCTGGACGCCGGCGAGGTCGTGGGCGTGTGGGGGCGCCGCCGCTCGGGGCGCACGACGCTGCTGCGCGTCGCCGCCGGGATCGAGCAGCCGGACGCCGGCGCGGTGCGCGTCGAGGGCGTCGACCTGTGGCACGACGAGCGCGCGGAGCGGCGCGCCGTGCGCCAGCGGATCGCCGTCTGGTACCCGGTCTTCCTGCGCGACCACGGCCGGCGCCTGTACCGCCAGGTCGCGATCCCGACCCGCCGCGGCCGCCGCTCGGCGCAGCGCGCGTGGGCGGACGCGCACGTCGCGCTCGAGCGCGTCGGGATCGGCGACTGCGCGCGCGCCCCGGTCGGCGAGCTGGACCACCGCGAGACCGCGCGCGCCGCGCTCGCGCGCGCGCTGCTGATGCGGCCGCGGCTGCTCGTGCTCGACGAGCCGATGGCCGGCCTCGACGCGCTCGAGGCCGAGCGGCTGCTGGAGCTGGTGATCGAGATCGCGCGCGCGGACCGCATCGCCGTGCTCGTGAGCGCATCCGAGGTCGGCCAGCTCGCCGGCGTCGACCGGCAGCTGTCGATCGCTCGCGGCGTGCTGCGCGGGGCCACGGCGCCGATGCCGGCCGACGTGATCGAGCTGCGCCGAACCGAGTCCGGCGGATGACGGGGCTCGAGCTCCGCGGGGTCGTCAAGCACTACGACGCGGGAGAGCTCGTGCGCGCCGTCGACGGCGTCTCGCTGCGCGTCGCGGCCGGCGAGGTCGTCGCGCTGTGCGGTCCGAGCGGCTCGGGCAAGTCGACGCTGCTGCGGATGGCGGCCGGGATCGAGCTGCCGGACCGCGGCGCCGTGCTGCTCGACGGCCGCGACCTCGGCGGGCTGCCGGAGCGCGAGCGGACGCTGCTGCTGCGCCGCGAGATCGGGCTGATCCCGCAGCGCGACAGCCTCGTCGACGGCTACCGCGCGCTCGCGAACGCCGCCGTGCGACTGCGCGCCTCCGGCATGTCGCGCGCCGAGTCGTTCGAGGTCGCGACGGCGTGGCTGGAGCGGCTCGGACTCAGCGCCCGCGCGGCGCACTACCCGAGCCAGCTGTCGGGCGGCGAGCGGCAGCGGATCGCGATCGCGCGGGCGCTCGCGACCGAGCCGCGGCTGATCCTCGCGGACGAGCCGACCAGCCACCTCGACCGCGGACGCAGCGAAGCGATCGTCCAGCTGCTCGCGAGCAGCGCGCACGAGCGCGGCGCCGCGGTCGTGATCGTCACCCACGACGAGCGGATCGAGGCGCTCGTCGATCGCGTCGAGCGCCTCGAGGACGGCCGGCTCGCGCGCGAGCAGCCGCCGACGGACGGCGAGCCGTCCGTGCGCGCGTCCGCCGAGCACGCGCCATGACGCTGCGCGGCCTCGTCGACCACTACGGCGAGCGGGTGCGCGCGCACCCGGTGCAGGAGCTGCTCGCCGGCGTCGGCGTCGCGATCGGCGTGGCGCTCGCGTTCGCCGTGCTCGTCGCGAACGGCAGCATCGCCACCAACGCCCGCGCGCTCGTCCACGGCATCGCCGGCAGCGCGCAGCTGCAGCTGAGCGCGCGCAGCGGCGACGGCTTTCCGCAGTCGGTCACCGAGCGCGTGCGCCTGCTCCCCGACGTGGCCGTCGCGAGCCCGGTGCTGGAGCAGCGCGCGCACGTCAGGGGACCCGCCGGCACGCGCACCGTCAACCTCGTCGGCGTCGACCGCAGCATCACGGACCTCGAGGGCTCCGCGACGCGCCAGCTCGACCCGGCGCTGCTGATCCTGCTGCAGACCGGCGTGATGCTGCCGAGCACGCTGGCGCAGGAACTCGGCGTGCCGACGAGCGGCAGCGACCGCAGGATCCTGCTCGAGGTGCGCGGACGCGCGCAGCGCGTCGGCGTCTCGGCGGTCCTCAACGGCGCGACGATCGGACCCGTCGCCGACGCGGCGCTGGCGATCGCGCCGCTCGGGCGCGCGCAGGCGCTGGCCGGCCTGCCCGGCCGCGTGACGCGCATCCTCGTCACGCCGAAGCCCGGCCGCACGGCCGCCGCGCGCGCGCAGCTGCGGCGGCTGGCCGCCGGCCGGCTGACGGTCGCCCCGGTCGACCGCGAGGTGGCGCTGATCTCGCAGGCGGCCGCGCCGAGCTACCAGGCGACCGGCTTCTTCGCGGCCATCGCGGCGATCTGCGGGACGCTGCTCGTCTTCAACGCGATGCTGCTGACCGCACCCGAGCGACGGCGCTCGATCGCGGTGCTGCGCACGGCCGCCGGCTACACCCCGCGCGACGTCGTCCAGCTGCTGCTGTTCGAGGCGCTCGTGCTCGGCACGATCGCCTCCGCCGTCGGGATCGCGCTCGGGGTGCTGCTGGCGAAGACCGCCTTCTCGGGCGCGCCGAGCTTCCTGTCGTTCGCGTTCGCGCTCAGCGGCAGGGTCGCGATCCCCTTCGGCACCGCGCTGGCGGTCGGCGCCGCCGGCGTGCTCGTCACGTGCGTCGCGACCGCGCCGCCGCTGCTCGACCTGCGGCGCGGCCGCGCGCTCGACGCCGTCGAGCACGAGCAGGGCGAGGCCGGCCAGCGCCTGCCCGCGCGCGTGCGCAACGCGATGGCCGCCGCGGCGCTCGCGCTGATCGCGGGGGCGTGCCT
Source organism: Conexibacter sp. (assembly GCA_036379915.1). GTDB lineage: Bacteria > Actinomycetota > Thermoleophilia > Solirubrobacterales > Solirubrobacteraceae > Conexibacter. The sequence continues at coordinate 40 of DASVFS010000208.1, read as the reverse complement.
GGTGGCCGCCGCCGAGCCGGCGGCGACGGTCGCGGCGATC
>DASVFS010000207.1:0-10659 GCA_036379915.1 Conexibacter sp. | reverse complement strand
GGTCGGCTCGCGGCCCAGCTTCGCCGTCAGCTCGCGCCGTGCGCGCGCGACCTTGCGGGCGCGCTGCCCGACGTGGACGGGGAGGCGGATCGTGCGACCGCTGTTCTCGAGCCCGCGCTGGATCGACTGGCGGATCCACAGCGTCGCGTACGTCGAGAAGCGGAAGCCCTTGCGCCAGTCGAACTTCTCGACCGCGCGGATCAGGCCGAGCGTGCCCTCCTGGACGAGATCGCCCATCGAGAGGCCCTGCCCCTGGTAGCGGCGCGCGATCGACATCACGAGCCGCAGGTTCGAGTTGACCATGCGCTCCTTCGCGACGAGGTCGCCGCGCTCGATCTGTCTCGCGAGCTCGATCTCCTCAGCCGGCGTGAGCAGGGGCCAGTTGCGCGCCTCCCGCATCAGCAGCTGGAGGGCGTCGAAGGTGGTCTCCTCAGGGGCGATGGCCTGGGTGTCGGTGGTCTTCGTGGTGGTTCCTTTCATGTCAATACCTACTTCCACGCTAGGTATTGTACGCCTCGATCGTTGCTTCGTCAACAACCTTTTCCCGTATCGTCACAAGGCAACACCGTGATGACAGCCTGCCCTTCGTGACGATCGACAATCCGAGCCGATGCCATCGGTAGCGCCGTCCGACCTGCCCTCCTTCGCGCAGGGCTCTCAGCTCGTCGCGGACGCCTGGCGCCTCGCGCTCGAGGCCTATCGCGGCAACGCGGACGGGAACGCCGCCGCCGACGTCGAGCACCCCGCGATCACCGCGCGCCTGCTGCACGACGCCGGCTGCGACGAGTCGATCGTCGCGACCGCCGTGCTGCACGACGTGATCGAGGACACCGGGCTCGACGCCGCCGCGATCGCCGAGCGCTGCGGCCCGGAGGTCGCGCGGCGCGTGGAGGCGCTCACGGAGAGGCCCGACATCGCCGCCTACGCCGAGCGCAAGCGCGAGCTGCGCGCGCGTGGAATCGCCGCCGGCCGCGAGGTCTCCGCCGTGATGGCAGCCGACAAGCTGGCGCGTGCGACCCGCGCCGCCGGCGGCCGCCTGCGACCCGAGAAGCTGCGCCACTTCCAGGCGACGCTCGCGGAGCTCCGCGCCGCCTATCCCGACCTGCCGCTGCTGGAGCCGCTCGCGAACGCGATCGAACGGCTGCGGCCCACCACGAGCGAGGCGGCCGCGGCCGTCGGCGACCCCTCGCTCTACGTCAACCGCGAGCTGTCGTGGCTCGACTTCAACGATCGCGTCCTGCAGCTCGCGGAGGACCCGGCGCGTCCCCTGCTCGAGCGCGTGAAGTTCTGCGCGATCTACAGCTCGAACCTCGACGAGTTCTTCATGGTCCGCGTCGCCGGCGTGCACGACCAGGTCGACGCCGGGATCGACGCGACGAGCGCCGACGGGACCGCGCCGTCCGAGCTGCTCGACCAGATCGGCGACCGCGTGCGCGAACTCGCCGCGCGCGAGGAGGGCTGCTGGGAGCGCGCGCTGCTGCCGGCGCTCGAGGAGCACGGCATCCGCGTCGTCGCCCCCGACGCGCTCGACGAGGAGGAGCGGGCGGCCCTCGACGACCGCTTCCGCCGCGAGGTCTTCCCGGCGCTGACCCCGCTCGCCGTGGGCCCCGCGCAGCCGTTCCCCTACATCTCGAACCTGTCGCTGAGCCTCGGCGTGCTGGTGCGCGACCCCGCCACCGACCAGACCCGCTTCGCGCGCGTGAAGGTGCCGAAGGAGGGGCTGCCGCGCTTCCTCGCCGTCGGCGACGGGCGCACGCTCGTGCCGCTGGAGGCCGTCATCGCGGATCACCTCGACCGCCTCTTCCGCGGGATGGAGATCGTCGCGCACACGGTCTTCCGCGTCACGCGCGACGCCGACTTCACCGTCTCCGACGAGGCCGACGACCTGCTCGAGGCGGTCGAGGCGCAGCTGCGCCGGCGGCGCTTCGGCGAGGTCGTGCGGCTCGAGCTGACCGCCGGCACGCACCCCGCGCTGAGAGCGCGGCTGATGACCGACCTCGAGGTGGAGGAGCGCGACGTCTACGACGTCGACGGGCTGCTCGACCCGACCGACCTGTGGCAGATCGTCAAGCTGCCCGGCTTCCGCGACCTGCGCGACGCGCCCTGGACGCCGCTCACGCCGGCGGACTTCGAGCGCGACGGCAAGAAGACCGACCTGTTCGCGCTGATGCGCGAGCGCGACCTGCTCGTCCATCACCCGTACGACACCTTCGCGACGGTGGAGCAGTTCGTCAACCAGGCGGTCAACGACCCGAACGTGCTGGCGATCAAGCAGACCGTGTACCGCACCAGCGACGACTCGCCGCTCGTGCCGGCGCTGATCCGCGCGGCCGAGCGCGGCAAGCAGGCGGTCTGCCTCGTGGAGCTGACGGCGCGCTTCGACGAGCGCGCGAACATCGCGTGGGCGCGCGCGCTGGAGCAGTCGGGCGTCCACGTCACGTACGGGATGCCGGGACTGAAGACGCATGCGAAGTCCGTGTTGGTCGTGCGGCGCGAGGGCGACGGCGTGCGCCACTACGCGCACGTCGGCACCGGCAACTACCACCGCGGCACCGCCGACCTCTACACGGACTTCGGTCTGTTCACGACTGACGAGGTCCTCACCGGCGAGATCGCCGAGCTGTTCAACCAGCTGACCGGCTACTCGCGCCCGGAGCACTACCGCCGCGTGCTCGTCGCGCCGCTCAACCTGCGCGAGCGGATCATCGGCGAGATCGACGCGACGATCGACGCGCACGAGGCCGGCAAGGACGCGCGCATCCGCATGAAGATGAACTCGCTCGTCGACGCCGCCTGCATCCGCGCGCTGTACCGCGCCTCGCAGGCGGGCGTGCCGATCGAGCTCAACGTGCGCGGCGCCTGCTGCCTGCGACCGGGCGTGTCCGGCGTGTCCGAGAACATCCGCGTCGTGTCGATCGTCGGCCGCTTCCTCGAGCACTCGCGCATCTACGCCTTCCAGCGCGGCGAGCACACGGCCGTCTTCGTCGGCTCCGCGGACCTGATGCCGCGCAACCTCGACTCGCGCGTGGAGCTCGTCGTGCCGGTGGACGACCCCGACGCGCGCGCACAGCTGCTCGACACGCTCGAGCGCTGCCTCGACGACACGGAGAACGCGTGGGAGCTCGCCGCCGACGGCGGCTGGACCCACCGGCGCGTGCCGACCGGCGGGCAGCCGCGCGACGTGCAGGCCGAGCTGATGCGCGCCCATCTCGCGCGTGCGCAGCTCGCCGAGGCGTGAGCCCCTCGCGCGCCGTCATCGACCTGGGCTCCAACAGCTTCCGGCTCGTCGTCTTCACGACCGGCGAGGGCGGCTGGTGGAGACGCACCGACGAGCTGAGCGACATGGTGCGGATCGGCGGCGACGTGACCCCCGACGGCTGCCTGTCCGAGGCGCGCATGGCGCACGCACTGGAGACGCTGCGCGTGTTCGCGGCCTTCTGCTCGACGAGCGGGATCGACCTCGCGGAGGTGGACGCGGTCGCGACGAGCGCGATCCGCGACGCCCCCAACGGCGGCGCGTTCGTGGAGCGCGCGCACGCGGAGACCGGGCTGCCGATCCGCGTGCTGTCGGGCGAGCAGGAGGCGCTCTACTCGTACGTCGCGGCCGCCAACTCGACCGCGCTGGAGGACGGGGTCGTGCTCGACCTGGGCGGCGGCTCGCTCGAGCTCGTGCAGGTGCGCGGGCGGCGCGCGGAGGCGATCGCGTCGTGGCCGCTCGGCGCGGTGCGCGCGACGGAGCGGTGGCTGCCGAACGACGGTCCGGCGGAGGGCAAGCCGATCGCGAAGCTCCACGCGCGCACGCTCAGAGCGCTGGAGTCCGATGCGCCGTGGGTCGCCTCGGCGGGCGCGGACGGCGCGCGGCTGATCGGGCTCGGCGGCAGCGTGCGCAGCCTCGCGGCGGCGGCCGCGCGGCGGGCCGAGCTGCCGCTCGACAGCGTGCAGGGGTTCCTGCTGACGCCTGCGGCGCTCGACGACCTCGTCGACGAGCTGGCACGGCGCCCGCCCGAGGAACGCGAGCGCGTGCCGGGCATCAAGCGCGGGCGCGGCGAGGTGATCCTGGCTGCGGCCGTGGTGTTGCGCGCGGTGCTGGAGGGCAGCGGCGCGGAGGGCATCGAGGTGACGGAGGCGGGCCTGCGCGAGGGGATCTTCCTGTCCGGCCTGCTGGCGCCGGCCGATCCGCCGCTGGTCGACGACGTGCGCACGGCGAGCGTGCGCAACCTCGCCCGCCAGCACGGCGTGGATCTGGTGCACGCCGAGCACATCGCCGGGCTCGCGCACCAGCTGCTGGAGGCGCTGCCGGGCGCCGGCCTGCCGGAGCCGGACGAGCCGGAGCTGGTGGAGGCGGCGGCGCTGCTGCACGACGTCGGGATGGCGGTCGACTACGACGACCACCACAAGCACTCGTCGTACCTGATCCTTGGGTCCGGCCTGCCGGGCTTCACGCCGCGCGAGGTGGCGCTGATCGCGCTGATGGCGCGCTACCACCGCAAGGGCACGCCGTCGCTGGGGGCGCTGGCGCCGCTGTGCCGCGAGGGCGACGAGCAGCTCGTGCTGCGCGGCGCCGCGCTGCTGCGGATCGCCGAGCAGCTCGAGCGCAACCGCGACCAGGTCGTGCGCGCGGCGCGGCTGCGGCGGCCCGACGGCGACGCGGGCGACGGCGTCGTCGAGCTGGAGCTGGACGCGGTCGGCGACGACACCGTCGCGCGCTGGGGCGCCGAGCGCCAGGGCGAGCTGTTCGAGCGCGCGTTCGGCGCGCCGCTGCGGGTCGTCACGCGCTGAATTAGCGTCTGTCGTTCTCCTTGACGAGGGTGCGTTGAGCCCCTACCCTTGAGTGGGGGGTTCGACCGCGCAGGGGGAATGCGATGAGACGCTGCACATTGCTGCTCGCCGTCGCGTGCGCCATCGTGTGTCTCGGCACACTCGTGAGCACCGCGACCGCCAGGAACTTCAGCACCACCAGCCAGACCTGGAGAGCGACCTACAGGTCACTTGAAATACGCAGAATCGCGGAAGTGGAAGCGGTCAGGTGCCCGCTCACCATCGAAGGCTCCTTCCACTCGAGGACGTTCGCAAAGTCGGTGGGGGCGCTAATCGGCTACATCACAAGGGCAGTGGTCGGCACATGTGAATTCGGATCGGCCACCATCCTACCGCTGACGCTGCCGTGGCACATTCAGTATGCATCGTTCTCAGGAATACTAGGCGCCCGCATAACGTCGATCAGAGCCAACATGGTCAACTTCGGCATGAACGTCAGGGAAGCGTTCACGACATGCCTATTCAGAAGCACCGCGACGGAACCGGTGGCTTGGACCCTCAGCTTTCCATTTGGGATCGTGTCAGGAAACCTGGAAGGCGAAATAGCCAACACGGCGGGCGAATGCTTCTTTGAAACGACCAGGGTCACCGGAGCGTCTACGAGCATCGGGGTCCTAAACGCCGCGACGAGGATAACTATCACCCTAATATAGACGTGTGCCACCTCGGCTGCATTCATCCACGTGGGGGGACGATCGCATGAGACTCTGCAAGCTGCTCCTTGCCGCTGCGAGCGCCACGGTGTGCCTCGGCGCATTCGTCGGCATCGCGTCCGCCAGGACCTTCATGACGTCGAGCCAGACCTACAGAGCGACGTACAGGGAAGTGGAAATAGCCGGCCTGTTCGGGGTCACAGTTTGTGAACTCGTCACTGAAGGCTCATTCCATTCGAGAAACATCGCAAAGACCGCCGGCTCGCTAATCGGCTACATCACGAGGGCGACCCTCGGCGCCTGCGCCGCGGGCACGGCGACGATCCAGCAGCTCACCCTCCCATGGCACGTCCGCTACCTAGCGTTCACGGGCACGCTACCCAACATAATCTCGATCAGAGCGAACATCATAGAAGTCGGCGCGCGGGCGAGGGAACCGGGCGGCATCGAATGTCTAGCCAGGAGCTCAGCGGCCCAGCCGATCACCGCAACGTTCACCCGTACCCTCGCCACTGGCGAGATCAGGTCCGCAGACTTGGCGGGAACGATAAACACCGGCCCTGAATGCGGCGGTGCGCCCGTCACGCTCAGCGCCTTCTCCACGAGCGTCACCGTCCTAAACGCGGCGACGAAAATAACCGTCACCCTAATATGAGACGCTACACGCCGCTCCTCGCCGTCGCGGGCGCGATCCTGTGCCTCGGCGCACTCGTGAGCACCGCAACCGCCAGGACCTTCTCCGTTACCAGCCAGACGTGGAGAGCGACGTACAGGGCTCTTGAAACGAGGTGGGGCGAATCCGAAGCGTCGAGGTGCGCGCTCACGCTCGAAGGTTCCTTCCACGCGAGAACCATGACCAAGTCAGCTGGATCACTAATCGGCTACGTCACCAGAGCCGTGCTCGAAGCGTGTGCGTCGGGATCGGCCACTGTGCTACAGTCCACCCTTCCCTGGCACATACAGTATGCATCATTTACAGGGATACTAACTGCTCGCATAACGTCGATCAGAGCCAATGTGATCAACGCTGGCATAGGCGTCAGGGAACCAATCGGATTCCCATGCCTATTCAGAAGCACAGCAATAGAGCCGCTGGCGTTGATATTCAACACCTTCATTGGACCTCTAGTGATCACCGCAGCGGAACTTTCCGGTGAATTCAGCAGGCCGGCGGAATGCCCTGCTTCGAGAGCCAGCGTCAGGGTCAGCGCAGCATCGACCAGTATCACAGTTCTAAATTCCGTGACGCTCATCAGTGTCCGACTAATATAGCTACTCCCGGCGCGGGCGACGCTGTCGCACGCCCAGCGCCCTGTCCAGGCTGGCGGCCTAGGCACCGCCAGCCTCCGAACACGACGAAGGACGACGCCGGGAAGACAGCTCGCCGTTTATATTAGTCTCAGACTGACCTGGTTTGTCGTTCCTAGTTGCGTTATGACTTCCCTAAAGGTCGTGAGCGTAGCTCTGATTCCGAGGCATTCAGCGCCGGTCCTTATGCTTCCAAGGAGTTCAACGTCTCTGAGGGCACCCGATTCAAGGAATCGGAGAAACCTCATGGATACGGGTTCGCCTGCGGTCGTAGTCACTAGACATACCGCGAGTCTATTCTGGGTACTAAGGGACAGCCCGATCACATGCGTCGCAAATTCAGATATGTTCGGTAGAGTTCCGGCAAAGCCCGCGTAGGTCACATGCCAAGGCAGCGTGACGGTTAGAATAGTCGCCCTACCTTCGCCACACGTACCGAGGCGCGCCGTGGTGACGTAGCCGATTAGGGAGCCCAGGACCTTGGCAAATGTTCTTGAGTGAAAGGAGCCTTCGAGGGTCACGTGGCAGAGCGTTTCGCTATCCGTCCTGAGGACCAGAGATTCGAACTGCGCTCTGAAGGTCGTACCCCTCAATTCAAGGTTCCTTCCCGCCGCGGTCGAGGCACACGCCGCGGCGATAATTGCAGAGCACATGACAGCTATGAGCAACGCAAGCGACTTCATCTTGCTCCTCCTTCCGAAACGAGCGGGATGCCGCGGCGCACGCCGACGGAGCGTTCCAAGGCGGATGCCCGGGACGACGCATAGGATCCCCCAGTTGGAATCCCAAGATACGCCAGCGGCGCTCGGCTGACAACACGCCGCAGCGCTGGGACGGGTCGGGCGTGGTCGAGCGGCAGGAAGATTCGGGGCCGCGGCGGCATCTCAGTGGAGAGAAGGACGCGAACCCGAGCCGAAGGAGCCAGCCGCGATGCGCCCGACCTCGTCCGACCCTCGCCCCCGCCGTGCGGCGCTCGCGCTGTTGATCGCCGCGCTCGCGTTCGCCGTCGTGTTCATGCTCGTCGGACCGCCGCGCGGGCAGGCGCGCAGCGGCGCCACGCTGAGAGTCGCGACGGCGCAGAACGCGACGCTGCACAAGCGCATCCTCGTCACGAGCGGCGGCGGCCGCACGCTCTACTCGCTGAGCGCCGAGACGAGAGGCCGCTTCATCTGCACCGGCTCCTGCCTCTCGAGCTGGCCGCCGCTGATCCTCAAGCGCGGCGTCAGACCGGTCGGCGTCAGAGGGCTCGGCGCGATCAGACGTCCCGACGGCCGCCGCCAGGTGACGTACAAGGGCAAGCCGCTGTACCGCTTCTCCGGCGATGCGCGCAAGGGCGACGTCAACGGCGAGGGCTTCAAGGACGTCGGGACCTGGCACGCGGCAGTCGCGCCGAGGAGCAGCGCGTCGAATGGCTCGCCGGCGCCTGCGCCGTCGCCCGGGTACTGAGTTTCGAACTTTCGGATGCTAAGGTTGGGGAGTGGTCGCCACTTCCCAACCCGCTCCTCGGCACGGGCGGATCGAACAGCGCGTCTGGAAGCCGTCGATCCTGTCCGGCGTCCCGCGTCGGCACCGCGTCGCGCAGACGATCGACTGCTTCGTCCCCGATCCGATCGCCGATTGGGATCCGACGCTGACCGCCTCGACGGCGGCGCTGATCGCCGAGGCGGACGCGGAGGTGCGGGAATTCGACCGCCAGGCGCCCGACGTGCAGGGCCTCGATGCGCTTGCGCGTCAGCTGCTGCGCCAGGAGTCCGTCGGCTCGTCGCGGATCGAGAACCTGATCGTCGGCCAGCGGCGGCTCGCGCGCGCCGCGGCCGGCGCGAGCGACAAGCACGACGCGACGGCTGACCTCGTCATCGGCAACGTGCGCGCGATGGAGCGGGCCATCGCGTTGGCGACAGAGCCGCGTCCGTTGACGCGCGACGACATCGTGGCGATCCACCGCACGCTGTTCGAGGAGACGGTCGACGAGCCGCTCGCCGGCGTCGTGCGGCAGGAGCAGAACTGGATCGGGCGCTCGTCGTACAGCCCGGCGGGAGCCGACTTCATCCCGCCCCCATACGAGTACGTCGAGGAGCTGCTCGACGACCTCGCCGCGTTCCTCAACCTCGACGACCTGCCGGTCACCCTGCAGGCGGCGATCGCGCATGCGCAGTTCGAGACGATCCACCCCTTCCTCGACGGCAATGGCCGCACCGGGCGCTGTCTCATCCATGTCGTCTACCGGCGACGGGGCCTGGCGACGAGCGTCGTGCCGCCGATCAGCCTCGTGCTCGCAACCCACAACCGCATGTACATCGGCGGACTCGTGGAATACCGCTTCGGTGACCTGAAGGACTGGCTGTTGTTCTTCGCCGCGTGCACGGTGAAGGCGGTCGACCGGGCACACGATCTCGCGTTCCGCGTCGACGCCTTGCGCGAGCAGTGGCTGAGCCGGCTGGGGCGCCCGCGCAGCCACGCCAGCTCGCGTGCGCTGCTCGAGCAGCTCGCCGCCGAGCCGGTCCTCACGGTCGCACGCGCCGCCGAGCTCGCCGGCGTCAGCGAGACGGCGGCGGCGAGAGCGCTCACGGCGCTCGAGCATGCCGGGGTCCTGATCCGACCGTCGCAGCAGCGCTGGGGCCGGCGCTGGGAGGCGCCCGAGGTGTTCGACCTGCTCGACGCGTTCGAGCGCGACGTCGCGACGCCCGGACATACGACGCGTCCGGCCCGCCCCGCGCCGAGACGCGGCGGGACGAGCCGGCGCAAGAACTGAGCTACGCGGCGACCGGCTCCGGCTCGCGCTCCACCGCCACCGCCGCGGCGTTCGCCGCCGCCAGCTCCGCCTGCCGCGCGCGCCCTGGCACGAACAGCGCGCAGACGGCGCCGGCGGCGCAGACGGCCGCGCCCACCATCACCGCGGCCGTCATGCCGTCCGTGAACGCCTGCGGCGAGGCGTACGAGCCCGCGCCGGCGAACACGGTCGAGAGGACCGAGACGCCGAGCGCGCCGCCGATCTCGCGGAACGTGTTCGTCGCGCCGGACGCCTGTCCCGCCTCCTGCGGGCGCACGCTCGACAGCACCGCGTTCGCCGCGGGCGCGAACACGAGCGCCATCCCGGCGCCGGCCATCATGAACGGCAGCACGAGCTGCCCGTACGGCACGGTCGGCTCGGACACGAGCGCGAGCCACGCCAGCGCGCCGGCCTGCAGCGCGAGCCCGAGCGCCATCAGCGCCCGCGAGCCGACGCGGTCGGACAGGATCCCCGCGATCGGCGCAACGAAGATCGGCATGACCGTCCACGGCAGCGTGCGCAGCCCCGCCTCGAGCGCCGTGTACCCCTGCACCGTCTGGAAGAACTGCGCGAGCAGGAAGATCGAGCCGAACGTGCCGAAGAACATCCCGACCGACACGCCGCTCGTGGCGGTGAAGCCGCGCGAGCGGAAGAAGCGCATCGGCAGCATCGGCTGCGGCGTCCGCAGCTCCCACCACACGAATGCCGCCAAAAGCGCGAGGCCCGAAAGCCCCGTGCCGAGCACGGTCGCGCTCGTCCAGCCGTAGTCCTGCGCCTTGACGATCCCGAACACGAGGCCGAGCAGACCGAGCCCGGCGAGCGCGAGGCCCGGCAGGTCGAGCCGGTCGTTCGGTCCGTGCGACTCGGTCAGGCGCAGCAGCGCGAGCGGCGCGAGCACGAGCCCGATCGGGACGTTAAGCCAGAAGATCCAGTGCCACGAGATGCCCTCGATCACCGCGCCGCCCGCGAGCGGCCCGAGCGCGACGCCGAGTCCGCTGACGCCGGACCAGATGCCGAGCGCGAGCCCGCGCTTGCCGGCCGGGAACGCCTCGCTCAGCAGCGTCAGCGAGAGCGGGGCGACGGACGCCGCGGCCGCGCCCTGGAACGCGC
>DASVFS010000206.1:0-14086 GCA_036379915.1 Conexibacter sp. | reverse complement strand
GGGCCGGCGGCGGCGGCGCCGCAGTTCGGGCAGGCGCGCTCGCGGGGGGACTCCATGTCCGTCACGGTACCCCATCGCCTCGGCGGCATCCGCCACCAGCGGAGCGCCGCCGCCGCCGGCCGCGCCGCGCCCGCTCGCCGGGCGCTTCGCTAAGCTGCCGCGCGTGATCGCTCTCGCCTCACCCGCCTTCACGTTCACGTTCGGCCTGCTCGTGACGTTCCTCGGCATCGGCGTGATCGCCAACGTCTTGATCGCCTACGCGGTGATCCAGGTGCTCGGCGAGCGCCAGCAGAACGAGGAGCACCGCAGCCGGCTCGACGCCTGAGGCCGGCGCCTCAAGGCGTCGCGCGTCCTCAGAACGGCAGCGCGGCCGCGACGTCGGCCAGGCGCGGCGCGTTCGCGTCGCGCTCCGAGACGATCGGCTCGACCTCGCTCGGCCACGCGATCGCGATGTCCGGGTCGTCGTGGGCGATCTCCGCCTCGGTCGCCGGGTCGTAGTAGCTCGAGCACTTGTAGACGACGTCGGCGACCTCGCTCAGCACGCAGAAGCCGTGCGCGAAGCCCGCGGGCACGAACAGCTCGCGCATCGACGCGTCGTCGAGCGTGAAGCCGGCCCATCTGCCGTACGTCGGCGAGCCCCGGCGCAGGTCGACGGCGACGTCGAAGATCGTCCCGCGCGCGCAGCGCACGAGCTTCGCCTGCCCCGGCGCCGTCTGGAAGTGCAGCCCGCGCAGCGTTCCGCGCCGCGAACGCGAGTGGTTGTCCTGCACGAAGGCGACCTCGACGCCGGCCTCGGCGAGCGCCGCCGCGCGGAACGTCTCGACGAAGAAGCCGCGGTGGTCGCCGAACACGTCGGGCTCGATCTCGAGCACTCCGTCGAGCGTGGCGGGGAGGATCTTCATCGGCGGGCAGCATAGAGCGACCGGCGTCGTGAAGGAGAGCGCCGGGTGGGCGTCGAATCCATCGCTGCCCATGAAGCGAGCCTCCACCACCGCCACCGTCGAGCCCCCGCGCCCGCACGGGCATCAGGCGCTCTCTGACTACATCACCGCCCGCTTCGACGAGTTCTCGCGCTCGCAGAAGGACGTCGCGCAGTACATCGTCGACCACCTCGACGAGGCCGCCTTCCAGACGGCCGAGGAGCTGGCCCGGCGCGCGTCGACCTCCTCGAGCACGGTCGTGCGCTTCTCGCAGGCGCTCGGCTTCGAGGGCTTCCCCGAGCTGCAGCAGGCCGCGCGCGAGGAGTACCGCCGCCAGGCGGGCTCCGGTCAGGCGGGCAACGGGGCGGTCACCGTCGCGGCGCCGCTGTTCTCGCTCGACCAGACGGAGTACGAGACGGCCCTCGCGACCGACCACGTCAACGTGGAGGAGACCGCGCGCAAGCTCTCGCGCAGAGACATGGACGCGGCGATCGAGGCGATCTCGACGGCCGAGCGCGTGCTGATCGCCGGCACCGACCAGATGGCCTTCTTCGCCAGCTACCTGCGCCACCTGCTGATGCTGCTCGACATCCGCGCCGAGGTCGTCGCCTCGCCGTCGCAGGAGGCGCTCGGGCGGCTCGCGCGGATCGACGAGATGACGCTCGTGATCGGCCTCTCGGCCGGCCGCCCGCACCCCTTGATCGCGCGCACGATGAAGCTCGCGCGCCACCGCAGAGCGCCGACGCTCGCGATCACCGACGCGACGCTCTCGGAGGTCTCCAGACTCGCGCGCATCCGCCTCTACTACTCGTCCAACAGCCCCGCGTACGTGCGCTCGCACGTCGCCCTGCTGTCGCTGTTGCAGGGGATCGCCTACGGCGTCTACGCGCGCGACGCGCAGCAGTACGAGACGCGCATCAAGGCGTTCCGGCTCAAGTAGCCCGCTCCGCCACGAACAGCCCCTGCTGCGCGCGTCCGACGCGGCCGCGCTCGTCGTAGAGCACGCTGTCGCTGACCCCGGTGCCGGCGGCGCCGACGCGCGAGACGGCGTCGAGCCCGACCCACTCGCCGTCCGGCAGCCGCTCGACGTAGAGCGTCAGGTCGGGGTTGATGAAGACGTGCGTCGCCCACGAGACGGCGGTCGCGATGCCGTTGCCGAAGTCGCCGGCGGCGGCGAGCCGCTGCAACGGCGACGGCTGCTCGCCGGCGACGAGCGGGAAGCGCAGGCGGAACCACGCGAAGGCGGGGCCGACCTCCCAGAAGGAGCCGGTGACGAAGCGGATCTCCATCGCGTGCCAGGCGAAGGAGATCGGCCGGTCGGCGGGCGGCTCCAGCAGCGCACCGCCGGCTGGGCCGCCGTGCGCCGGCGGCTCGCAGTCCGCGTCCGGCGCCGGGACCGCGTCGCGGCGGATCCGCAACGCGGTCGCGCGCACGACCTCGACTTCGCCGGCATGCAGCTGCGCCTCGACGAGCTGCACGCGCTTGCCGTCGCGCGGCACGCGCGTGCGCAGCTCGAGCGGCGTCAGCGGCACCGGCCGCAGCAGCTCGTACGTGATCCGCACGACGTCCATCGGGACCGCGCTCTCGACGTGCTCGATCGCGCGCGCGATCAGCGCCGCGGGGGCGCCGCCGTGCTGGGCGTGGGGGTCCCACGGGCCGCGCGCGAGCTCGGTCGGCTGGAAGCGATCTGGACCGTCCGGAAGGTAGATCGCCTCGGCCACGGCCGCGAAGGCTAACCGCACGGCGTGAGCCCTGCGCCCGTGGCTATATTGCAGCCACGATGCGCGACGAGGCGACCTTCACCGTCAAGGCCGGATTGGCCGAGATGCTCAAGGGCGGGGTGATCATGGACGTGGTCACGCCCGAGCAGGCCCGCATCGCCGAGGCCGCCGGCGCCTGCGCGGTGATGGCGCTCGAGCGCGTGCCGGCGGACATCCGGCGCGACGGCGGCGTGGCGCGCATGTCGGATCCCGAGATGATCAAGGGGATCCAGCAGGCCGTCACGATCCCGGTGATGGCGAAGGCGCGGATCGGCCACTTCGCCGAGGCGCAGGTGCTCGAGGCGCTCGAGGTCGACTACGTCGACGAGTCCGAGGTGCTGACGCCCGCCGACGAGATCAACCACATCGACAAGTGGGCGTTCAAGGTGCCGTTCGTGTGCGGCGCGACGAACCTCGGCGAGGCGCTGCGGCGGATCGGCGAGGGGGCGGCGATGATCCGCTCCAAGGGCGAGGCCGGCACCGGCGACATCGTCAACGCGGTCACGCACATGCGCCGGATCACGGGTGAGATCCGCAAGCTGGGAGCGCTCGACGACGCCGAGCTGGCGTCCGCCGCGAAGGAGCATCAGGCGCCGCTGGACCTCGTGCGCGGGGTGGCCGAGCGCGGGAAGCTCCCCGTCGTGCTGTTCTGCGCGGGCGGGATCGCGACCCCGGCCGACGCGTCGCTGATGATGCAGCTCGGCGCCGAGGGCGTGTTCGTCGGCTCGGGAATCTTCAAGAGCGAGGATCCGGAGCGGCGCGCGAAGGCGATCGTCGAGGCGACGACGCACTACGCCGATCCCGAGCGCGTCGCCGCGGCCTCGACCGGCCTCGGCACGGCGATGGCCAGCCTCGAGTCCTCCAAGCTCGAGCCCGAGCAGCAGCTCGCCGGTCGCGGCTGGTAGAGGCGCCGGCGTGGACGCGCCGGTCGTCGGCATCCTCGCCCTGCAGGGTGACTTTGCGGCGCACGCGCGCGTCCTGCGCGAGCTCGGCGCCGCGCCGCGCGAGGTGCGCGTGCCGGCCGACCTCGACGGACTCGACGGGCTCGTGATCCCCGGCGGCGAGTCGACGACGATGACGCTCGGGATCGCGCGCGAGCGGCTCGCGGAGCCGCTGCGCGAGCTGGCCGCGCGCGGCACGCCGCTGCTCGGCACCTGCGCGGGCCTGATCATGCTCGACCGCGACCACCTGGGCCTGATGGACCTGCGCGCGGAGCGCAACGCGTTCGGCCGTCAGGTGCGCTCGTTCGAGGCCGACCTCGACGTCGCCGGCATCGACGGCCCGCCCGTGCGCGCCGTCTTCATCCGCGCGCCGTGGGTCGCGGAGCACGGGGAGGACGTCGAGGTGCTGGCCGCCGTCGACGGGCACCCCGTCGCCGTCCGCCAGGGCGACCGCATCGCGATCGCGTTCCACCCCGAGCTGAGCGGCGAGACGCGACTGCACGCGCGCTTCCTGGAGCTGGTGCGGGCGCGCCTGGCGGCGCGGCGCTGAGCGTCCGCGGCGGCGCTACACCCGCTGGCGCTCGTGCTCGCGCGCGTAGCGCCGGAACGCCCGCTCGAACGCGTCCCAGTCGGTCGGCGGCGGCTTCGGTCTGCGGCCGCCACCGCCTCCGCCGTCGTCGTCCCCGTCGTCGTCGCTCGGCGGCGCGTCGCCACGGCTGAGCCAGCCGGCCGCGCACACGAGCTCGCCGGCGCCCGCCAGCAGCAGCGCTCCCGGCACGAGCGCCCCCGCCGCGAGCGCGGCCACGGCCGCCACGTATCCCGCCATCCCGCTCGAGAGCATGGCGCCGCGCACGCCGGCGCCGACGCGCCGTCGCGGCGGCGGGCCCAGGAAGGCGAACCCCACCGACGCGAACAGCAGGAGCGCCAGCCCGATCTTCGTCGCGAGCTCCATGCGCACCATGTACCCGGATCCGCCGCGGCAGGCAACCGGGCGGCGGCCCATCTGCGTGGCCGGCGAGGTCAGGCGCCGCGGGCGACGGCGGCGAGCTCAGGCGTCGCGTCGGCTGCCGCCTCGGCGGCCGCGACGGGACCGAGGAACGGCGCGAGCGCGCAGTAGAGCAGGTCCGGCAGGAGGCCCGGGAGCTCGGCGCCGTGACCGCGGCGGACGTGTCCGCCGATCAGCTCCCAGAGCGCGCCGACCGTCGCCGTCGGCATCGCGGTGGAAAGGCCGGCCTCGCCCGGCGCGGCGTCGACGCCGGGCGCGAGCAGCTGCGCGAACTCGCGCAGGACCTGGTCGCGACGCTCGAGCGCGCGCGCACCGGCGGCGAGCACCTCGGCGAACGCGACGCGCGCCTCGTACGGATGCCGCGCGAGCGCGTCGATCGCCCACGCGAGGGCCGCCCGCACGCGGTCGCGCCACGGCGCGTCGAGCGCGGACGCGGCGCGCGTGCCGCTCAGCGCGCGCGCCATCACGAGCTCGTACGCCGCCAGGAAGCAGTCCTCGCGGTCGGCGAACTGCTCGTAGAACGTCTTGCGCGAGACGCTCGCGTGGGCGATCACCGCGCTGACCGTCATGCCTGCGTAGCCCTCCGTCCCGGCGACCGCGACGGCCGCGCGCAGCAGGCGCGCACGCTGCGAGCGCACGACCTGCTCGCGCGTGAGTCCGTGCCGTCCGCTGGGCAGCGGAGCGAGCAGGAAGTCGACGTCGTCCTCTGGCACGGGGGCGGCAGCTTACCCCGCGAATCAGCCGTCCTGCCGCCGGACGCCGAGCAACATGAAGGTGTAATGGAGCAGCTCGTCCGTCAGCTGCGGAAGCTGCGCCGCGCGGCCGCGCACGAGCTGCGAGTAGACGAGCTCGTGGATCCCGCCGACGATCGCCTGGCCCACGAGCGTGGGCGGGGTCGCGACCGCCTCGGCGCGCTCGCGCGTGTAGTCGATGAAGCGGGCGAAGCGGCGCAGCGTCGCCTCGCGACGGGCGAGCGCGCGCGGGCCGGCGGCGAGCACGTCGACGACGCCCAGATGCGCGAGCTCCGGCTCGGCCGCGAGCGTGCCCAGCAGCGCGTCGTAGGCGTGCGCGATGCCCTCCTCCCACGTCTCGCCGCCGTGGTAGGCGGTCACGAGGCGCTCGGTGCAGGCGGCCGTGATCGCGTCGTAGGCGGCGAGGAAGCAGTCCTCCTTGTCGGCGAACTGCTCGTAGAACGTGCGTCGCGAGACGCCGGCGGTCTTCAGCACCTCGGCGACCGGCGTGGCGGCGTAGCCGCGCCGCGCGACGGTCGCCGCCATGCCGTGCAGCAGCCGCTCGCGCTGCGTGTCGCGCCCGAGCGCAGGGCGGAGGGGTGGCCTGCCGTCGACTGCGTCCATCGTCCCGTTCGATCCCATGGCATCCGCGCTCCGGCCCGGCCTCGAAGACGCGGGCGTTTACCGTAGTCGATCTCGCCGGCCTGCGGTTCCGGGCCGTTCCCGAACGCGCAAGATCGCTTGAGCAATGGTACGGGCCTGAGCAACGGAATGCGGCCCGCCACCTGGCGTGAAGCGGAGCCAGGTCGGCCACGGAACCAGGTGGACACCCCAGCAGGAGTCATGGTAGTTTCCCATTGAGAGCTGGCGGTGCTGCGGGTCCTCGTGCGGGGCATCAGGCGAGGATCGAGACGCGAAATCGGGTCCGTCCGACCGCGATCGCCAGGAGCCGAGGAAGAGGGGACCAGTGGTGGCTCGATCCGACGTGTCGGGGATTCGGCAACGGCGACAGTGGTCGCCGGATGCGCGAGCGCTTGGCGTCGTCGGCGACCGTTGGATTCTCTTGATCGCGCGCGAGCTGGCGTTCGGCGCGCTGCGCCTGTCCGAGCTGCAGCGTGCGTTCCCCGGCATGTCGACCGGGGCGCTCGAGCAGCGCCTCAACCGCATGACCGCCGAAGGGCTCGTGGAGCGCCATCGCTATGCGGAGGTGCCTCCGCGCGTCGAATTCGAGCTGACCGACTCGGGCCGCGACATGCTGGCGATCCTCGCGCCGATGGTGCAGTGGGCGCTGCGCTGGGCGTGGTCGGCGCCGCAGCCGGACGAGTGGGTGGACGTGACCGCGATGTTCCGCCTCGCGGGCTGCGTCGTCGCCCCGCCGCCCGACGCGAACGCCGAGGTCGAGCTGATCGTCGAGGACGACCAGGGCGTGGCGCTCGACCTCTACACGCTGCGGATGGCCGGCGGGGCCGCCACGGTCGTCCACCGGCCGGCCGAGCACGCCGACACGGTCATCAAGGGCACCTCCGGCGCGTGGGCGCAGGCGCTCGGACCGGCGCACGCCGTCGAGGGGCTGCGGATCGGCGGGAACCGCCGCGCGGCCGAGATCTTCCTCGCCGGCTTCCGGCCTGCGGCGCGGGGACGCCGCTAGGACGCCGGCTCTCGCTTGGGGGACGGGCGCGGGGGTTGGGGGACCCCCGCGCCACGCTTACGGGACAAGGCGCGGAGGCTTGGGGGAGCCTCCGCGCCAGCTCCGGCCGCCGCGGGATCCGGCTCCGGCGGTGCCATACTCGCCGCATGCGGATCGCCGTCGCAGCGGACGAGCTGACCGGGGTCGCCGAGCTCGTTCCGGAAGCGCTGCGAGCGCGCGGTCACGAGCCGGTCGTGCACGGCGCGCTCGCGCCCGGCGAGCGCAGCGACTGGGCCTGGGCGAGCGAGCGCGCTGCGCGCGACGTCGCCGACGGCCGCGTGCAGCATGCGATCGTCTGCTGCTGGACCGGCACCGGCGCGGCGATCGCCGCCAACAAGGTGCGCGGGATCCGCGCCGCACTGTGCTGCGACGCGGAGACGGCGGCCGGGGCGCGGCGCTGGAACGACGCGAACGTGCTCGCGCTCAGCCTGCGCACGACCTCCGCCGCGCAGCTCGAGGAGATCCTCGACGCGTGGTTCGCCGCCGCGGCGAGCGACGAGGCGGACGACGTCGCCAACGTCGCGCACGTCGGCGCCATCGAGCAGGGCTAGACTCGCTCACCGTGTCCGTCGCCACGCGCGAATGCCCCTACGCCCTCTGCGACGGCAGCGGGATGGTCGTCGACCTCGACGCGAACACGACCTACCGCTGCCGCTGCTGGCCCGAGCAGGTCGCGCGCAAACGCTCGAGACGCCTCTCCAACGCGATCCCCAAACGCTTCCAGAACCTCGGCTTCGACCGCGAGCCGATCCCCTCGATCGACCGCGACGTCGTCCGCGCCGTCCGTCGCTATTGCGAGAGCATCGACGACAAGCTGGACCAGGGCGAGGGGATGTGGTTCCTCGGCAGCCCCGGCACCGGCAAGAGCCACCTCGCGTACCTGATCTCGCAGCACGCGCTCGCCGCCGGCCGCTCGGTGGCGATCTACACCGGCCCGCGGCTGCTGGACGAGATCCGCCGCACGTACGGCGAGGAGGACTCGGGCGCGACGCTCGACCTGATCGACCGCCTGACGAGCGTCGAGCTGCTCCACATCGAGGACCTCGCCGTCGCACGCCCGACCGACTGGGTGCTCGAGCAGCTCTACAACATCGTCAACGGTCGCTACGAGAACCAGCGCTCGATCGTCTTCACGTGCGACGTGATCAGCGAGCACGACGACGAACCCGTCCACTTCCTCCCGGAGCGGCTGGCGCGCCACATCACGATGCGCAACTACTCACGACTGGTCGAGATGTGCGGCCTGCCGCACGTGCTGATGGGGACCGACCACCGCGTGCGCAGCGCGAAGGACGCGGCTGTCGGCTGAGATACTCGATCCCGTGACCGACGCCCAGGACCTGCAGCCGGACGACGAGCCGGCCCTGCCGCGGACGCTCGACGAGGAGCTGCTCGACGAGCGCGACGCGGCCGCGACCGACCCGATGCGGATCGCGCGGATGCGGCGCGAGCTGGAGACCGGCTTCGAGGCGCTCGCCGACGTCGAACACGGCGTGACGATCTTCGGCTCGGCGCGCACGCATCCCGACGACCCCGAGTACGAGCATGCGCGGGAGGTCGCGAGACGGCTCGGTCGCGCCGGCTTCGCGATCATCACCGGCGGCGGCAGCGGCATCATGGCGGCCGCCAACGAGGGCGCGCGCGAGGTCGGCGCGCTGTCGATCGGGCTCGCGATCGACCTGCCGTTCGAGGAGCCGGAGAACCCGTGGATCGACCGGCCGCTGCACTTCCACTACTTCTTCACGCGCAAGGTGATGTTCGTGCGCTACGCGTCCGCGTTCGTCGTCTTCCCGGGCGGCTTCGGCACGCTCGACGAGCTGTTCGAGGCGCTCACGCTGATCCAGACGCGCAAGATCCGTCACTTCCCGCTCGTGCTGGTCGGCCACGCCTACTGGGATCCGCTCGTCGACTGGCTGCGCGGCACGCTGCTGCGAGAGGGCAAGATCTCGGCGCCCGACATGGACCTGCTGGCGGTCGTCGACGACGCCGAGGACGTCGTGCGGATCGTCAGCGAAGCGACCGAGCGCCGCAGCGCACGGCGGGTGTCGTAGCGCTCAGCGCCGCGCCTCGATCGCCGTCACGCCGCCGAGCACGCTCTGCAGCCACCCGCCGGGCGTCGGCAGGTCGAGCAGGTGGTCGATGCGGTCGGCCTGCAGCCCGAGCGCGTGCAGGTGCTCCATCAGCGTCTGCGGCGGGATCACGACGCGGTGCTGCGGGGATCCCGGTGCGATCAGGCGCTCCCCGAGCGCACGCGCATGCAGACGGGCCGGGCTCGGTTGCGCGATCGCCAGCAGCCCGCCGGGCTTCAACAGCGCTGCCGCGTGCTCGAGCGCGACGCTGGGCGCGTGCAGGCGGCCGAGCGACTGCCAGAAGACGATCGCGGCGTAGCGCCCGCCCAGTTCGGTGATCTCGGCCTGCTGGAGCCCGGCGCGCGCGGCGGCGCCGGGGCGGCCGGAGACGATCCCGGTCGTCAGGCGCCCGGTCGCGCGCAGCGCGTCGAGCAGCATGCGGTCGCCGCTGCTGACGTCGAGCACCGGGCCGGGCGGGGCGACGCGCGCGATGCGGACCGCCAGGCGCCGCCGCACGCGCCGGCGCGCGGCCTCGCCGAGCGTGCAGATCCGCTGTGCGCCGCGCAGCTGCGCGACGGGCGGGAGCGTGACCCGCGGCAGCTCGCGCTCGCCCGGCCAGTCGAGCGCGGTCGTCGCGCCGCAGTGGTCGCAGCGCAGCTGCGCGAGCGTGCGCAGTGGACCGTGCGCGAGCGGCTGCTCGCACCAGGCGCACGTGGGAACGGTGCGCGTCGCGTCCGGGGGATCCGCGATCACGGCGTCATGACGGTACCCGTCGGGTGTGCGAGGCGCGCCGCTACGGCGTATCGGGCGGGACGCCGCTCACGCCGCAGCGGGGACGACCGCCTCGAAGCGCACGACGCCGTCGGCGTCGCGCTCTGCGACCGCGCCCTCGGCGACGAGCAGGTCGAGGTGCCCGAGCACCTCGGACAGCGTCAGGAACGCCTGCGTGACGGCGACGTTGCCCCACATCCGCTGCGCCAGCTCGTGCGCCGTCAACGGCCCCTCGGCGAGCAGCCCGTGGATCTTGCGCTTGCGCCGCTCGGTCAGGCCGAAGCGCTCGTCGATCAGCGCGCGGTGGTCGGTCACCGGCTCGCCGTGCCCGGACAGCACGACGCGCGCCGGCAGCTCGCGCGTGGCGGCCAGCGACGTGATGTACGTGCGCAACGCCTGCGGGCGCTCGTCGGCGGCCGCGCTCGCGTCGCCGTCGAGCGGGCGCGCGATCAGCGGGTTGGAGGAGATGTGCTTGATCAGGTGGTCGCCGCCGAGCAGCAGTCCGCTCGCCTCGTCCCAGAAGACGGTGTCGGAGGGGCTGTGGCCGGGCCGGTGCCGGACCGCGAACGTGCGGTCGCGCAGCGTGAGGCTGCCGCCATCGCGCAGCGGCGTCGTGACCGCCGCGCCGCTGCCCCAGCCGCGGAAGGCGGACGAGACGGAGCGCAGCGCCTGCGTCATCTCGGCGGGGATGCCGTGGCGCAGCATCAGCGCGACCGCGAACTCGTCGTCGCGCTCGGCGGCGCCGCGATAGTCGCCCAGGTAGGGGGAGAGGAGGTCGAGCGCCGCGACGTCGGCGCCGGAGCGGCGCACGAGCACCTCGAGCAGGCCGATGTGGTCGATGTGCTGGTGCGTGACCACGATCAGCCCGAGGTCCTCGACGCGGCGCCCGCGCTCGGCCAGCGCGCGCTCCAGCTCGTCCAGCGCCTTGCCGGAGTTCGGACCGGTGTCGACGAGCGTGAGCGGGTCGTCCTCGATCAGGTAGCAGTTGACGCGCCCGACGAGGAACGGCGTCGGGATCGGCATGCAGTGGATGCCCGCCTCGGCCGCCTCCGCGAGCGCCTCCTGCGGGGTCATCGCGTCAGGCCCGGATCAGCGCGAGCACCTCGTCGCGCCGCCGCTCCATGTCTTCCTGCGAGACGAGCGACTCGAGGCACAGCCGCAGCAGCGGCTCGGTGTTCGACGGGCGCACGTTGAAGTGCCAGTCGTCGTAGTCGACCGAGACGCCGTCGAGGTGGTCGATCTCGGCGTCGCCGTAGCGCGCCTCGATCTCGGCCATCTTCGCCTGCTGGTCGGCGACCTCGGAGTTGATCTCGCCGGAGATGAAGTAGGTCGCGCGCAGGTCGGCGACGAGCTCGCTCAACTTCGCGCCGCGCTGCGACAGCAGCTCGAGGATCAGCAGCGCCGGCAGCGTGCCCGAGTCCGCGTTGTAGAACTCGCGGAAGTAGTAGTGGCCGGACACCTCGCCGCCGAACGCGGCTCCGGTCGCGCGCATGCGCGTCTTGAAGAAGGCGTGGCCGACGCGGTTCACCAGGGCGGTCCCTCCGGAGCGCTCGACCACGTCCCGCACCGCGCGCGACGCGCGCACGTCGTACAGCACGGTCGCGCCCGGCTCCTTGCGCAGCAGCGCCTCGGCGAGCAGCGCCGTGAGGAAGTCGCCGGCCACGAACTCTCCCGAGTCGTCGATGAAGAAGCAGCGGTCGGCGTCGCCGTCCCACGCGATGCCCAGGTCGGCGCCGGTCTCGCGCACCCGGTCGATGATGAACCGCCGGTTCTCCTCCAGCAGCGGGTTGGGCTCGTGGTCGGGGAACTCCCCGTTCGGCTCCCAGTAGGTCTCTACCCGCTCGAGCGGGAACCGTTGCAGCAGCGGTCCCACCATCGGACCTGCCATGCCGTTGCCGCCGTCGAGCACCACGCGCATCGAGCCGACGCGGTCCGGGTCGATGTAGCCGAGCGCAGCCTCCCTGAACGCCTCGCTCACGTCCTCGTGGTCGATCCGCCCCGGCTCGGAGGCCGGCTCGCCAGGGGCGCCGGCGGCGACCAGGTCGCGCAGCTCGCCGATCCCGGAGTCCCCCGACAGCGCCAGCGCGCCGCGTTTGACGAGCTTGGCGCCGGTGTACGCGGCCGGGTTGTGCGAGGCCGTGCACATCAGGCCGCCGTCCAGCTCCCGCGAACCGACCGTCCAGTAGAGCATCTCGGTGCCGACCATCCCGACGTCGAGCACGTCGGCGCCCTCGTCGGCGATGCCGCGCGCGTAGGCCTCCGCCATGGCCGGCGCCGACAGGCGCATGTCGCGCCCGAGCGCGATGCGCTGCTCCGACGGCAGCCCGCCGTGCAGCTCCGCAAGCACGCGCGGGAAGGCGCGCCCGATCCGGTAGGCGAGCTGCTCGTCCATCTGATCCGGGTAGATGCCCCGGACGTCATAGGCCTTGAAGATCGACTGGTCGACCACGGCCGTGGAGCCTAGACGTCGCTGGGGGCGCGGACGACCGCCGGCGCCACGACGCGCCCGATCTGCGCCACGGCGTCCAAATCGCGGTGCAGCAGGTGCTGCAGCATCACGCGCTCGACGCCCGCGGCGGCCAGCTCGCGCAGGCGCTCGAGGTTCTCCTCGAGCGTGCCGGCGATCGCGCTCTCGCCGAGCTCGCCCAGCAGGCGCTCGCCGTCGCCGCCACGTCCCTGCCACTCCGCCAGCCGTCCGGCTCGGTCGAGCAGCTCGGCGCGGTCCTCGCCGGCCAGCCACGTGATCATCAGCGACAGCGGGATGCGGTCGCGTCCGGCCGCCTCGCACGCGGCGTCGAGCTGCTCGCGGATGGCCGCGCATTCCGCCGCTGTCTTGTTGACGGTGTTGTACTCGTCGGCGTAGCGCGCGGCCATGCGGATGCTGCGCGGGCCGCCCCGGCCGCCGACGATCAGGTTCGGGCGAGGCCGCTGCACCGGCTTGGGCTGCTGGGGTCCGTCGGTCCAGTGCAGGTCGATCAGCTGGAGCTGCTCCTCGAGCAGCGCCATGCGCTCACCCAGCGGGGGGAAGGGGAAGCCGTAGACCTCGTGCTCGACCTGCAGCCAGCCGGTGCCGAGGCCCAGCTCCACGCGCCCGCCCGAGACGTGATCGGCCGTGGCGACGACCTTGGCCAGCTCGGCCGCGTGCCGGAACGTGACCGGCGAGACCAGCGTCCCGAGGCGGACCTTCGACGTCGTGGCGGCCAGCGCGTTGATCGTCGCCCAGGCGTCGAGCGAGCCTCGCTCGCGCTGGCCGAAGACGGAGAGGTAGTGGTCGGAGCGGAACAGCGTCTCGACGCCGTGTTCCTCGCAGGCGCCCGCCAGCGCCCGCCAGTCGTCCCAGGTGACGTCCTCCTGCCCCTCGATCATCAGGTCCACCCGCACTAGGGAAGGACTTTTGCGAGCGCCTGCTCGATCGGGTCGTCGCCGGCTACGACGTAGACGACCAGCCCCACCGAGCGGGGCTCGTGCAGGACGGTGGCGAGCACGGCCGCGACGTCGTCGCGCGGCACCTGCTCGCGGATCGGCTCGGTCTGGATGCGGACCCGGCCGGTGCCGGGGTCGTCCGTGAGAAAGCCCGGCCGCACGATCGTCCAGTCGCGGTCGCTGGCCATCAGCGCGGCATCCGCCTCCGCCTTCGCGCGCAGGTAGACGCTGAACACGTCGTCGTCGTCGGGCGGGCTCTCGGCCCCCACGGAGCTGATCATCACGTAGCGCGGCACGCCGGCGGAGCCAGCCGCCTCGAGCAGCTTGATGGCGCCGTCGCGATCGACCGTCAGCTTGCGCTCGGGACCGCTCCCGGGCCCCGCGCCGGCCGCGAAGACGACCGCGTCGGCGCCCTTGATTGCCTCCGCGACCTCCTCGGGTCCGGCCGCCTCGAGGTCGATCAGCACGGGCTCGCTCCCGTCGGCGCGCAGGTCGTCGATGTGCTCGCGCTTGCGGATCAGGCCGAAGACGGTGTCGCCGCGCGCCACGAGCAGGCGCGCCAGCCGGCGTGCCACCTGCCCGTGACCGCCGGCGATGACGACGTTCATCTGGTCAGAGCCAGCCACGTCGGCGGAAGTAGGCCACCATGCCCGTGAGCAAAGCGACCATGCTGCCCAGGATGACCCAGAAGGCCTCCGGATCGCCCTCGCCGGGGACCTTCACGTTCATCCCCCAGATGCTTGCGATCAGCGTCAACGGCAGGATCACGACGCTGAAG
>DASVFS010000205.1:0-4775 GCA_036379915.1 Conexibacter sp. | reverse complement strand
CGTGCAGCTGGCGCCGACGCAGCGGCGTGTGCTGGTCCTGCGGACCGGACTCGGACCGCGCGACGCGCTGAGCCGGGATCGCGTGGCCCGGCGACTCGACCTCGGGCTCGCGCAGACGCGGCGGATCGAGCGCCGCGGGCTGCGTCGCCTCAGCGCGCTCGACGCCGCCGGTCGCTGCGTGGGCGATGGCGGCGGCGCGGCGCTCGCGTCAGCGCCGCTCGGCATGCCGCCGGGCGCCGCGCTGGCCGCCGCCGCCGGCGCGGGCGCCGTGCTCGGCCAGCCGCGCGGCGACGTCAAGGGCGTGTCCGGCTCGGGCGGCGGAGGCGGTCCGAGCCTCGCCGACGTGCTGCCGCC
Organism: Conexibacter sp.; assembly: GCA_036379915.1. Lineage (GTDB taxonomy): Bacteria > Actinomycetota > Thermoleophilia > Solirubrobacterales > Solirubrobacteraceae > Conexibacter. The sequence goes on along the minus strand of DASVFS010000205.1, from coordinate 4,421 downwards.
GCCGCTCGGCGAGGGCAGCGACTGGACGCTGCTGATCCTGCTGATGCTCGCGGCGATGGTGGCGCTGCTCGTGCGCCGCGAGCTGAGACGCCAGCGCGGCCACTGAGCCGTCCGCGCGGCGCTACTGGAACGGCGGGAACAGCGCTCCCACCGGCCGCGTCTTCGGGCGGCACACCGACTCGTCGCAGACCTGTGCGTCGCGTCACGGACGCGACGAAGCGGTCAGGCGGCCGCCGGCGCGGGCAGCGGGAACAGCTCGGTGAAGCGCTTCGCGGCGCGCTTGTCGCCGCTGATGCGCAGCGTTCCGGCGGCGAGCGCGTCGGCGAGGCGGCGGTGGCCGTGCAGCACCTCGAGCAGCGTCCCCGGGTCGGACTCGATCACGGCGTCGGCGTCCGGCAGCTCGCCGCGCGCGGCCTCGACGCCGCCGTCGGCGATCACGACGCGGAAGCGGTCGCCGTCGAGTCGCAGCTCGACGCGCGCGGCGAAGTCGCCGGCGCGCTCCGGGTCGAACAGCGTGCGCAGGGAGACGATGTGGGCGTCGAGGCTCATGCACATGTCGTCGCACGGCGGTGGCGCGTACGTGCCGCCCCAGCGCCCGAGCGCGATCAGCGTCGGCTCGAGCGCGCTTCCGCGCGCGGTCAGCTCGTAGACCTGTGACGCGTACGGCGGCGGCAGTCTGCGATGCTCGACGAGGCCCGCCTGCTCGAGATCGCGCAGGCGCTGGGCGAGCACGTCGGGACTCACGTGCGGCAGGCCGGCGCGGATGTCGGTGAAGCGCTTCGGCCCGAGCAGCAGCTCGCGCACGACCATCAGTGCCCAGCGCTCGCCCACGACGTCCAGCGCGCGGGCGATTCCGCAGGCGTCGCCGTAGCTGCGCTTGTTCCCCATGGCACAATACTACCACGCATTAGGAACAACCAATCTTATGATTGGAAAATCCAAGTATGTGATATGACTCCGGGCATGACGCCGACCGAGGGAGCTCCGATGACCGCCGAGACGACCGACCGGACGCGCTGGCTCGCGCTGTACGTGCTGTGCGCCGGCGTGCTCATGATCGTGCTCGACGCGACGGTCGTGAACGTCGCGCTGCCGTCGATCCAGGACGACCTCGGCTTCTCGCAGACGAGCCTCGCCTGGGTCGTCAACGCGTACCTGATCGCGTTCGGCGGGCTGTTGCTGCTCGGCGGCCGCATCGGGGACCTGATCGGCCACCGCCGCATCTTTCTGATCGGCCTGACCGTCTTCACGGGGGCCTCGCTGCTGTGCGCCGTCTCGCAGACGCAGGGGATGCTGATCGCCGCCCGCTTCGTCCAGGGCGCCGGCGGCGCGTTCGCGTCCGCGGTCGTGCTCGGGATGATCATGATGATGTTCCCGGAGCCGCGCGAGCAGGCGAAGGCGATCGGCGTCTACGGCTTCGTCGCCTCCGCCGGCGGCTCGATCGGCCTGCTGCTCGGCGGCGTGTTGACCGACTCGATCAGCTGGCACTGGATCTTCTTGATCAACGTGCCGATCGGGATCGCGACCTGCGTGCTGGCGCGGCGGCTCGTGGCGGCCCGGCCCGGCATCGGCCTCGCGGCCGGCGCCGACCTGCCCGGCGCGGTGCTGATGACGAGCGGCCTGATGATCGGCGTCTACGCGATCCTGCAGGTGAGCGAGAAGGGCTGGACCTCGGGCGAGGTGCTCGGGCTCGGCGCGCTGTCGCTCGCCCTGCTGACCGCCTTCCTCGTGCGCCAGGCGCGCATCGCGAACCCGCTGATGCCGCTGCGGCTGTTCCGCTCGCGCAACCTCAGCGGCGCGAACCTCGTGCTGGTCCTGCTCGTCGTCGGCATGTTCAGCATGTTCTTCCTCGGTGCGCTGTACATGCAGCGGATCCTTCGCTACTCCCCGCTCGAGGTCGGCCTCGCGTTCCTGCCCGGCACGATCGTGATGGGCGCGATGTCGCTGTACGTGTCGGGCCCGGCCGCGATGCGCTTCGGCGCCAAGCGGGTCGTCGTCGTGTGCCTCGCCGCGATGGGCAGCGCGATGCTGCTGTTCGCCCGCACGCCGGTCGACGGCGACTACCTCGTCGACCTGCTGCCGATCATGCTGCTGTTCGGCTTCGGCGCCGGCCTCTCGTTCCCGGCGCTGATGCAGTCGGCGATGGCGGGCGTGGCGCCGAGCGACATGGGGCTCGCCTCCGGGCTCGCGAACACGTCGCCGCAGGTCGGCGGCGCAGTCGGACTTGCGGTGCTGGCGACGATCGCCACCAACCGCACCGACACGCTGCTGGCGAACGGCGACGGGCCGCTGGCCGCGCTCAACGGCGGCTATCACGCCGCGTACCTCGTCGGCGCGGTGCTCGTGGTCGTGGCGATCGTGGTCGCGGTGACCGTGCTCAAGCCGACGCCGCACCCGATGATGGGGCACGGCGACGCGCCCGAGGGCGCGCCCGCCCGCGAGGGCGAGCCGGTCTACTCGGAGGCGTAGGCCTCCGGCGGCCTCGGGCCGCCGCCTCCTGAAGCGCTCTGCACGCGCGCCGAGTTGCCGTTCTGGCTCGGCGCGCTTTGCGCTGCGCGTACAGGGGTCAATCTGGCGACAAACTGTTGCTCTTTACGCAACTAAATGCCTGAAGACTCTTATACGCAACAAAGAGCAAGAATTGGCTTGACATGCGAAGCAAGCCTTTGTTACGGTCGCACCGAGATCGAGCGGAAGGCTCGTCGTCAGGAGGGGAGCGCTGGTGCCGTGTCGACGACCTCCCGTCGAGCGGTGCCTGACGCGTCGCCGTGTCTTGAGGTCGTATGCGCGTCGCGTCCGTCGCGACGGCGCTTCCCCCTGCGCATGCCCGACTGCTCGCTCGACCCCACATCGGAGCGAGGAGGAGAAGGTGACCGGAAGGGATCACGTCGCCAAGGGCGCCGTCGTCGCGGCGATCGCGGCGTTGGCGCTGACCGTCGGCGCGTGCGGATCGAACGACTCCCCCGGGTCGTCGACCGGCGGCAGCACGACCTCTGACGCCGGAGGCAAGCGCCTCACGGTGGGCTACTCGAGCAAGGGCTCCGACCAGTTCCAGTTGGTGATGCAGGAGCAGGCGATCGGGCAGCTCGAGGCAGCCGGGCTCGAGGCGCTCGAGCCGACGAGCTCGCAGGGCGACCCCGGCCAGCAGATCACCGACGTGCGCAACCTCGTCTCGGCGGGCGCGAACGCGATCCTCGTCGCGCCGGGCGACAGCGCCGCGATCAAGCCGGCGGTCGACTTCCTCAACGGGAAGCAGATCCCCGTCGTCGCGCTCGACAGCTCCCCGTCGACCTCGAGAGTCGCGATGGTCGTGCGCACCGACAACGTGGGCGCCGGCGCCGCCGGCTGCGAGCTGATCGGCAGAGCGCTGGGCGGCAGAGGCACGGCGCTCGCGCTGCAGGGCGACTACAACAGCGAGAGCGGCCTCGACCGCGGCAACGGCTTCCTCGACTGCATGAGAGAGAAGTTCCCCGACATCGCCGTGATCGACCGCCACATGGACTGGAAGACCGATCGCTGCGCGCAGCTCGCGAACACCGAGCTCAAGGCGCACGACGAGATCGGCGCCATCTACATGGCGAGCGAGACGATCTGCATGGCGCCCGTGCTCGCGGCGCTCAAGGGCGCCGGCCGCGATGCGCCGCAGGGCGAGGACGGCCACGTCTTCACCGTCGGCATCGACGGCTCGCCGTTCGCGCTGAAGATGGTGCGCGAGGGCAAGCTCGACGCGGACCTCTCGCAGCCGCTCGACCTGTACGCCAAGTACGGGGTCGACTACCTGCGGCGGGCGGCGGACGGCGAGACGTTCAGAGCCGGGCCGACGGACCACGACACCACGGTCGTGGAGAGCGGCCCGAACCTCGTCGACCTGCTCCCGGTGACGGTCGTCACGAAGGACAACGCCTCGAGCGACACCCTCTGGGGCAACGCCGTCGAGCAGTAGTCGGATGGCGGTCGACGAGCACAGGCCACCGATGGTGGAAGCCGTCGAGGTCTCCCGGCGCTTCGGGGCGACGCTGGCGCTGGACCGCGTGTCGCTCGCGGTCCGCGACGGCGAGTCCCGGGCGCTGGTCGGTCGCAACGGCGCCGGCAAGTCGACGCTCGTGAGCATCCTCACAGGCCTGGCGCGTCCCGATCACGGCGAGGTTCGCTTCGCCGGTCGGCCCGCGCCGGGTCCGGGGGACCGCGCGGGCTGGCACGAGCGGGTCGCGTGCGTCTACCAGCATTCGACCCTGCTGCCGCATCTGACCGTGGCCGAGAACCTCTTCGTCAACGCGCATCCGCGCGGGCGCTTCGGTCTCGTCAGCTGGTCGCGACTGCGGCGGCGCGCCGCCGAGCTGCTCGAGCAGTGGAGCATCCCGGTCTCGCCCCGCGTCGAGGCCTCGACGTTGCGCGTCGAGGAGTCTCAGCAGGTGGAGATC
>DASVFS010000204.1:0-2147 GCA_036379915.1 Conexibacter sp. | reverse complement strand
GTCGGGTCGACGAGAGAGACGATGACGCCGTTCCCCGACCGCTCGACGGGGCCGGCCAGGTCGACGCCGAGCTCGGTGAGCTGCTCGGTCGCGAGCCGCCCCGCTGCGTCGCCCCCTCGCTTTCCCAGCCAGCGGGAAGCGCCGCCGAGCGCCGCCACCCACGCCGCGACGTTGGCCCCCTGGCCGCCGGCCGAGAGCGAGACGCGGGCCGGCGTGTCGGCGCCCCGAGCGACGTCCGACTCGGCGCGCACGACCACGTCGAGCACGAGATCGCCGAGGGACACGACCTGCATCGCCTACGATCGTCTCATGGCGGGCGACGGCGAGTCGCGGCAGGGACGCGGCCGTCGGGCGCGGATGCGCTCGTTCGTGCTGGGCGGCGTCGTCGGCGCGTCGGCCGTGGCGGCCGCGATCCGCCGCGCGCAGAGGCGGCGTCGGCGTCCCGTGCAGGCGGGTCTCGGCGCGTTCGAGAGCGCGCCGTGCTACCGCGAGTTGCTCGAGTTGGAGCGCAGAGACGGGCCGTAGCCGCGACGCTCTCGCTCGGCGTGGACGACCGTCTGCAGGTTGATGTCCGCGTCGCCGATCCCGAGTTGCTGGCCTACGAGGAGCGCGCGCGCCGAGTGGTAGAGGAACCCCTGGGGAGTCCGCACCGGCTTCTTCGTGCGGATCACGAGGAACGGGCCGAAGACCCGCACCTCGAACGCCGCCTCGGGAGTCGGCACCCGGTACGCAATCTCGAGCCGCGGCCGGATGTTGTTCCGCTCGCTCGCGTCGAGCACCCAGACGCCGCGACCGAGCTTCCCCACGCGCTCGATCGTACGAAGCGCGAGGCGCGCATCCGCGCGAGGCACGACGGTGCTCGGGAACGAGCGATTCCGCTCCCACGCGCCGAGATAGAGAGGCTCGTAGCCGAAGAGGACGTCGTCCGGCCGGCTGGTCGCAGCGAGCCACGACTCCGCTTCCGCGCGCGCCGCCTGGCGCGCGTCCGGCTCCCACTCGAAGAGCGGCGACGTCCGGTGCCAGGCCCAGGCGACGTCGACCACGACGAGCATCGCGACGAGCGCGACCGCGACCGCCGGCCAGCGGCGCCCGATGCGCACGACCGTCGCCGCGAGGGCGATCGCAAAGGCCGGCGCGAGGAAGATCAGGTGGCGCGACTCCGGCGACGCGGAGCCGCCGAGCCGGGCCAGCGCGAAGGCGGCCATCGTCACCCCGACGAGGCACAGGACGAGGGCACGCGCCTCGCGGCGCAGGAAGACGATCCCAGCGGCGGCCCCGAGGACCGCCAGGAGCGTGACCGGCCACCAGCCCGCGGTCGCGTCACCGGCGGAGCGCCAGAGGTACCGCGCGAGCGCCTCGGGCCCGCCCAGCTTCTGTCCGCCGCCTCCCACACCGACGTCGAACCGGTCGGCGAGAACGAGGTCCGTGAGCCAGAACGGAATGCCGAGGACGAGCACGGCGGCGCCTGCCGGCACGGCCGCGCGCAACCGATCGCGGCGCATCACGAGCACGTACGCCCCCTGTCCGCCGAGCAGCAGCACGCCGTAGGGATGCGTCGCGACGGTCAGCAACGCGGTGAGCACCCACAACGCCCACCGGCCTCGACCCCTGCGGTCGAGCGCCGCCAGCAGCGAGAGCGTGCAGGCGAGCGAGCAGAAGAGAAAGAGGCTGTACATCCGGCCGTAGACCCCGTGGAAGAGGAACAGCCAGCTGGACGCGACGAGCACCGTTGCGACGAGCGCAACCGCAGGCCCGGCGAGGCGCCTGCCGAGCAGCGCCACCAGAGGCAGGCTCGCGAGCGCAAACGTGGCGGATGCGAGTCGCAGGCCACCGAGCCCGAAGCCGAGGTGGGCAACCGTCCACGCGACGAGGAAGTGCAGCGGCGCCCCACCGCGGTCGCGCGTGACGTGGTCGATCACGCCCGGGAGCGAGTCGCGGCCGACGAAGAGCGCCAGCGTCTCGTCCTCGTGCGGCGGCCAGGCCCTCAGCTGATGGAGGAGAAACGCGGTCGCGACGGCCGCGACGGCGGCGACCCCCGGCCAGAAGAGGCGCTCGCCGAGCTCCAGCGGCAGCGAGCGATCGGCTGCGGCGACGTTCTCGAGGGTGTGGCTCACGCGACGATTGTGCTGATTCCGGGTGGTAGATTG
>DASVFS010000203.1:0-15438 GCA_036379915.1 Conexibacter sp. | reverse complement strand
CAGGCGATCTACGACCTCGCCGAGCAGCTCGACACCTACATCCCGGAGCCCACGCGCGACCTGGACAAGCCGTTCCTGATGCCGGTCGAGGACGTCTTCTCGATCACCGGCCGCGGCACCGTCGCGACGGGCCGCATCGAGCAGGGCATCGTCAGAACCGGCGACACGGTGGAGATCGTCGGCATCAAGGACACGACGAACACGGTCGTGACCGGCGTCGAGATGTTCCGCAAGATCCTCGACGAGGGTCGCGCGGGCGACAACGTCGGCTGCCTCCTGCGCGGCACCAAGCGCGAGGAGATCGAGCGTGGGCAGGTCCTCTGCAGACCGGGCTCGATCACGCCGCACACGAAGTACAAGGCCGAGGTCTACGTCCTCAAGAAGGAGGAGGGCGGCCGTCACACGCCGTTCTTCACCGGCTACCGTCCGCAGTTCTACTTCCGCACGACGGACGTGACGGGCGTGGCCAACCTCCCCGAGGGGACGGAGATGGTCATGCCGGGCGACAACGTCCAGATGGAGATCGAGCTGATCCAGCCGATCGCCATGGACCAGGGCCTCCGCTTCGCGATCCGCGAGGGCGGCCGCACGGTCGGCTCGGGCGTGGTGACCGAGGTCATCGAGTAGCAGTACCAAGTGACTGAGCGGCGGGCCTGGCCCGCCGCCACCACGAAGTCAAGCCATACGACGAAGGGGCGGGTCCCGCAGCACACCCGGGGACTCGCCTCACGCACGCAGAGAACCAGTCAAGACGACACACCAGACACCGGACGGAAAGAACCCAAAGGCTCCCGTGGCAACCCTGGCCCAGAACAAGATCCGCATTCGCCTCAAGTCCTACGATCACTCCGCGATCGAGACGGCGGCGAGAGAGATCGTCGAGACGGCGACTCGCACCGGCGCGACCGTGTCCGGGCCCGTGCCGCTTCCGACCGAGAAGAACGTCTACTGCGTGATCCGCTCGCCCTTCAAGGACAAGGACTCGCGCGAGCACTTCGAGATCCGCACGCACAAGCGGCTGATCGACATCCACCAGCCGACGCCGAAGACGGTCGACTCGCTCCAGCGGCTCGACCACCTGCCCGCCGGCGTCGACATCGAGATCCGGCTGGCCTCCTGACGATGGCTGCGATCCTCGCCAAGAAGCTCGGGATGACCCAGCGCTTCCTCGACGACGGCCGTGTTGAGCGCGTCACCGTGCTCGAGGCCGGCCCGTGCCCCGTCACCGGCATCCGCACGCACGAGCGCGACGGCTACGAGGCCGTGCAGCTCGCGTTCGGCGCCTGCCGCGAGAAGCAGCTGACGCGCGCCGAGCTCGGCCACCTCAAGAAGGCCGACGCCTCCGCGCACCGCCACCTCGTCGAGTTCCGCGACGAGGCCGGCGAGCTGCAGGTCGGCGAGACCGTCACGGTGGAGGCGTTCGAGGCCGGCCAGACGGTCAAGATCTCCGGGACCTCGAAGGGCAAGGGCTTCCAGGGCACGATCAAGCGCCACAGATTCAACGCCGGCCCGAAGTCGCACGGCTCGCACAACGTGCGCGCGCCCGGCTCGATCGGCGCATCCGCCTGGCCCGCGCGCGTGATGAAGGGCATCCGCGGCCCGGGCCAGATGGGCGGCAAGCGCGTCACGCAGAAGGGCCTCGAGATCGTCGAGATCATCGCGAGAGACAACCTGCTGCTCGTCCGCGGCGCCGTGCCCGGCCCGAAGGGCGGCACGGTGGAGGTGCGCACGGATGCCTAAGGCACCGAGACTGGGCGGCGGCGACGTCGCGCTCGACGACGCGGTGTTCACCGCGAAGTTCAACGGCCCGCTCGTGCACGAGACGGTGCGCGCGGAGCTGAACGCGCTGCGCCAAGGCACGGCCGCGACGAAGACGCGTGGCCTGGTCAGCGGCGGCGGCGCGAAGCCGTGGCGCCAGAAGGGCACCGGCCGCGCCCGCGCGGGCTCCTCGCGCTCGCCCGTCTGGAAGGGCGGCGGCACCGTCTTCGGCCCGAGCCCGCGTCACTACGTCGTCAAGGTCAACCGCAAGGCGCGCCGCGCCGCGCTGCGCAGCGCGCTGTCGGTCCACGCCGACCGCGGCTCGGTCGCCGTCTTCGACGCGACGAGCTTCGACGCGCCGTCGAGCAGACAGGCCGCGCAGCTGCTGCAGGACTGGGGCCAGCCGCTCGCCACGCTCGTGCTGCTCGACGCGGAGGAGGCCAACGCCGGCCTCTCGTTCCGCAACCTCGAGCGCGTGCTCTCCATGCCGGTCGAGGACGCGGGCGTCGCCGACGTGATCGGCGCCGCTTCCATGCTGATCTCGGAGGCCGCGCTGCAGCAGCTCACCGCCCGCGCCAAGGGCGAGAAGGCCGCAGAGGAGGTGGCTGCGTAGCCATGGATCCGAGCCAGGTCGTCATCCGCCCCGTCGTCTCCGAGAAGTCGTTCGTGCAGGCGGAGATCGGCAAGTACACCTTCCGCGTCCACGCCGAGGCGCACAAGACGCAGATCCGGCAGGCGATCGAGCAGCTGTTCGACGTGAGAGTGCGCGACGTGCACACCGTGTCGGTCAAGAGCAAGCCGAAGCGCCGCGGCGTCTACGCCGGTCGCACGCGCACGTGGAAGAAGGCGATCGTGCAGCTCCAGCCGGGCGACACGATCCCGATCTTCCAGGGCCTGGAGGGGACTGAGTAATGCCGATCCGCAAGCCGAAGCCGACGAGCCCGGGCCGGCGCTTCGTCACCTATCCCGACTTCGCCGAGATCACCCGCAGCGAGCCGGAGAAGTCGCTCGTCGAGGGCCTCACGAAGTCCGGTGGCCGCAACGCGCGCGGGCGCAAGACCGCGCGCCACCGCGGCGGCGGCGCCAAGCGCCTCTACCGGCGCATCGACTTCAAGCGCCGCAAGGACGGCGTGCCGGCGAAGGTCGCCCACATCGAGTACGACCCGAACCGCTCCGCCTACATCGCGCTGCTGCACTACGTCGACGGTGAGAAGCGCTACATCCTCGCGCCGAACAGACTGACCGTCGGCATGACGGTGCAGAGCGGCCCGGACGCCGAGATCCGCGTCGGCAACGCGCTGCCGCTGGAGAACATCCCGGCCGGCACCGTGGTCCACAACGTGGAGCTCACGCCCGGTCGCGGCGGCCAGCTCGGCCGCTCGGCCGGCACCGGCATCCAGCTGCTCGCGAAGGACGGCGGGATGGCGACGCTGCGCCTGCCCTCCGGCGAGATGCGCATGGTGCACGCCGCGTGCCGCGCCACGATCGGCACGATCGGCAACGCCGACCACCAGAACGTCAAGATCGGCAAGGCGGGACGCAAGCGCCACCTCGGCGTGCGCCCGCAGACGCGCGGCACCGCGATGAACCCGGTCGACCACCCGCACGGTGGCGGCGAGGGCTCGACCACGCCCGGCCGTCACCCCGTGACGCCGTGGGGCGTGCCGACGCTCGGGTATCGCACGCGCAAGAAGGGCAAGGCATCCGACCGCTACATCGTTCGCGGCCGTCGCCGCGGGAAGAAGCGCTGAGGGACTAGGACATGAGCCGCTCGAGCAAGAAGGGCCCGTTCGTCGAAGAGCGCCTGATGACGCGAATCGCGAGAATGAACGCGGCCAACACGAAGCAGATGATCAAGACGTGGTCGCGGACCTCGACGATCTTCCCGGAGATGGTCGGGCACACGATCGCCGTCCACGACGGTCGCAGACACGTCCCGGTCTTCATCAGCGAGTCGATGGTCGGACACAAGCTCGGCGAGTTCGCGCCGACGCGCCTCTACCGCGGCCACGCCCAGACCGGCAAGCGCCGCTAGCACGAGACTTCATGGCAGACGACAGAGACAGAACCGAGAGAGCCGAGCCCGCCCCGGAGGCCGAGGCCGTGCCGAGAGCCGCCGCCAGAAGAGCGGCGAGAAGACCGGCCGCGAGAGCGAGAGCCGCCAGAAGAGCGGACGCCGGCGACGACGCTCCGGCCCCGAGAGCGAGAGCGAGAAGAGCCGCGAGAGCCAGAGCTGCCGCCGACGACGCGCCGGCCGACGACGCTGACGGCGAGGCGAAGGCGCCGGCGAGAAGAGCCGCCGCCAGAAGAGCCGCTCGCAGAGCGCCGGCCGCCGACGACGGCGCCGGCCGCCCGGTACTCGTGCGCGCGCAGGCCAAGTACGTGCGCAGCTCCGCCCGCAAGGCGCGTCTCGTCTGCGACCACATCCGCGGCAAGTCGGTCGAGGAGGCGCGCGCGATCCTCGCGTTCACGCCCCGTGCCGTCGCGCGCGACTGGAGCAAGGTGCTCGAGTCGGCGATCGCGAACGCCGAGCACAACAACGAGCTCGACCTCGAGGACCTGTTCGTCAAGGCGGCGCACGCCGACGAAGGGCCGACCTTGAAGCGCTTCCGGCCGCGCGCGATGGGCCGCGCGACGCCGATCCGCAAGCGCACCAGCCATCTCACGATCCTGCTCGCCCCGAAGGAGTAACGACAGCATGGGACAAAAGGTTCATCCCGAGTCGCTCCGCGTGGGCTACATCCACGACTGGAAGTCGAACTGGTTCAACGAGAAGCAGTTCGCCGACTACCTGCACGAGGACGTCGAGATCCGCAGACACATCATCGGACGGCTCTCGCACGCCGGGCTCTCGGACATCACGATTCGCAAGAACGCGAACGAGGTCGAGGTCAACATCAACACGGCGCGTCCGGGCATCGTGATCGGCAAGTCCGGCTCCGAGGTCGACGCGCTGCGCCGCGACCTGCACAAGATCACCAACAAGCAGGTCAAGGTCAACATCCTCGAGATCAAGCGCCCGGAGCTCGACGCGCGCCTCGTCGCGCAGTCGATCGCCGAGCAGCTGCAGAACCGCGTCGCCTTCCGCCGCGCGATGAAGCGCGCGCTCACGAGCGCGATGCGCTCGGGCGCGAAGGGCGTCAAGGTGCAGGTCTCCGGGCGCCTCGGCGGCGCCGAGATGGCGCGCACCGAGGGCTACTCCGACGGCCGCGTCCCGCTGCACACGCTGCGCGCGGACATCGACTACGGCTTCCACGAGGCGAGAACGACGTTCGGTCGCATCGGCGTCAAGTGCTGGATCAACAAGGGCGAGATCATGCCCGAGGGCTACACCGGCGCCGACCTGACGCAGATGGACGAGCCGCCGGCCCAGCCCGATCGCGGGCGGCGCGGCGAGCGCGGCGACGGTCGCGGTCGCGGTGGCCGCGGCGGTGGTCCCGGGGGCGGCGGCGGTCGCGGTGGCCGTGGCGGTGGTCCGGGCGGTCGTGGTGGCGGTCCGGGCGGTCGTGGCGGTGGTCCGGGTGGCCGTGGCGGTGGTCCGGGTGGCCGCGGTGGCGGTCCGGGTGGCCGCGGCGGCGGTCCCGGGGGTCGCGGCGGCGGTCCGGGCGGCGGGCGTGGTCCCGGCGGCGGGTCGGGCGGGGGCGGTTTCCGCAGCGGTCCGCGTGCTCCCGAGGTGACGCGCTGATGCTCTCTCCCAAGCGTGTGAAGTTTCGCAAGCAGCATCGCGGCCGGCGCCGCGGGCTCTCGCGCGGACAGGTCAAGGTCCAGTTCGGCGAGTACGGCCTCAAGGCGCTCGACGAGGGCTGGCTGACGAACCGCCAGATCGAGGCGGCCCGTATCGCGATGACCCGCAAGATCAAGCGTGGCGGCAAGGTCTGGATAAACGTCTATCCCGACAAGCCGTACACGAAGAAGCCGGCCGAGACGCGCATGGGCTCCGGCAAGGGCTCGCCCGAAGGGTGGGTCGCCGTCGTGAAGCCCGGCCGTGTGATGTTCGAGCTCGCGGGCGTGCCGGAGCCGCTGGCGCGCGAGGCGATGCGCCTCGCCGGCCACAAGCTCCCGGTCAAGACGAGATTCGTCATGCGAGAGGACGGCTGATGGCTGGCACGAAGGCGATCGAGCTGCGCGACATGGACGACGCCGTCCTCGTCGAGCACCTGCGGACCGCGCGGCGCGAGCTGTTCGGACTGCGCTTTCAGCACGCCACGGGCGAGCTGGAGAACACCTCGCGTCTGCGCGACGCGAAGCGCGACGTCGCACGCGCGCTGACCGTCCTGCGCGAGCGGGGAGTCGATGTCAACAAGGAACTGAGCCGGTAAGCGATGGCCGACGAAGAGCAGAACGAGAACGTCGAGGAGACTCCGGCCGCCGAGGCCGAGGCGCCCGAGGCTGCCGCGGAGGAGGCCCCCGAGGCTGCTGCCGCGGAGGAGACCGCCGAGGCCGCCGCCGCGGAGGAGACCGCCGAGGCCGCCGCCGACGAGGTGCCCGCCGCCGAGGGCGAGGACGCCGCACCGGCCGCGCCGGGCAGCAAGCGCGAGCAGCGCAGACAGGCGCGCGCCGCGAAGGTCGCGGCTGCGGCCGGCTCGCGCCCGTCGCGCACCCCTGAGGAGCGCCAGGCCGAGCGCGACGCCGCCCGCACGGCGAAGGCCACGCGGCGCAGAGCGGCGCGTGCGAGAGGGCGCGAGCGCGCCAAGGCCGGTCCGGCCGCAGGTCGGGGCGAGGCGACGCCTCCGCGCGAGCACGGCGAGGGCCGGCAGAAGGTGCGCCAGGGCATCGTCGTCTCCGACAAGGCCGACAAGACGATCACCGTCCGCATCGACACCGCGCGGCAGCATCGTCGCTACCACAAGATCGTCCGCAGCTCGACCACGCTGCACGCCCATGACGAGCGCAACGACGCGCACATCGGCGACACCGTGATCGTGCGCGAGTCCCGTCCGCTGTCGCGCCTCAAGCGCTGGCGCCTGGTCGAGGTCGTGGAGCGCGCCCGATGATCCAGAACGAGACGCGCCTGAAGGTCGCCGACAACACGGGCGCCCGCGAGATCCTCTGCATCCGCGTGCGCGGCGGCTCGCGGCGGCGCTACGCCGGCGTCGGCGACGTCATCGTCGCGACCGTCAAGCAGGCGGCGCCGCAGGGCTCGGTCAGAAAGGGCGAGGTCGTGACGGCCGTCGTCGTGCGCACGAAGAAGGCGTACGGGCGCGAGGACGGCACGTACATCGGCTTCGACGAGAACGCGGCCGTGATCATCGACGCGCAGAACAACCCGCGCGGGACGCGCATCTTCGGCCCCGTCGCGCGCGAGCTGCGCGAGCGCAACTTCATGAAGATCGTCTCGCTCGCCCCGGAGGTGCTCTGAGATGCCCGCGCGCATTCGCAGAGACGACGAGGTGATCGTGATCTCCGGCAAGGACCGCGGCAAGACCGGGCGCGTCCTGCGGGTCGACCTCGCGAAGGAGAAGGTCTTCGTCGAGGGCCTCAACATCGTCAAGCGCCACCAGCGCCCGACTCCCGGCCGGCCCGACGCGGTCGCCGGCGTGATCGAGCGCGAGGGTGGCATCCACATGTCCAACGTGATGCTGCTCGACCCCAAGGACGGCAAGCCGACGCGCGTCGGCATCGAGGTCCGCGAGGGAAGACGCTTCCGCATCGCCCGCCGCTCCGGCACCCAGATCGACTGAGCTCATGTCCGCACGATTGAAGACCAAGTACTCCGACGAGATCCGACCCGCGCTGATCGAGCGCTTCGGCTACTCGACGCCAATGCAGGCGCCGAAGATCCAGAAGATCACGATCAACATGGGCGTCGGCGACGCGAAGACGGATTCGAGACTCCTGCAGGAGGCGACGACGCAGTTGGCGCGCATCGCCGGCCAGCAGCCGAACATCCGCAGATCGCGCAAGTCGATCGCCGCCTTCAAGCTGCGCGAAGGGATGGCCGTCGGCGTCAGCGTCACCTTGCGCGGCGAGCGCGCGTACGAGTTCCTCGACCGCCTGCTGTCGATAGCGATCCCGCGGATCCGCGACTTCCGCGGCCTCTCGCCGCGCTCGTTCGACGGCCGCGGGAACTACAACCTGGGCGTCAAGGAGCAGATCATCTTCCCCGAGATCGACTACGACAAGGTCGATCAGGTGCGGGGGCTCGACATCGCGATCACCACCACGGCGAGAACCGACGAGGAGTCGTTCGCGCTGCTGGAGCTGTTCGGGATGCCGTTCTCGAGAGACCGCCGCGGCGCGCCCGGCGCGGCGGCCAACGGAGCTTCGTAAAGGAACCGCTATGGCCAAGACCTCATTGCGCGTCCGCCAGCAGCGGACCCCCAAGTACAGAACCCGCGGATACACGCGCTGCCGCCGCTGCGGCCGGCCGCGCTCGGTGTTCCGCAAGTTCGGGCTGTGCCGCATCTGCCTGCGCGAGCTGGCGCACAACGGCTACATCCCGGGCATGACCAAGAGCAGCTGGTGACCGCATGTCGATGACGGACCCGATCGCCGACTTCCTGACACGCGTGCGCAACGGCGCGCACGCGTCGCACGACGTCGTCACGATCCCCTCCTCCAAGCTCAAGAAGGAGCTCGCCCGCATCCTCGAGGAGCAGGGGTACATCGAGGGCTACGACGTCGAGGCGCCGAACGCCGAACACCCCGGCGAGGTCATCAACGTCAGACTCAAGTACTCCGGCAACCGCAAGCCGGTGATCCAGGGCATCCAGCGGGTGTCCCGGCCCGGCCAGCGGACGTACGTCGACCACGCCCACATCCCGAAGATCCAGGGCGGCCTCGGCACGGCCATCATCTCGACGTCTCACGGCGTCATGACCGGCCACGAGGCGCGCAGAGCGGGCCTCGGCGGCGAGGTCGTGGCGAAGGTGTGGTGAATCGACGATGAGTCGCATCGGTCGCAAGCCGATCCCCGTCCCCGCCGGCGTCACCGTCGCGATCGAGCCCGAGCGCGTCACCGTCAACGGCCCGAAGGGCGAGCTCTCCGAGCGCATCCACCGCGACATCACGGTCGCGCAGGAGGGCGAGGAGCTCGTCGTCACGCGCCCGACCGACCGCGGCGAGCACCGTGCCCTGCACGGCCTCACGCGCTCGCTCGTAGCGAACATGGTCGAGGGCGTGACATCAGGCTTCGAGAAGCGCCTCGAGATCCAGGGCGTCGGCTACCGCGCGCAGCTCAAGGGCAGGGACCTCGAGCTGGCGCTCGGCTACTCCCATCCGGTGCCGATCAGAGCGCCGGCCGGGATCGAGTTCGAGGTGCCCCAGCCGACGCGCATCGTCGTGAAGGGGATCTCCAAGCAGCTCGTCGGCGAGATCGCCGCCAACATCCGCAAGCAACGCAAGCCGGAGCCCTACAAGGGCAAGGGCATTCGCTACGAGGGCGAGTACGTCGCCCGGAAGGTCGGGAAGCGCGCATGACCGTTCTCACGTCCCCCGCACGGCGGCTCAAGCGCCGCCGTCGCGTTCGCGCCAAGATCACCGGCACGGCCGAGCGGCCCCGCATCTCGGTGTTCCGCTCCAACCGCGGGATCAGCGCACAGCTCGTCGACGACGTCGCCGGGCGCACGCTCGCCGCGGTCAACTGGACCGAGACGGAGCTGCGCGGCCTCTCGCGCGCCGACCAGCCCAAGCGCGTCGGCGAGCTGCTCGCCGAGCGGGCGAAGGCGGCCGGCGTGAGCGAGGCGGTCTTCGACCGCGGCGGCTACCAGTACCACGGCCGCGTGCAGGCGCTCGCCGAGGGCGCCCGCGAGGGCGGCCTGGCCTTCTAACCACCGACCGGACCACCCCGAACCGCTACCCTCAGGACTTCATGGCACTCGACCGTTCCGTATCCGCCGCCGGCCTCGACCTGCAAGAGCGCGTCGTGGAGATCAACCGCGTCGCGAAGGTCGTCAAGGGCGGCCGCCGCTTCTCGTTCACCGCCCTCGTGGTGGTCGGCGACGAGCGCGAGATCGTCGGCGTCGGCTACGGCAAGGCCAACGAGGTGCCGGTCGCGATCCAGAAGGGCGTCGAGCGCGCCAAGAAGAACCTGATCCGCGTGCCCAAGCACGGCTCCACGATCACGCACCAGACGCTCGGCATCTTCGGCTCGGGCCGCGTGCTGCTCAAGCCGGCCTCGCCCGGCACCGGCGTGATCGCCGGCGGCGGCGTGCGCGCGGTGCTCGAGCTGGCGGGGATCCACGACATCCTCTCGAAGAGCCTCGGCACGCAGAACCCGATCAACCTCGTGAAGGCGACGATGGCCGGGCTCGAGGGCCTGCGCCGCCCGGAGGAGGTCGCCCAGCTGCGCGGCCTCTCGATCGACGCGGTGCTGGGCCTGGACCCGAACCGCAACGCGCCGACGGCCGAGCTGACGTCCGAGAACGGCGACGCGCCGGCCGAAGGCGAGACGGCTGAGGAGCCGGTCGCCGTCGGCGCGACGGAGGACGAGTCGTGAGCACGCTGCGCGTCACCCAGACCAAGTCCCGCAACGGCTCCGACCAGCGCCAGCTCGACACGCTGCGCTCGCTCGGCCTGCGGCGCATCGGCCACACGGTCGAGCAGAGAGACACGCCCGCCCTGCGCGGCATGGTCCACGCGGTCCGTCATCTCGTGAAGGTCGAGGAGGCCGCATGAGCCCCGCAGCGAGAGCCAAGGACGAGGAGCGCGAGGAGCGCATCGGCCTGCACAACCTGAGACCGGCCCCCGGCAGCCGCAAGCCGCGCAAGCGCGTCGGCCGCGGCGAGGGCTCCGGCACCGGCAAGACGTCCGGCCGCGGCCAGAAGGGCTACGGCTCGCGCTCCGGCGCCAAGGACCGCGCCCGCTTCGAGGGCGGTCAGATGCCGATCCACATGCGGATGCGCAAGCTGCGCGGTCCGCACATGAAGAAGTCGATGCCGTTCGAACCGTTCCGGACGCACACCCAGCCGGTCAACCTGCTCGACCTCGACGCGCGCTTCGAGTCGGGCGCCGAGGTGACGCTGGAGGCGCTGAACGCGAAGAACCTCGCGACGCGCAGAGGCATCCCGGTGAAGGTGCTCGCGAAGGGCGAGATCACGAAGCCGCTGACCGTCCACGCCCACGCCTTCAGTGCGGCCGCGCGCGAGCGCATCGAGGCCGCTGGGGGAACCTGCCAGATCATCGAGTAGTCGAGTAGGGGGACTCGAGCATGCTCGCGACGATCCTGAGCGCCTTCACTGTCGCGGACATCCGCAAGAAGCTGGCGTTCACCGCGGCGCTGCTCGCCCTCTACCGGCTCGGCGCGCACCTGCCGGCGCCGGGCGTCAACTCGCAGGCGGTCCAGGAGATCCAGGAGAACTTCTCCAACGGCGGCGTCCTGCAGTTCCTCAACATCTTCTCGGGCGGCGGCCTGTCCCGGATCGCGCTGTTCGCGCTCGGGATCATGCCGTACATCACCGCCTCGATCATCATGCAGCTGCTGACGGTCGTCGTCCCGTCGCTCGAGCAGCTGCAGAGAGAGGGCGAGATCGGCACGCAGCGGATCACGCAGTACACGCGCTACCTGACGGTCGGCCTCGCCGGCGCGCAGTCCATAGCGTACGTCTTCCTGTTCCGCTCGATGCAGAGCCAGACGGGCCAGGAGGTCGTCTCCAACTTCGGCCTCTCGAAGCTGCTGCTGATCGCCGTCTCGCTGACCGCCGGCTGCATGCTCGTCATGTGGATGGGCGAGCTGATCACCCAGCGCGGGATCGGCAACGGCATCTCGCTGATGATCTTCGCCTCGATCGTCTCCGGCCTGCCGCGGGGCGTGGAGGCGTGGTGGACGAGTCCGGACCCGGTCTTCAAGGTGATGATGCCGTTCCTCGCGCTCGCCGTGATCGCGGCGATCGTGTTCGTGCAGGAGGGGCAGCGCCGCATCCCGGTCCAGTACGCGCGCCGCGTGATCGGCCAGCGCATGACGCAGGGCGGCCAGACCTACCTGCCGCTGCGGGTCAACATGGCGGGCGTGATCCCGGTCATCTTCGCGGCCAGCCTGATGGCGTTCCCGCCGACCGTCGGCCAGCTCATCAACACGCCGTGGGCGAGAGACCTCGCGAACTTCTTCAACCCCGGCGAGGGGCCCTACCTGATCGGCGAGACGCTGCTGATCATCGCCTTCACCTACTTCTATACCGCTGTCACGTTCAACCCGGTCGAGCAGGCCGACAACCTCAAGCGCTACGGCGGCTTCATCCCCGGCGTGCGCCCGGGCCGGCCGACGGCCGAGTTCCTCGACCGCATCCTCGCGCGGCTGACGTTCCCGGGGGCGCTGTTCCTCGCCGCCGTCGCCGCCTTGCCGACGCTGCTGATCAACTCGACGGGCGCGAACTTCTTCTTCGGCGGCACCTCGCTGCTGATCGTCGTGGCCGTCGCGCTCGACACGATGAAGCAGCTCGAGGCGCAGCTGATGATGCGCAACTACGAGGGCTTCCTGAAGTAGCCCGACCCTGCGGGCGGCTCGCGCGTCTAGTACGTTTCGCTCTCCGTGAGCGAGCTCAACCTCATCCTCTTCGGGCCTCCGGGCGCCGGGAAGGGCACGCAGGCCGCGCGCCTGCAGGAAGACTTCCGGCTGCCCTACGTGGCGACCGGCGACATCCTGCGCGCGGCCGTCAAGGAGGGCACCGAGCTCGGCCTCAAGGCGAAGGGCTTCATGGACGCCGGGCAGCTCGTCCCGGACGAGCTGCTGATCGACCTGATCATCGACCGCCTCGGCGCCGAGGACGCGCGCGACGGCTTCATCCTCGACGGCTTCCCGCGCACGCGCGCGCAGGCGGACGCGCTTGGGGAGGCGTTCGACGGACTCGGTCGTCGCATCACCGCCGTCCTGCTGTTCGACGTCCCGGATGACGAGCTGGTCCGCCGCATCTCCGGTCGCCGCGTGAGCGTCAAGACGGGGCGCGTCTACCACGTCGACAGCGATCCGCCGAAGCACGAAGGCCGCTGCGACGTCGACGGCTCGCGCCTCGTCCAGCGCGACGACGACAAGCCCGAGGTCGTCGAGCAGCGGCTCGAGGTGTACCACGACCAGACGGAGCCGCTCGTCGCCTACTACGACGAGCGTGGCCTGCTGCGCCGGATCGACGGCACGCGCAGCCCCACCGAGGTGCACGACCACGTCCGCGCGGTGCTCGCGACGCTGCGCCTCGAAGAGACGCTGTGATCGTCAAGAAGACGCCAGAGCAGATCGACAAGATGGCCGCGGCGGGCGACATCCTCGTCCGCACGCTGGAGCTGGTGGAGGGCAAGATCCGGCCGGGCGTCACGACGCGGGAGCTGGACGAGGCGGCCGAGCGCTTCATCCGCTCGCAGGGCGCGGTGCCGGCGTTCAAGGGCTACCGCGGCTTCCCCGGCTCGATCTGCGCCTCGCCGAACGCGATGGTCGTGCACGGGATCCCCGGCACGTACACGCTGGAGCGCGGCGACATCCTCTCGGTCGACGTCGGCGTGGTGCTCGACGGCTGGGTCGCCGACGCGGCGCGCACGTTCCCGGTCGGTCCGGTGACCCCGGTCGCGCAGAAGCTGCTCGAGACGACCGAGGGCGCGCTGTTCGCGGCGGTGCCGCAGTGCGCGGCGGGCAATCGGCTGGGGGACGTCTCGCACGCGATCCAGCAGCACGTCGAGGCGGAGGGCTTCTCGATCATCCGCTCGCTCGTCGGGCACGGGATCGGCCGCGACATGCACGAGGATCCGCAGATCCCCAACTACGGCCCGCCCGGCCGCGGCCCGCGGCTGGAGGAGGGGATGGTGCTGGCGATCGAGCCGATGGTCACCGCCGGCCGCCACCAGGTGCGGATGGCCGACGACCACTGGTCGATCTTCACGCAGGACGGCTCGCTGGCCGCCCATTTCGAGTTCACGATCGCGATCACGGCCGACGGCCCGCGCGTGCTGACGCCGTGGCACGAGCACGGCAGGCGCGCGGCCGCGTAGCAACCCCTGCGCTCGCCACGCGCCATTTGCTACTCTCCCTTGTCGCGCTCGGAGCCGTTTGGCTTCGTCCTGCGCGAGAAGTCCTCGACGTGGTAGCGGCAGCCGCTCCGGTTGCCAGAGCCGCGGCGACTGGAACCAGCCGAAAGGGATCATGAAGGTACGACCGTCGGTCAAGCCGATGTGCGAGAAGTGCAAGATCATCCGCCGCCACGGGCGCGTGCTGGTCATCTGCTCGAACCCCCGTCACAAGCAGCGGCAGGGGTAGGGCACGCTCCATGGCTCGCATAGCAGGCATCAACATCCCGCTGAACAAGCGCGTCGAGATCGGTCTGACGTACATCTACGGGATCGGCCGGTCGCAGTCGAACACGCTCCTGTCCGAGCTGAGCATCTCGCCGGACACCTACGTGCGCGACCTCACCGAGGACGAGGTCAGCAGGCTGCGCGACCGGATCGACAGAGACCTCGTCGTCGAGGGCGACCTGCGTCGCGAGCGCTCGCAGAACGTCAAGCGCCTGATGGAGATCGGCTGCTACCGGGGCCTGCGCCATCGCCGCGGCCTGCCGGTGCGCGGCCAGAACACGAAGACCAACGCGCGCACGCGCAAGGGCCCGAAGCGCATGCAGGTGGCCGGCAAGAAGAAGGCGGGGAAGAAGTAAGTGAGCCCAGCACCGAAGCGCCCGCAGCGCGGCCGCCGCAGAGTCCGCAAGAACATCCCGGTCGGCCAGGCGCACATCAAGACCAGCTTCAACAACACGATCGTCTCGCTGACCGACCGCGAGGGGAACGTGATCGCGTGGGAGTCCGCCGGCGGGGCCGGCTTCAAGGGCTCGCGCAAGTCGACCCCCTTCGCCGCCCAGGTCACGGCCGACGCGGCGGCCCGCAAGGGCATCGAGCACGGCCTGCAGAAGGTCGAGGTCTTCGTCAAGGGTCCCGGCTCCGGCCGTGAGACCGCGATCCGCTCGCTCCAGGCCGCCGGCCTCGAGGTGACCGCGGTTCGCGACGTGACCCCGCAGGCCCACAACGGCTGCCGGCCGCGCAAGCGGCGGCGCGTCTAGGGGAGTCGCCGCCATGGCACGAGACACCAGCCCACAGTGCAAGCAGTGCCGGCGGGAGGGCCAGAAGCTCTTCCTCAAGGGCGAGCGCTGCCTGACCGACAAGTGCGGCGTCGAGCGTCGCGCGTACCCGCCGGGCGACCACGGCCGCGGGCGCCAGAGACAGAGCGAGTATCGCGTCCAGCTGCGCGAGAAGCAGAAGGCGCGCCGCTACTACGGCGTGCTCGAGCGCCAGTTCCGCGCGTACTACGAGAAGGCCAGCCGGCAGCCGGGCATCACCGGCGAGAACCTGCTGCGCATGCTCGAGTGCCGCTTCGACAACGTGCTCGTGCGCCTCGGCTTCGCCGCCTCGCGCCGTCAGGCCCGCCAGCTGATCCGGCATGGGCACTGGACGATCAACGGCAAGCGCGTCGACATCCCCAGCTACCAGCTGCGCGATGGCGACGTGATCGCCGTCAAGGCCTCCAGCGGCGCGGCGCAGGTGATCCGCGACGCGACGGAGCTGACCGGCCAGGTGCCGGCGTGGCTGCAGGCCGATCACGACGCGCTGACGGCGAAGGTGCTGCGCAAGCCCGAGCGGCGGGAGATCGCCGCGCCGGTGCTGGAGCAGTTGATCGTCGAGCTCTACTCGAAGTAAGCCGCACTCGCGCGCCGCGGCCGACTCGCTCGACGGCCGCGCGGCGCGCGCCCATGACCGCCCGCGGCGGGCGGCGCT
>DASVFS010000202.1:0-44036 GCA_036379915.1 Conexibacter sp. | reverse complement strand
GCGTTCGAGGCCGCGCACGAGGAGCGCTACGGCTACCGCGACGCCGACGCGGAGGTCGAGCTGGTGACCGTGCGCGTCAGCGCGACCGCCGCCGCGCCCCCGGTCTCCGCGCCGCCGGCCGCGGCCGCGCCGACGCGCCTCGAGGGACCGGCGGCGATCCCGCTGCCCGAGTCGACCGTCTGGGTCCCCGCCGGCTGGGAGGCGACGACGCTCGCGGACGGAACGGTCGAGGTGACGCGTGGACCCGGTTGAGCTGCAGGTGATCCTCGGCGCGCTGCGCGCGGCCTGCGAGGAGATGGGAGCCGTGCTGATCCGCTCGGCGCACTCGGCGAACGTCAAGGAGCGCCGCGACGCGTCGACCGCGCTATTCGACGCGGCCGGCGAGATGGTGATGCAGGCGGAGCACATCCCCGTGCACCTCGGCGCGATGCCGGCGGCCGTCGCCGCCGTGCGCGACGAGGCGCACGCGCCCGACCGCGCCTGGATCCTGAACGACCCCTACGCGGGCGGGACGCACCTGCCCGACATCACCGTGGTGACGCCCGTGTTCGCGGGGGTGGGCGGGGCCGGTGAGGAGCTGCTCGGCTTCGCCGCCTGCCGCGCGCACCACGCCGACGTCGGCGGCCCGACGCCCGGCTCGATGCCGGCCGACAGCCGCACGCTCGCAGAGGAGGGCGTCGTGATCGAGCCGCAGCCGCTCGACGAGGCGGCGATCGCGCGCCTCGTCGCGCAGATGCGCCAGCCGTCGCAGCGGCGCGCCGACCTGCGCGCGCAGCTGGCGGCGAACCGCGCCGGCGCGCAGCGACTGCGGCAGCTCGCCGCGCGCGTCGGCCTCGCGACGCTGCGCGCCGCGATGGCGGAGGTGCTCGACTACGCCGAGCGGCGCACGCGCGCGTGCCTCGCCGCGCTGCCGGACGGCGTCCGCACGGCGCGCGACGTGCTGGAGGGCGCCGACGGCGACCTCGAGCTGCGGCTGACCGCGACGGTCGCCGGCGAGCGGCTCACGCTCGACTTCGGCGGCAGCGCCGCGCAGCACGACGGCAACCTCAACTGCCCGCTCGCGGTCACGCGCTCGGCCTGCTACTTCGCCGTGCGCGTGCTGACCGATCCCGACATCCCGCCGAGCGCCGGCACGTACCGCCCGATCGAGGTGGTCGCGCCGGAGGGCTCGCTGCTGAACGCGCGCGCCCCGGCGGCGGTCGTCGCCGGCAACGTCGAGACGTCCTCGCGCGTCGCCGACCTCGTGCTGGCCGCGTTCGGCCACGCGCTCGGCCAGGGGACGATGAACAACCTCACGCTCGGCGACGCGTCGTTCACCTACTACGAGACGCTCGGCGGCGGACAGGGCGCCTGTCCCGGCGTCGACGGCCCGAGCGGCGTCCACGTCGCGATGAGCAACACGCTCAACACGCCGGTCGAGGCGCTCGAGCTGGAGTTCCCGCTGCGCGTGGCGGAGTACGCGCTGCGGCGGGGATCGGGCGGCGCCGGCCGCTTCCGCGGCGGCGACGGCGTCGTGCGCGAGCTCGAGGCGCTCGCGCCGATGACGTACTCGCTGCTGACCGAGCGGCGCCGCCATGCGCCCCCGGGCGCGGACGGCGGCGCGCCGGGCGCGCGCGGCCGCAACCTGCTCGACGGGCGCGAGCTGCCGTCGAAGGCCCGCGGCGAGCTCACCCCCGGGCAGCGCCTGCGCATCGAGACCCCCGGAGGCGGCGGACGGGGGTAGCACAAACGCTCGCACGGACTGCGGCCGAATAGTCGCAAATTGCAGGGAAATTTGGGAAATCCCAGGGCTTCCCGTAGAATGGAGTGTCCGTGCGCGGTCGCAGTTCCACCGCACTTGCACGGTTGATACGCACCTTCTCCCCTCCCGGAAACCAATGCCGATTGCTTTCAAAGAATGGGCCGTCACCGTACGTGCGCTCGCCGAAGGCGAGCAGCTGATCACGCTGCGCAAGGGCGGCATTCGCGAGCCTGACAAGCACTTCGCGCTCGAGCACGAGCGCTTCTTCCTCTACCCCACCTTCGACCACCAGCGCGAGGACCTCGTGCGCGAGTCGCACCAGCCCGAGCTGCTGCGCGCGCTCGAGGAGGGCGTCTGGCCGGAGGGCGACCCGCCGCTGCACGCACTCACGCGCGACGGCGACATCCCGCAGCCCGACCGCGTGCGCATCCGCGCGTGGGCCGAGGTCGCGGAGCACTGGACGATCACCGATCCGCGCGTCGTCGACGCGCTGTCGCCGTTCTACGTCTGGACGCCCGACTACGCCGAGAAGCGGCTGGCGTGGAAGCGCCGTCACCCGCTCCACGTCGTGCTGCTGCGCACCTACCGCATCCCGCGTCCCGTCACCGTGAAGGTGAGGGACGAGTTCGGCGGCTGCCGCTCCTGGCTGGAGATTACGCGCGACCTGCCGTTCGAGGGCACGCCCGTGCTGTCCGACGACGAGTTCGAGCGCGCCTCCGAGGAAATCGCCGGGATCGTCGCCGGCGACCGCACGCCCGTCCTCGTCTGATCCGCCCCGCGGCGGCGCGCCTCGCAGGCGTCGTCGCGGGTCGTCCCGCCATGGCCTGGGTCGAGACCGTCACGCCGTCGTTCCGCGCCCGCCACGAGTCCGCCGACGCGGACGACGTCGCGCGCGCACTCGACTCGCTCGAGGCCACGCGCGCCCGCCTGGAGATCGTCTTCCCGAGAACGGCGGCCGACGTCACGGTCGTCTTCCACCGCTCGGGGGCGCTGCTCGACCTCGCCCACCCGCTCGTCCCGCTGGAGCGGCTGCTGACCGCGCCCGCCGCGCGCCGCTACGTCGTCGGCGCGACCGGCGCGCAGACGATCCACGTGCTCGCTCCGCCTGCGCTGCGCAGACGCGCCTCCGCCGTGCCGGGCTCGCGCGAGCTGCTGGAGCGCGCGCCCGACGCGCTGTACGCGCGGCTCGTCGTGGGCCTCAACAACCGCCGACTGCCGCCGCCCGCCACGCCGCCGCGCCTGCTGGCGCGCCTGCGCTGGGCGTGGGCGGTCGAGGGCACGGCGCGCTGGTTCGCCGGTCAGGTCGAGCACGCGCGGCCGGCGATCGCGCGGCGGCTGCGCGAGGGCGAGCGCCCGGCGTTCCCGCCGAAGTTGCGCGACGCGGCGCTGCTCGGGCCGACGCTGATCGACCTGCTCGCGCGCGAGCAGGGGCCGGAGGCGGCGATGCGGCTCGCCTGCTACCTCGATCCGCGCGGCCCGCAGGCGGCGTTGAAGGACGCCTTCCGCGGCCGCTCGCTCGACCACACCGAGGGCGCCTGGCGCTCACACCTCGCGCGCATCGCCGGCGGCGCCTGACGTGCGCGGATCCAGCACGTCGCGCGCGGCCTCGGCGCCGGAGCGCGGCACGAGCACGTCGCGCGGGCCGGCGGCCATGAAGTCGGGCACGTCGAAGCCCATGCTGCGGCGCGTCGTGCTGGGGATCCCCTCCTCCAGCAGCAGGTTCTGGATCAGCTCCGCCTCGGCTTGATGGTGCGCCCGCGCGACGCGCACCAGCTCGCCCTCGGCGTACTGCGGCTTGATCTTGCGGACCCGCTCCTGCAGCCGGCTCGGCGGCCGCGGCGCATCCTCCTCCACCGGCACGAGCGGGACGCCGCAGCGCGCGCAGAAGCGCTCCTCGTCGCCGAAGACCTCGCCGCACGTCGGGCAGGCCAGCAGGCGCATCGGCGGTCTACTCGACCGTCAGCTCCACCTGCGTGACGCGACCGTCCTCGATCGCCCAGGTGCGCACGTCCGGCGCCTCGCCGTCGGTAGCGAGGCCCACGATGATCCACAGCGCGCCCGGCCACTGCGCCGCGCCGTTGATGTCCGTCTGCGAGGGCTCCGGCGCGGTGCGCGTGTGCGAGTGGTAGATCGCGCCGAGCTCGAGGTCGCGCTCGTCGATCGCTCTCCAGATGCGGATCAGGTCCGGCTCGTCGATCTCGAAGCGCAGCGGGCTCGCGAACTTGTTCGTCGCCGGAAAGACGTGCTGCGCCCCGCCCTCGCCGTTCGTGGCGACGACGCCGCAGCACTCGTTCGGCGCCTCGGCGCGAGCGTGCGCGACGATCTGGTCGTACAGCTCGCGAGCGATGCGCACGCGTCCGTTCCGCCTAGGCGGCCTCGCGCTCGCGCGCGGCGGTGAGGTCCTGCTGGGGCTGATCCTCGTCCTTGGTGATGCCGGCGATCGAGTCCTTGAACTCGCGCATGCCCTTGCCGATCGAGCGGCCGGCCTCGGGCAGGCGCTTGGGGCCGAGGACCAGGAGGGCGATCACGAGGACCAGGATGATCTCCATCGGTCCGATCTGGGAGAACATCGGGAGGCTCCGTTCCGTGTGGATGGGGTCAGCCGATGGTAGCGGCTACCACCAAACGGTCGAGTCGAGGTTCTCGACCTCGTCGACCGGCAGCGTGTAGATCCCGGAGGACAGGTACTTCCAGCCGTCGTCCGCGACGATGAAGACGACGTTGCCCTCGTCGAGCTCGTTCGCGATGCGGACCGCCACGCGCGCGATCGCGCCGGTCGAGACGCCCGCGAACAGTCCCTCCTCGTCGAGCAGCTTGCGCGTCCACAGGATCGCGTCGCGGTTCGTGACGAAGATCTTGCGGTCGAGCAGCGAGAGGTCGATGATCGGCGGGATGAAGCCGTCGTCGAGCGAGCGCAGGCCCTGGACCGGCTCGCCCTGCATCGGCTCGGCCGCGACGATCTTGACGGCGTCGCCGAGCTCTTCCTTGAAGCGTCTGCCGTTGCCCATCAGCGTCCCGCCGGTGCCGAGGCCGGCGACGAAGGCGGAGATCTCGTCGAGCTCCTCGAGGATCTCGAGCGCCGTGCCGTTGTAGTGCGCGAGCGGGTTGGCGACGTTCCCGTACTGGTACGGCATGTAGTACGACGCGTCCGCCTGCGCCATCTCCAGCGCCAGCTCGACGGCGCCGTTGGAGCCCTTGTTGCCGGGCGAGTAGACGATCTCGGCGCCGTACATCTGCAGCAGCTGCGTGCGCTCCTGCGTGACGTTGTCGGGCATCACGACCTTGAGCGGATAGCCCTTGCGCTTGCAGATCATCGCCAGCGAGATCCCGGTGTTGCCGGAGGTCGGCTCGAGGATCGTCTGCCCGGGTCTGATCGCGCCCTTCTCCTCCGCGTCCTCGATCAGCGAGCGCGCGACGCGGTCCTTCACGGAGCCGGTCGGATTGGCCGACTCCAGCTTGGCCCAGATGCGCACGCCCGGCTTCGGCGAGAGCCGCTTGAGCTCGACGAGCGGCGTGTTGCCGATCGCCTGCACGATGTCGCCGTAGCGGCCGCCGCAGGGGCGATTCTTCAGGCGCTCCCCGTCCATAACTTCAGTAAGTGTAGCGGGGTGCGGAACGCGGGTCAGCCGCCGGCCATCGCCGGGAGGATGACCAAGGTGTCGCCCTCGCCGACGGCCGTCTGCAGCCCGTCGAGCACCCGTACGTCCTCGTCGTTGAGGTAGACGTTGACGTAGCGGTTCAGCTCGCCCTCGGCGGAGAACAGCTGCGACTGGGTCTGCGGGTGCGCGGCGGCGAGCGCGTTGAGCACCTCGCCGACCGACGAGCCGTCGGCGGAGACTTCCTTCTCCCCGCCGACGGACGCGCGCAGGACCGGTGGGATCTTGACCGTGGCCATGTCGGAGCGGAACCCTAGCCGGCCGCGGCGCAGAACGCCTCGTAGTCGGGGAAGACGCCCATCTCCTCGTCGGAGATCGCGTCCGGCGGCCGCGAGCAGATCGGGCAGTCGGGGTCGCGCCGCACCTTCAGCTCGGTGAACGTCGCGCCGAGCGCCTCGTACAGCAGCAGCCGCCCGATCAGCGGCTCGCCCTCGCCGAGGATCAGCTTCACGACCTCGGTCGCCTGCAGCAGCCCCATCGTCCCCGGCAGCACGCCGAGCACGCCGTTCGCCCCGCAGGAGGGCGCCAGCTCGGCCGGCGGCGGCGTCGGGTAGAGGCAGCGGTAGCACGGGCCCTCGTACGGCGAGAACACCGACAGCTGGCCGTCGAAGCCGAGGATCGAGGCCGACACGACCGGGATTCTCAGCCGCACCGAGGCGTCGTTGAGCAGGTAGCGCGTCGGGAAGTTGTCGAGCCCGTCGACGATCACGTCGTAGCCCTCGATGATCTCCATGATGTTCGAGGCGTCGATGCGGACCGGGTACTTGACGACTCTGACGTCGGAGTTGAGGTGCGCGATCGTCTCCTCCGCCGAGTCGACCTTCGGCACGCCGACGCGGTCCTGCGTGTGGATCACCTGGCGCTGCAGGTTCGAGAGGTCGACGACGTCGTTGTCGACGATCCCGAGCGTGCCGACGCCGGCCGCCGCGAGATACAGGGCGGTCGGCGCGCCGAGCCCGCCGGCGCCGAGCAGCAGCACGCTCGCGTCGAGCAGCTTCAGCTGGCCCTCGACGCCGACCTCGTCCATCAGCAGGTGGCGCGAGTAGCGGTCGCGCTGCTCGGCCGTCAGCGCTCTCGGCGTCGCGACCTCGTAGCCGCGGTCCTTCCACAGCGCGATGCCGCCGGTCATCGAGGCGACTCTTCTGTACTCGAGGTCCTCGGCCAGCGTGCGCGCGGCCCACGCGGAGCGGTTGCCCGAGGCGCAGTAGAGCACGACCCACGCGTCCTTGTCGGGCGCGGCCGCCTCGATGCGCGTCTCCAGGTAGGACTTCGGGACGTGCTTCGCGCCGGGGATGTGCGCGACGCCGAACTCGTCCGTCTCGCGCACGTCGACGAGCACCATGCCGTTCCCGAGATGCTCGGCGACGACGGCGGGATCGACCTCTTCGATCTGGCTCTTGACTTGGCGGAGCAGCTCCGCGCCGGACGGGCTCATGCGAGAAAACTCCTCAAAGGGGGTCGGCTTTCCGTGACTTCAGAAAGGATAGCGTGTCCGGCCGCGCGCACGCGAGGTCGTGGAAGCATGCGTACCCGCCGATATGGGGCGTAGACCCGATGCGCCCCGGCCGCCGTGCGACCGATGCTGCGAACGGGACCGGACTCGCCGACGATGAGCACCCATTCGCCGCTCGCGCGCACGCTGCTGCGCCGCCACATCTCGACGCTCGAGCAGGAGCGCGCGACGCTGGAGCACACGCGCACGCGGCTCGAGGCCGAGCGGCGCGCCGCCGGCGCGGCTGCGATCCGCGCGCAGGAGCAGGAGCGCCAGCGACTCGCGCAGGACCTGCACGACGAGGTCAACCAGGCGCTGACGGCGATCCTGCTGCGGCTCGAGGCGACGATCCAGGAGGCGCCGGCCGAGCTGCAGGAGGAGCTGCGCGACACGAAGCGGCTCGCCGGGCAGGCGATGGAGGAGCTGCTGCGGCTCGCGCGCCGCCTGCGCCCCGCCGTGCTCGACGACCACGGGCTCATGCCGGCGCTGCACACGCAGGTGCGCGACTTCACCGAGCAGACGGGCATCCGCGCGACCTTCCATCCGCAGGGCTCCCCCACGCGCCTGTCCGCCGAGCAGCAGCTCGCGATCTACCGCGTCACGCAGGAGGGGCTCTCGAACATCGCCCAGCACGCGTCCGCCACGCGGGTGAGAGTCGAGCTGTCGTTCGTCGGCAGAACGGTCCTGCGGATCTCCGACGACGGCAGCGGCTTCACGCGCCGCAAGAGCGACCGCCTCGGGATGGAGGGCATGCGCGAGCGGGCGCTGCTCGCCGGAGGACATCTGTCCATCTGGTCCGAGGAAGGCGTCGGCACGCGCGTCGAGCTGACGATCTGACTCGCATCGGACCGCTCGCTCCCTCAGCCACCATGCGCACGCTGATCGGCGACGACCACGGGATCGTCCGCAGCGGCCTGCGCCTGCTGCTCGAGCGTCAGCCGGGCATCGAGGTCGTCGCCGAGGCGAGCGACGGCGTCGAGGCGTTCGAGCTCGCGCTCGCGACGCGCCCCGACCTGTGCGTGCTCGACGTCGGCATGCCGCGCATGACCGGCCTGCAGGCGACGCGCGAGATCCGCGCCCACCTGCCGGGCACGCACGTCCTGATCGTCTCGATGCACGACGACGAGCGCTACCTGTTCGAGGCGCTGAAAGCCGGCGCGGCCGGCTACGTGCTCAAGCGCGAGGCCGACCAGGCGCTCGTCGGGGCGCTGCACGCGATCGCGCGCGGGGAGCCGTTCCTCACGAACGCCGCCGAGCGCACGCTGATCCGCCGCTGGATGGAGGAGGGCGCGCGCGGGCCGGAGGAGCCGCTGACCGCGCGCGAGCAGCAGGTCGTCAAGCTGATCGCCGAGGCGCACACGAACACGCAGATCGCCGCGACGCTGCACGTCTCCGAGAAGACGGTCGAGTCGCACCGCGCGAACGTGCTGCGCAAGCTCGGCATGCGCGACCGCGTGGAGCTCGTGCGCTACGCGATCCGCCGCGGGCTCGTCGAGGCGTAGACCGCCCGCGTCGTACCCTTGGGCGCGTGCCCGCCCGCCTGCGCCTGACGCTCGTCGTCGCGACCGTCTCCCTCGTCGCCGCGCTCGCCGGCGTCGTGCTGCTCGGCGGCGACGGCGACGCGGAGCCCGGCGCGGGCGTCGGCCCGACCGGCTTCCACGGCGCGCTGCGCCCGCCGGACGCGCGCGCCGCCGACTTCCGCCTGCGCGACCAGGACGGCGCGACGGCCACGATGGACGAGTACCGCGGCAGCGCCGTGGTCGTGACGTTCCTCTACTCGACGTGCGAGGACACCTGTCCGCTGACGGCGCAGCAGATCCGCGGCGGCCTGGACCAGCTCGGGCACGACGTGCCGGTGCTGGCGATCAGCGTCGACCCGCGCGGCGACACGCCGCTGCACGTCAAGCGCTTCCTGCTCGAGCAGCACCTGAGCGGGCGCATGCGCTACCTCGTCGGCAGCCGTGCGCAGCTCGCGCCGATCTGGCGCGCGTACGGGATCCGGCCGCAGGGCGACGGCTTCGAACACACCGCCTCGACGGTGATCGTCGACGGCGCCGGCCGCCAGCGCGTCGGCTACCTGACGGAGCAGCTCACGCCGGAGGCGCTTGCGGGGGATCTGCGGGCGCTCGCCGCGCGCGACGGCGCTCGCGCAGCGCGCTGACCCCGAGCGCGCCGCCGAGCAGCAGGGCAGGCGCCGCGTACACGAGCGAGACGAGCCAGTGACCGGCGTGGGCGAGCACGAGCACGACCCGAAGGCTACCCTTGCCCGGCGATGCGTCCCCCCGCCGACTTCGACGTGCTCGCGCCGCCGTTTCCCCGCCAGGCCGCGTGGGTGAACGTCGCGACGCTGCGGATGGACCAGCAGCGCGGACGCCCGGTGCTCGTCGAGTTCTGGGACTTCTGCCGCGTCAACTCGCTGCGCACGCTGCCCTACCTGCAGGCGTGGCACGAGCGCTACGCGGACGCCGGGCTGCGCGTCGTCGGCGTCCACAGCGGCGGCTTCGAGATCTCGCGCGACGCGGACGCCGTGCGCGAGGCGGTCGCGCGGCTGGGGATCGCGTACCCGGTGCTGATCGACAGCGAGCTGGAGACGTGGGACGCCTACGGCATCGAGGGCTGGCCGAGCCGCTACCTGTGGGACGGCGAGCAGCGGCTCGCCGACTTCCACGTCGGCGAGGGCGGCTACGCCGACGCCGAGCGGGCGATCCAGCGGCTGCTCGGAATCGAGCGCGAGCTCGTCCCGCCCGTGCGTCCCGAGGACGCGCCGGGCGCGCTGCTGGCGGCGCAGACGGAGGACCAGCCGGGCCCGTGGTCCGGCCCCTATGAGGCCGGCGGCGTGTGGGCGGTGCTCTCGGGCGAGGGCAGCGTGACCGCGAACGGCGTGGAGCTCGCCGTCGCGCATCCGGGCGCCCACCCGCTCGTCGAGCACGAGCGCCACACCGCGGGCGTGCTCGACCTCCACGTCGGCGACGGCGTCATCTGCCACGCCGTCTGCTTCACGCCGGGACTCACAGCCGCACGCTGACCGCGCGGGCGCTTGCGTTCGGCCCGTATCATCGTCAAAAAGGGGGAGCGCTCCATGCGCGTTCACAGCAAGCTCGCGGTGACGACGATCGTCGCGGCCGCCGTCCTCGGCGTCACGGTCGGCGCCGCCTCCGCCGGAAGGCTCTCGCTCAGCAGCCAATCGTTCAGAGCGGTGTGGAGTGAAATGACCTTCAACGGCAATCCCTGCGAAATCATCCTCGAAGGAACGTTTCACTCAAGAACGTTCAGAAAGGTCGCCGGCCTGCTAATCGGCAGCATCACGAGGGTGACGATAGTCGAAGCGACCTGCAGGAGGATCACTCCGCTAGCGGTGTCGTTGCCCTGGAGCATTCAATACGAAGGCTTCACCGGCACACTACCGAACATAACGACGATAAGGGCGAAGATCATCGGCCTGTCCATACTAATGAGAGACGTCGAATTCTTCGGCGCGCCGAACGAATGCCTATGGCTGACGACCGAAGGGCACCCGCTGAGGATCGAAATCGTCCGTGCCGCGGGCGGAACGCTCACCAGCGTTCGGCCAACGCCGATACAGCCCGCGATACCGTGGCTCTTCGAACTAAGGAGAGGCTTGTGCGACGATCTTCTGATCGGGGAATCGTCGGAATCGTTGACGGTGCTAGGAGCCGCCACCCTCATAACGATGCTTCTAATATGACGCAGCGTCACGGTTGAGCTCGGCGGCGCCGACGCCGTCGAGCACGCGCACCGGGACCGGCGGTCCGCTCGCGTCGACGCGGATCGCCGTGCCGGGCCAGTACGGGCTCTCGTACGGCGTCGCCGAGACGAACGAACGCTCGTACACCCAACAGCCGGCGTTGTGCAGCCGCACGCCGCGCGGCGTCGTCCAATCGCCGCCGTCGCCGTCGCGCGGCCCGGCACGGTGCGTGTGGCCGAACAGCACGTGCGCGGCGTCGATCCCGAGCCGCTGCACCGCCTCCCCCATCGCCCTCACGCCCGCGCGCCCCAGCTCGGCGCCGGAGACGTCGGCGCGCACCGGGCCGAGCCCGGCGCGGTTGACGGCCGCGATCGTCAGCGGAAAGAGCGCGACGAGCGCGCGCCGGCGCAGCGGGCGATGGCCGTTGCCCGACAGCATGCGGTAGGCGCGCACCGAGACGTTGTGGGTGCCGGTCGAGTCGTCGTCGGCGTGCTGGGCGAGCGCCGTCGACCAGGCGTAGATCGGCGCGAGCGCGCGCTCGTAGTCGTCCGGTGTCGCGCACGGCTCCGGCAGCGGGCCGACGATCCTCGCCATCGCGCCGGCGCTCAGCCGCTCGAGCGTCGGCACGGTGATGTGACGATCGAGGTAGTGGCCGTGCAGCGCGTAGACGTCGTCGCGCAGCCACACGCCGGGATAGGCGAGCGTCAGTCGCGCCGGCGTCGCCGCCTCCGCGAGCGTCGCGACCGGGTCGCTCGGAACCCAGGCGGCGGTCTCCGCCAGCCCGAGCGGCGGCGGCACGCCGTCACGGTGCCGGCGCTCGAGCCACGGCGCGACGAGCGCGTGGTCGTGGTTGCCCGGCACGAGCACGATCTCGCCCGCGGGCCCGAGCGCCGCGCCGGCCTCCGCGAAGAACGGCCGCGCCGCCGCGAGCGCCTCGCGCAGCGGCCCCTGGCGCAGCTCGAGCGCGTCGCCGAGCAGCACGAGCCGCTCGATCCCGTCGCGCAGCGCGTCGATCAGCGGCGCGCGCACCGCGGCGCTGCGCAACAGGTCGGCTCGCGCGCGCGAGCCGAGGTGGAGGTCGGATACGACGAGCGTCGACACGCGCGGCGGCGGGTCGCGCTACGAAGCGGCGGCCATCGCCTGGCGGATCGCCTTCGGGAGCATGAAGCGCACGTCCTCCTGGATCACTTCCAGCTCCTCGACGATCTCGGTCCCGCGCGCGCGGAAGAACGCGACGAGCCGCTGCACGAGCTCCTCCGGGGCGCTCGCGCCGCTCGTGATGCCGACGACGCGCCGACCCTCCAGCCACGCCTCCTGCACCTGGCCCTCGTGGTCGATCAGGTAGGCGTCCGTGCCGAGCTCGCGCGTGACGTCGACGAGCCGGTTCGAGTTCGACGAGTTCTGCGAGCCGATCACGAGCACGAGGTCGCACGCCTGCGCCAGCTGCTTGACGGCCGCCTGGCGGTTCGTCGTGGCGTAGCAGATGTCGTCGGTGCGCGGACCGACGATCGCGGGGAACTTCTCGCGCAGCTTGAGGATGATCGCGCGCGTCTCGTCGACCGACAGCGTCGTCTGCGAGATGTACGCGACGCGCTCCGGGTCCTCGACCTCGAGCCGCTCGACGTCCTCCTCGGTCTCGATCAGGACGATGTGGTCGGGCGCCTCGCCCATCGTGCCCTCGACCTCCTCGTGGCCTTCGTGGCCGATCAGCACGATCGTGTAGCCCTCGGCGGCGAATCTCTTCGCCTCGACGTGCACCTTCGTGACGAGCGGGCAGGTCGCGTCGATCGTCTGCAGGCTGCGCGCCTGCGCGTTCGCGTGCACGCTCGGGGCGACGCCGTGCGCAGAGAAGACGACCGTCGAGCCCTCCGGCACCTCGGTCTCCTCGTCGACGAAGATCGCCCCGCGCGAGCGCAGCTGCTCGACGACGTGCTTGTTGTGGACGATCTCCTTGCGCACGTACACCGGCGCGCCGTGCAGGTCGAGCGCGCGCTCGACCGTCTGCACGGCCCGGTCGACGCCGGCGCAGTAGCCGCGCGGCTTGGCGAGCAGGAGCTTCTCGGGAGCATGCGCCATGGCCTGCCCACAGTGTAGGCAGATGCGCTACGGGCACGCCCGCGCGCCGAACCGTCTACCGTGCCGGTGTGGCCCAAGCCGCCGAGACGAAGAAGCGCAACCCCGTCGTCGAGCTTGTCACGATCGTCGTCGCCGCGCTCGTGATCGCGTTCGTCGTCCAGCTGCTGCTGGTGAAGACGTACCGCATCCCGAGCGGCTCGATGGAGCCGACGCTCGACATCGGCCAGCGCGTGCTCGTGAACCGCGTCGGCATGCGCTTCGGCGACCCGTCGGTCGGCGATATCGTCGTCTTCCACCCGCCGCAGGGCGCCGACGACGCCGCCGCGCCCCGGTGCGGCGTCTCGAGCGAGGGGCTCGGCAGCAGCCGCGCCTGCTCCACGCCGACGTCCGGGCGCTCCGACCAGACCTTCATCAAGCGCATCGTCGCCGTCGGCGGGGATCGCATCCAGATCCGGGACGGGCACGTGGTCCGCAACGGCAGACGCCAGCCGGACGCGTTCACGAAGCCGTGCGGCGACGGGGCCGGCTGCACGTTCGAAGGCGCGATCACGGTGCCCGACGGCAACTTCTTCCTGATGGGCGACAACCGCGGCGCCTCCGACGACAGCCGCTTCTGGGGACCCGTGCCGAAGAGATGGATCATCGGCACCGCGATCGCGACCTACTGGCCGCCGAAGCGGATCGGCGTCTTCTAGATGGAATCAGCCATCTAAGGCAGCGGGAACCCGCTCGCCGCCCACACGATGAAGGCGCTCGCGAGCACGATCTGCACCACCAGCGCGACGACGAGCACGCGGACGGACATGCCGGCAAGGATCGCACGCGAGGCAGGAGGCGTGAGTCGAGCGGCGCATCAGGGGATATACGCTTGACATCGGAGTATCGGGACCGGGAAACGGGAGACGCGCCATGGCGCAACAGCACCTCGATCGACTGACGGCCGTGGACGCGTCCTTCCTCCACCAGGAGGACGCCGACTCGCACATGCACATCGGCGCGGTCACGATCTTCGAGGGCCCGCCGCCGCCGTTCACCGCCGTCGCCGAGCACATCCGCTCGCGCCTGCACCTCGTCCCGCGCTACCGCCAGAAGCTCGCCCATCCGCCGTTCGAGACCGGCCGGCCGCTGTGGATCGACGACCACAGCTTCAACATCGAGTACCACGTGCGCCACAGCGCGCTGCCGGCGCCCGGCACCGAGCAGCAGCTCTACCGGCTCGCGGCGCGGATCGTCTCCCAGCAGCTCGACCGCTCGAAGCCGCTGTGGGAGTGCTGGTTCGTCGAGGGGCTCGAGGACGGCCGCTTCGCGCTCATCTTCAAGACGCACCACGCGCTCGTCGACGGCGTCTCCGGCGTCGACCTGGCGACCGTCCTGTTCGACCTCTCGCGCACGCCGCAGCCGCCGGCGGAGTCCGATCCGTGGCAGCCGCGCCCCGAGCCGACGAACGCCGAGCTGCTGGCCGCCGGCGCGGCCGGCTTCGTCAAGGCGGCCGTGAGCGCGGCGGAGCGGACGCTCGCGGCGGCGACGAACCCGGCCGCCGCGGTCGACGCGCTGCGCGAGGCCGCCGAGGGCATCGGCGAGGTGGTCTGGGCGGGCCTCAACCCGGCGCCCGAGACGCCGCTCAACGTCGAGATCGGCCCGCACCGGCGCTATGCGGTCGTGCGCAACCGGCTCGAGGACTTCCGCTACGTGAAGGGCGTCTTCGGCGGGACCGTCAACGACGTCGTGCTGGCGGTCGTCTCCGGCGCGCTCGCGCGCTGGCTGCGCTCGCGCGGCGTGCGCACGGAGGGGCTCGAGCTGCGGGCGCTCGTGCCGGTCTCGATCCGCCCGAGAGACCAACGCCATGCGCTCGGCAACCAGATCGTGCTGATGCGCGGCCCGCTGCCGGTCTACATCCGCGACCCGGTCGCGCGGCTGCGCTTCGTCAAGCAGCAGATGGACGGCCTGAAGGAGTCCAAGCAGGCGGTCGGCGCGAGAGTGCTCGCCGACGTGCAGCAGATGGCGCCGCCGACGATCCTCGCGCAGGCCTCCCGGCTGCAGTTCTCGACGCGCCTCTTCAACCTGATCGTCACGAACGTGCCCGGGCCGCAGTTCCCGATCTACATGCTCGGGCGCCAGATGCAGACGTTCTTCCCGATCGCGTTCCTGCCGAAGAGCCACGGCCTCGCGATCGCGATCATGTCCTACAACGGCGCGATCGACTTCGGGCTGCTGGGCGACTACGACGCGCTGCCCGACATCGAGACGATCGCCGACGGGATCGAAGACGGTCTCGCTCAGCTGAAGGCGGCCGCGAGAGCGAAGGAGGCGCGCGCGGCGGGGGCCCGCGCCGACGGCGCCACGCCCGCGAGAGCGCCCCGCCGGAGAAGGCCGGGAACGCGCCCGGCGAGAGCGCCGCGCGCGACGGCGACCGCCGCCGCGAGGGCGGGCGACGGGCCGCAGCTGCTGCCGAGCGGGCCGGCGGCGCGCGCCGAGGGCCCGGCCGCCTCGATGCGCAAGCGCGCGCGCAGAAGGCCGCCGTCGCGCAACGGCGGCGGCTAGCGGCCCGTCAGAACCCGAGCGCGAACTTCGCGTCCTCGCTCATCCGATCCGGCGACCACGGCGGGGTGAACACCATCTTCGGGTTGACCTCTGTGACGTCCTCGAGCTCGCTGACGAACTCGATCATCTGCTCCGTCACCTGTGGCCCGATCGGGCAGGCCGGCGTCGTGAGGGTGAAGGTGATGTCGACCTTCCCGCCGTCGATCGCGACGTCGTAGACGAGGCCGAGCTCGACGAAGTCGAGCCCGAGCTCCGGGTCGATCACGTTCGACAGCGCGTCGTTCACCTCTTCGAGCGTGGGCATGGGGAGAGTCTAGTCGTCGCTCCTGCAAGCCCGCTTGCAGGTGACACGAGATCGTGAGAGTTGCTTCATGTTCGCTTGCGCCGGGTGTGGCAGCGGG
The DNA here is from genome assembly GCA_036379915.1 of Conexibacter sp. Taxonomy (GTDB): domain Bacteria; phylum Actinomycetota; class Thermoleophilia; order Solirubrobacterales; family Solirubrobacteraceae; genus Conexibacter. Next base: position 28,423 of record DASVFS010000202.1, on the reverse strand, counting down.
TTAGGTTCGCCGCCATCGTCGAGTACGCCGCACATCCCCCTACGTTGCGCTGCTGTGGCGACGAGGACCGCACCACGCAGGCGCGCCGCCGGCAGGCGCTCGTCCGCGCGATGAAGGCACATACCGACGTCGCCGTCGACCTCGCCGAGCTGTCGTGGGCCGACGTCTCGCTGATGCTCGACTTCGTGACGCTCGCCCGCCGTCTGCGCGTCCAGGGCTTCGAGCTCTCGCTGCGCGACCCGCAGCCGCAGATCGCCGCGCTGCTCGAGCTCGTCGGGCTGGACCGCGTGCCGAGCGTGCGGATCGAGCGCTCCGAGCCCGCCTACGCGTAGCGCCCGGCGCGGGCCTCCGCCGTTCCCGCGCGTCGCGCGCGGGTAGCCTGTGAGGCACCGATGCTGCCGCTGCTGATCCTGCTCTTCATCGTCGTCCCGCTCGCCGAGCTGTACGTGATCATCCAGGTCGGCCAGGCGATCGGTGCGCTGCCGACGATCGGCCTGCTGCTGCTCGACTCGCTGCTCGGCTCGTGGCTGCTGCGCTCGCAGGGCCGTAGCGTCTGGAACCGCTTCCGCGCCACGCTCGCGGCCGGCCGTCCGCCCGCGCGCGAGACGGCCGACGGCGCGCTCGTGATCGTCGGCGGGGCGCTGATGCTCGCGCCCGGCTTCATCACCGACGCGCTCGGGGTCCTGCTGCTGCTCCCGCCGACGCGCGCGATCGTGCGGCGCGGACTGCTGCGCGGCGTGCTCGCGCGCATGCTCGGCCCGCTCGGGACCGTCGGCAGCGCGGCCGGCGGCGCGGCGGCGCGCGCGCGAACGCGGCAGGATTACGACGTGGACGCGACCGCCCGCGAGATCGACCCGCCCATCCTGCCGCGATGATCGGCCCGGACGACGAGGCGGCGCGGCTCCCCGAGCCCGGCGCCGCCGGCTTCGGCGACGCGGTCACGTTCGCGTTCGGGGACGTCGAGCACGACGTCTACGGCAGCGCGCGGCTCGGCCTCGTGCCGGGCGAGCCCGCGCGGGCCAGCGGGCTCGGGCTGCTGTTCCGCGGCGGCGAGCTGGTCGCCGTCGACGCGAGCGGCGGGATCGAGCTCGACGCGCCCGCCGGCTGGGAGGCGCTGGAGGCCGGCGACGTGCGCGCCACGATCGAGCGCCCGCTGGAGGCGTGGGAGGTCGCCTATGACGGCGACGACGGCGGCTTCGAGCTGCGCTTCGAGGCGGTCGGCGCTCCCGCCGAGCTGAGCGCGGACAGCGCCGCGGCGAGCGCAGCGGGCCTGCGCGGCTACGAGCAGCTGTGTCGCGTTACGGGAAGCGTGCGCAGCGGCGGGCAGCGCGCGAAGGTCGACTGCCTCGGCCAGCGCGGCCACCAGTGGGGCGCGCCGGACTGGGAGCGGATCGCGCTCGCGCGCACGGTCTCGGCGTGGTTCGACGACGACAGCGGCGTGATGCTCGCGAGCATCCGGCCGGACGACGCGAGCGCGCACGCGCACGAGGCGGTCAGCGCGTGGCTGCTGCAGCAGGACGGGGCCACGCCCGTCGGGGAGCCGCTGCTGTCGACGACGCTCGACGGCGAGGGCCGTCAGCGGCGCGCGAGCCTCGAGCTGTGGGAAGGCGGCGACGAGCGCTCCTATCCCCACCGCGCGGCCGGCGAGGCCGTCTGCGGCACGACGCTCGACCTCGGCCGCCTGCGCCTCGACTGCGCGTTCTTCCACTGGCGGATGGAGGGCCGGCGGGGCGTCGGCCGCTACGACGTGCTGCGACGCGCATGAGCCGGATCGAGGCGATCGTCTGCGACTTCGGCGGCGTGCTGACGACGCCGCTGCTCGACGCGTTCGTCGGGCTGCAGGAGCGGCGCGGGATCCCGCTCGAGGCGTTCGGCGCCGCGCTCGTGCGCGCGGCCGAGCAGGACGGCGGCGTCAACCCGCTGTTCGAGCTGGAGACCGGCAGACTGACGGAGGCGCAGTTCGTCGCGAAGCTCGGCGCCGCGCTGCGCGAGGAGCTCGGCCGCGAGGTCGACCTCGCGCGCTTCGGCGAGACGTTTTTCGAGCACTTGCATCCGAACGACGAGCTGTTCGCGTTCATGCGCGCGCTGCACGGGCGCGGCTACCGGATGGCGCTGCTGACGAACAACGTGCGTGAGTGGGAGCCGCTGTGGCGCTCGATGCTGCCGGTCGACGAGCTGTTCGAGCTGGTCGTCGACTCGGGCTTCGAGGGCGTGCGCAAGCCGGACCCGCGGATCTACGAGGTGACGCTCGACCGGCTCGGCGTCGCGGCGGAGGCGACGCTGTTCGTGGACGACACCGGGGTCAACTGCGACGCCGCGCGCGCGCTCGGGATGCAGGCGGTGTGGTTCCGCTCGAACGCCCAGGCGATCGGCGAGATCGAGCAGACGCTCGCTCAGTTCTCGGAGCCGAGCCGGTCCCAGCAATAGAGCTCGACGCACTCGCGCGCGAGCTCGCGGCAGCGCGTCTCCGACAAGAACGGCAGCACGAGCTCCAGCGACTGCTCTTCGGTCACGCCGGCGTCGAACGCCTCCTCGCCGCGAAAGCCGGCGGCGATCTTGAGCGCCTCGCGGCGGTTCTCGCCGAGCGACGGGAAGACGTTGACGAGGAACTCCTTGTTCGCGATCGGGTGCCCGACCTCGAGCGAAGCGTGCCAGGCGGCGAGCATCGTGAGGTCGTCCTGATCGAGGTCGGCGACGGCCTTCGCGTAGTGCGAGACGAGGTCGTCGTCGGGGATTTCGTCGACCCATGCACGCACGACTTCGCCCAGCAGCTGTCGCCGCGCCTCGCGACCGATGGAGTTGGCGATCACGCGGATCGCGTTCTGAGGCTCGATGAAGCAGAGGGACATCGCGGCTCCCGCACGTCCGGAGGACTGGACGCGCAGGACTCTACGACCAGGTGTGGACGGCAAAGCGCGCAGCCTCGGTGCGCGAGGATCGTGCCGCAATGGACGACGTAAACGACGTTGCACCGGCAGAGACGGCAGTCAAGGGTGGCGCGGTGCCAGATACGACACGCTTCCTCCGCGCGCTCGGCGTTGCGCTGCGCGAGCGGCGAGAACAACTTCAGCTCACCCAAGAGGCCGTCTCGCTGCGCACCGGGGTCCCGCAGCGACGCATCTGGGAGCTCGAGGCGGGAGCCGGCAACCCGACGGCGCGCACGCTCGTGCGCCTCGTGTCGGGCCTCGACGCGCCGTGCTCCGAGCTGATCGCGCGCGCCGAGCGACTCGCAGCCGAGGAGCTCGCAGCCGAGCCGGGCAGCTGACGAGCAGAGCCCCGGTTTCCGGGGTACGACGTTTGCGTCGTACCCGATTGCCTGCAAACATGATGAACGCCGGCGTTCCCGGGTGGGGTTCGCCGGCATCTCTCACCAGCAGGAGACATCGGCGTGGCGCACGACGAAACCACTCCCGGCGGCAGCGCAGACGGCGGAGTCGCGGAGGACTCCTGGACCGCCGCGGAGCAGGCGCTGCTCGAAGCGGCGCTCGACTTCTACGCCGCCGCCGAGGGCGTGATCGACCTCGCCGGCCGCGAGCGTCCGCAGCTGAGACACGACGCCGCCGGCTTCGAGGCGGTCCGCCGGGCGATGGGCGCGCTCGAGCAGCGCGTGGCGGCGGCGCGCGCGGCCGGCAGCTCCCCGCAACGGATCGCGCAGATCGCGCGCATCGAGCAGGAGACGATCGACCTCATCCTGCAGCGGCAGGACGCCGCGCCCACCGCCGACGAACGCTGAGCGCGGCGCCGTTGTCGCTTTCAGCCGCGCTACGAGACGGATACGAACACGCCGGCCGAACGGCTCGTGGCATACGGGAAGCGGCCCTGCCGCGGCAGCTCGGCGCGGAAGCCGAAGCGCCCGTGGCTGGAGCGGAAGCGGTAGCTGGTGCGCCAGCGGCCGCGACGGTCGGTGCGCACGGTCCGGAACGTGCGCCAGCCGTAGCCCTGCTGATAGCCCTGCAACGCCACGAGCAGGCCGGCGCGCGGGATCGCTGCGCCGCCTACGCGCCCGCCGAGGGCGACGACGCGATCGCCGGTGACGCGGCGGCGGTCGGCCCGGATCGTGAGCGGCGCGAGCGTCTCGGCGCGCACGACGTTCGACAGCTCGACCGCGCGGCTGTCCGAGAAGGCGAAGTACGTGAAGCGGACCTCGCGGCTCGGACCGGACGGGAGGAGGTAGACGAAGCGACCGTCCGCGCCGGTGCGGACGCCAGGACGGGCGACCCAGCCGCGCCCGGCGATCCGCCACGCCGCGCCGAGGCGTGCGCCGGAGATCCCGGCGCCGGCCGCGTCGGTGAGACGGCCGACGATCGCGATGCGGCGTCCGGCGCGCAGCGTGACGCGGCGCGCGGTGCCGCCGTCGGCGCGCTGGAAGGCGACCTCGATGCGAGCCTGCCCGGTCGCGCCGCCGCCGTTGGCGACGTGGCCGGGCAGCTGGCCGAGCGGATTGATGATCCCCTGGACGCCGCCGGGCGGGGTGTCGCCGCCGCCTTGACCTTGGCCACCGCCGGTCGTCGCGCTCGTGCGGCCGGCGGCGTCGGCGACGAGCTGGCTGGGCGCGCTGGGCGCGCTCGCGGCCCCGCTGCCGTTCTCGGCGGTGACCTCGACGCGCATGCGGTGATACGCGTCCGCGCCGGTGAGCACGTATGCGGCGCCGGTGGCGCCGGCGACGGGGGTGCACGCCGCGCCGGCGGCGTCGCAGCGCAGCCAGCGATGGTCGAAGCCGGTCGGGGCGCCGTCCCACTGGCCGTCGTCGGCGCTGAGCGCACTCCCGACGCTCGCCTGGCCAGCGAGCGCGGGCGCGACGGCGTTGATCGGCGCGTTGTGCGTTCGGACCGTCCCGTCGAAGACCACGGCTGCGTTGCCGCCGGCGTCCTCGACGGTCGCCTGCACGCTGTGCTGGCCGTCGGCGAAGGCGGCGGTGTCGAGTTGGAGGGTGCCGTCGGCCGACAGCAGGCACGGCTGCGAGGTGCCGAACTCGTACGGATCGTCGTTGGACGGCTCGGCGTCCGCGCAGTCGCCGCCGTTCGTGTCGAGCACGTGCCGCGAGACTTCCTCCCCGTCGACCGCGAGCGCGACGCGATACACCCCGCCGCCGGCGTCGAACGCGTGGATCGACAGGCTGCCCGTCCCGCGAACCGGATCGGCTCTCGTGAGCGAGCCTCCGGTCGCGAAGCCGCCCGGCGAGCTGCCGTCCGCCAGCCCGATCCGCGCCCGCGAGATCGCGACCTGCGCCGGAAACGGCCCGCAGTCGAGGCTCCCGACCAGCGGCCAGCAGCTCAGGCTGACGTGCAGGGAGTTCCAGGAGACGTTGTCGCGGCTGATCGTCGGCGCATAAGCAACTCCTGACGTGTCGCCATCGTATGGAGGCAGTTCGAACTCCAGCTGATTTTCCGATGTCTGATTGTCATGCCAAAGCTCATAGACGTACGGACGTCCGTATCTGCCGGAGACCACCGGCCAGCCCAGCAGCAGGGTTCTTTGCATCGAGAGGGACACAATGTGCGTTGAGGGAGGGGCTACGAACGACCAACTCAGCCCTTGCCCTGGTGCCACTGGCATCTGGGCTGCGAATCGGAGTCTCATGGTGTCGCCTGCGCCGCACGAGCTGATGACGCCGGGATCGTGGCCTTGGGTAGGCGGACTCGCGGCGCTTGTCCAACCGCCGTTGCCAGTAAACGTGCCCTCGGGGGTCGTGCACGTGTGCACTGTGTAGGTCCCGGCGAAGGCGAGCGGTGGGCGGAGGATGAGCGTGGCGGCGAGGATGAGGGGGACGAGGACGGCGAGGGCGAGCGGCTTGTGCGCTCGCGGGAGTCGGGGAATGAACATCGAGTGCGGCCTCCTGATGCGGTTGGACGGACGACGGGACGACGCGCGGCTCACGGCGATCCGAACTCGGACGACGCGTCGGGCGCGGGCGACGCCGCCGCGGTCGCCGGCGGAGGCGACGCCGGGGCGCGCACGGCGAACTCGGGGCGCGGGGGTGCGCCGGGGATGAACTCGGACGGCTCGGCCGGCCGTCGCGCGAACTCGCCGCGACCTGCCGCGCGGCGCTGCGCGCGGCTCGCTGCCAGGCCCGCCTGCCGCAGGAACGCGATCGTCGTCGCACGAGCGTCGGGAGACGGCGCCGGCCCGCTTGCGACGGCCGCAGCGCCGGTCCGGTCCGACCCGGCCGACGTGTCCTGCGTCGCGTGTTCGAGCGCGACGCCGCCGCCGGCGAGCGCCGCGGTCGAGGCCGCGACGGCGGCGACCTTCGCGCCCGGCAGCGTCTCGAACGCGCCCTGCAGGCGCCCGACCAGCAGCGCGGCGCGATCGAGCAGCGCGTGCAGTCCCAGGCCGGCGTGACCGGCAAGCCCATCGTCGACGCCGTGCGTCGCGGTGACTCCGACCAACGCCGGCGGGACGAGCAGCGCGACGCGCGCCGGCACGGCATGCAGCTCGCGGAGCGTGGCGCGGCAGGCGGAGCATCCGCGCAGATGCGGCCGCAGCTGGGCGAGATCCGCGGCGGACGCCTCGCCGTCGGCGAGCGCCGACAGCTGCGGCAGCCAGCGCGCGCACTCGGCGCCGGACTCGATCGCGCCGAGGCGCTCCAGCAGCGCGCGGCGGCCCTCTGTGACGCAGCGGTTGACCTTCGTGTAGGTCCATTGCATGCGGGCCCCGATCTCCGCGTACGAGAGCCCCTCGGCGCGCAACACGAGGGCCGTCACCTCCTGCGGCTTCAGGCGCCGCAGCGCCTCCGCCGTGTGGCGCACGCGCTCGTGGCCGACCGCCCGCTCGGCGGGGTCGAGGAGCGCCCGGTCCTCGTGGCGGTCGAGGTCGAGCTCGACGCGTCCGACGAGCTGCTCGCGCTCGGCGCGGATCGTCAGCGCCTCGTGGCGGATGACGGTGCGGAGCCATGAGAGCGTGCTCGCGGGCGGGTCCGTCCGCATCCGTCTGATGAGGATCTCGAGCGCCCGCTGATACGCGTCGTGCGCGTCGTCGGCACAGTGCGAGAAGCGCCGCGCGAAGCGCAGCAGCTCGCCGGCGTGCGCCTGCACGAGGCGCAGCGTCGCGTCCTCGGCGTCCCTGCCTGTCCTGCTCCGCATCCCTGCTCCTCCATCCCGGCGACCGTGCCTGGCGAGCGTCCGTGCGCCAGGCGCTCACAGCTATCGGCGCGCGGAGGTCGGCAGCCGCAGCACGTTCGCCCCCGAGCTCCCGAGAAAGTTCGCTAATTGCGAATTGAGACAGTTATGTCTGTCGACAGATGTATTGAGCAAAATCCCCGCTGTTGCGGGGATGTCGCGGCTGGCGGGCGCGCCGCGGAGCGGGACGAGCGGATCGCGGCGCGCTAGAGCCCGAGCGCGGCGGCGACGCGCGCGTACGCGTCCGCGTCCGGCTCGACGTCCGGCGTCCCGAGTGTCGCGCGGTCGCGCTCGCCACCTGGGCGCGGCGGGCGGTTCCAGTTCCACAGCGCGAGGTCGAGCGCCGCCAGCGGCAGCTCGGCCGCCTCCGCCAGCTCGTGCGCGCGCCGCTCCAGCAGGAGCGTGTCGGCGATCCCGAAGACGCGCTTGGCGGCGATCGTCGTCTCGTCGGCGCCGCCGAGCTGCAGCGCGTCGGCGCACAGCTCGTGCAGGCCCAGCTGCCCGATCGCCACGAGCAGGTCGAAGCGTGCGTCGCGGTGCAGTCCGGGCAGCGCCAGCCGCTCGTAGGCACGGGCGAAGCGGCGCTCCGGCGCCCAGGACGCCTCGCCCGCGAACGCGGCGTCCTGCGAGCCGGCGCGCTCGGCCCACGCGCGGTAGGCGACGAGCGTGTCCGTCCCACGGGCAGGGTCGTGCGCGGTGCGCGGACCGAGCGGGACGTCGTCGAGCGCGGACAGCGCCCCGCTCGCCCACGACGTGTGGGCCGCACGGACGCCGGCGAACGGGTCCTCCCCGTCGAGCGGTCCGAGGTAGGCGATCAGGAACGCGAGCCAAAGCGCCTCCTCGCGCGCGGCCGGCTGGGCCGGAGCAGCGGGCGGCTGGGCGACAGCGCCGGCCGGCTGGGAGGCAAAAGCGGCGGACCCGGCGGCGGCAGCAGCGGGTTGGCCGGTAGCGGAGGCGGCGGCAGGAGCGGCCGCGACGTCGGCGTACAGGCCCGGCGGCGCGGCGGCGAGCAGCTCCAGGCGCGCGACCGCGAACGCCAGCTCGTCCGCGAGCCGCTCGGCGGCCGCGCTGGCCTTGACGCCGGGAATCAGCGTCGAGCGAAAGCCGTCCTCCTGCTCGCGCGCGATCTGGCGGACGCGCAGTCCGCCCGCGCGGCCGCCGCGAGTCGCGGAGCTGCCGCTGCGCGGCCGCGGCGGCGTGCTGCGGGCCGGCTTCGCGGGGCTCGTGCGGCGGTTGGAGACGACCTCCACCTGGTCGCCCGAGCAGATGGGGCAGTTCGCCAGGAAGCGATTGTGGCGGCAGAAGGTCGGCACGACTGCCGCCAGTGTAGGCGCGCCGGCCCGACGGCGACCGCTCAGCGGCCGCCGCGGCGGCGGAACAGGCCGCGGCGCGGCCGCGCCGACGAAGCCGCGTCCGAGGCGGAGCCCTCGCCGGCCGGCGCGATCGGGCGGGGGATGATCGCCCGCGCGCGGGGTGTGGTCCCGGCCTCCACCGCCGGGCCGTCGCCGCTCGCGCGACCTGCGAGCGAGACGCTCACCGTCCTGCCGGCGCGCTCGGCCGCCTCGGCGAAGACGGCCTCCCACTCCCCCACATTGCGCACGACGGTCTGCGTCCGCCCCCACGCCGCCGCCTGCTCGGCGAGCGTCGCGCGCGCCGCGCCGTCGGCGACGAGGTCGCTCAGCGCGTCGGACCAGCCGTGGTCGGGGACGAGCCGTCCGCCCTGCTCCTCGCCCAAGCCTCTGTACGGGCCTATCGGGGACGCGAGCCACGGCACGCCGCCGGCGGCGTACTCCTTGAGCTTGATGTTCGAGCGCACGCGGTTGAACGACACGTCGGCGATCGGGGCGATCGCGAGGTCGAAGCGCGCGATCGTGTCCGGCAGCTGCGGGAAGGGCACGTGCTCGAGGTGCCGGTAGCGGTCGCTCGGGACGCCGAGGTCGACGCCGACGCTGATCAGCGACACGTCCGGCTGCTGCTCGAGCAGCGTCGCGAGCGTGCGTCTCAGGCGCAGGTCCTTGAGGTCGCCGCGGTGCTCCTGACCGGCGATCCAGCCGATCGTGACGCCGTCGGGCGGGTGAGCGGCGGTCCGCTCGCGCACGAAGCCGCTTTCGACGTAGTTCTCGACGACGCGCACGTCGCCGCCGAGCCTGCGCAGGCGACCTGCGAGCTCGGCGCCGGTCGTCGTCACGAGATCGGCGAGTCTGAGCATCGCCGACAGCTCCGCGGCCACCTGTTCTCTCGCCGCCTTCATTTCACGGTAGGCCGGGCTGCCCTTCGGCACGCGCGTCATGTCGTCGTCGTTGTCGAACACGACGGCGACGCCGGCCTCCCTCAGCGCTCTCGCGAGCTGCCGCGCCGGTCCGCGGAACAGCCGCCACATGTGCACGACGTCGGCCTGGCGGAGCGCCTCGAACGGCGGCGGCTCGGTGCGCATGTCCCACAGCATGAATTCCGCGCGGTGGCCCGCCTCGCCGAGCGCGCGCATCGGCAGTTCCGCGCGGTAGGCGGCTCCGGCGGTCCCTTCGACGGCGAGCGCGACGACGTGCATCGGGCTACTCTGCCGCAACCTCCGCGGCTTAATCAACACTCAAGCGTCGCGCTGAGCCGCGAGCCGCTCCATCCCGCCGAGGAACAGCTCGCCGGCGAAGCGAGCCGTCCGCTCGACGTCGGGCGGGTCCTGCTCGCTGAGCCGGATCCCCAGCTCGAAGGCGACGCCGCCCATCGCCGCCGCCAGCGCGTCGAGGTCGAGCGCCGACAGCTCGCCGACCGCGGCGAGGTCCTCGCGCAGCTCGAGGATGCCCAGCTCGAGCGCGGGCGTGTCGAACAGCTCGCGCACCGTGCCGGCGTTGCGGCGCAGCATCTCGAACAGCGGCCGGTCCTCGACGATGAACGAGAAGTACGTGCGGAAGCCCTCGCGCACGATCGTCTCGGGATCGCGCGCACGCGCGCGCGCCTCGCGCAGGCGGCGGCGCAGCTCGGTCGTGTGCTCCTCGAGCACCGCCTGGAAGACCGACTGCTTGTCCGGGAAGTAGTTGTAGAAGGTGCCGGCCGCCAGCCCGCTGCGGCGCACGACGTCGCGGATGCTCGCGGCGCCGTAGCCCATCTCGGTGAAGATCTCCTGCGCCGCGTCGAGGATCGCGCGGCGGTTCTGCGCCTTCGTCGCCTCGCGCTTGCCGGTGCCGGTGGCGACGGGCGTCACGCTGCGACCTGCGTGCCCGCCCGCGCCGGGACCGGGAGGCGGAAGCCGTGCTCGCGTACGCGCCGCGCGCCGGCGCGCCGCTCGCCGCGCAGCGCGTAGAGGTAGTTGTCGAAGTCGACCTGCATCGTGTGGCGCTTGGAGGCGACGTAGCGCTTGAACATCTTCGCGCGCTCGCGCTCGACGTCGGCGCGCAGGCTGCCCGGATCGGGCAGCGCGTACTCGCCGCGCAGGTATGCGGCGATCCACTCCCCTTGCGCCGCCGCGAGCGGCATGATCGCCCCCAGCGGCTGCAGCAGCCCGACGAAGAAGACGTTGTCGATGTCCGGGTGGAAAACGCGCCGGAACAGCGGCAGGTCGTTGTCGGGCGCGCTGATGAAGTCCTCGTCGAAGAACGGGAACGTGACCTTGTAGCCGGTGCACCACACGATCGTGTCGACCTGCTCGACGTTCCCGTCCTCGAAGCGCACGCGGTCGCCCTGCAGCTCCGCGATGTTCGGCTTGTAGGCGATCTCGCCGTGCGCGATGCGGTTGAGGAAGTCGGCGGAGATCGTGGGATGCGCGTCGCCGAGGTCGTGGTCCGGTCTCGGCAGCCCGTAGTGCTCCATGTCGCCGACGCCGATTCTGTAGAAGGTCGTGAAGATCGCCTTGCGGAACGCCCACGGCAGGGCGCCGGTGAGCTTGTTGACGCCGATCTGGTCGAGCGGACGGCCGAACAGGTACTTGGGGATCACATACGCGCCGCGGCGCGAGGACAGGAACGTCCGCTCGGCGACGAAGCTCGACTCGACCGCGATGTCCATCGCGCTGTTGCCGATCCCCACCACGAGCACGCGTCTGTCCTTGAACGGCTCGTTGTCGAGGTAGTGGTGTGCGTGCGTCTGCACGCCGTCGAAGCTGCCGGGGAACGCCGGCTCGGGCCAGCGCGGGTCCCAGTGATGGCCGTTGGCGACGACGAGCGCGTCGTAGCGGCGCGTCTCGCCCGTGTCGAGCGCGATCGTCCACGTGCCGTCGGCCTCGCGCTGCGCGCGCTCGACGCCCGTCTCGAAGCGAATGCGATCGCGGAAGCCGAAGCGGTCGACGTAGTCGTCGAAGTAGGCGGCGATCTGCGTGTGGTGCGGGAAGTCGGGATACGAGGCGGGCATCGGGAAGTCGGCGTACTCCATCCGCTCGCGCGAGGTGTTGATGTGCAGCGAGCGGTACGCCGACGACATGCCGTTGACGTTGCCGAAGACCCAGTTGCCGCCGACGCGGTCGGACTTCTCGAAGCAGTCGAACGGGATCCCGCGCTCGTGCAGCGCCTTCGCGGCCGCGATGCCCGAGGAGCCCGCGCCGATGACGCAGACGGACGGCAGCTCGGGCATGTCGGGGACCTCCTCCTAGAAAGATGACGCCGGCGTCACCTTATCAGGGGCCTCCTCGGCGCGGCGATGCTCGCGCCCGCGCCGCACGACCTCCTTGAAGCTCTTGAAGCGGAAGATCAGCACGAGCGCGCCGAAGCCCATCGCGACCGCTCCGGCCGCCAGCGCGATCTGCTGCCCGACGCTGAAGGCCGCGACCTCGGACGCGCTCGCCGCGCCGGCGAAGACGGTCAGCAGCAGCGCCTGCTGGACCCCCGCCCCGCCGGGCGTGAACGGCACCAGCAGCGCGACCACCTGCACGCCGAGCACGAGCAGCACGTTGCGAACCGAGCCGCCGATGTGGAACGCCTCGAGCAGGAACCAGTAGGCGGCGAAGCGCGACGCCCATGCCGCCGACTGCCAGCTCGCCATCTCGCGCAGGTAGCGGTCGCGGTCGGTGAGGATCGTGAAGCCCTGACGCACGCGCGCCCAGAACGCCTTCACGCGCGTCGACAGCAGCGCGAACGCCACCAGCACGCCGATCGCGAGCGCGGTCAGGACGAACAGCGTGAAGCGCGGGTGCGAGGCGAAGAAGGCGAGGTCGAACGCCGGCAGCTTCGAGAAGTCCGGCGGCTTCGGGAAGACGCCCTGCGTGAACGCGAACGCGAGCACGAGCGCGTTGACGCCGTAGTCGAACACGAGCCCCGTCCAGATCGCGGCGATGATCGCCGGGTAGCTCGACGCCGGGATCGAGATGCGCGTGAGGAAGTACTGCACGAGCGTGCCGCCGCCGAGCGGGAAGACCTGGTTGACGCCGACGCCGGCGACGTAGGCGCCCCACACGTCGCGCCAGCGCACGTGCTCCGTCGGGTACGCCGCCTGCACCGCGTTGAAGAGCGCCCGCGAGCGCAGCGTGAGGTATCCGGCGAAGCACAGCAGCGCGAGCAGCAGCGGCCCCCAGCTGAGGCCTGCGAGGTTCGAGAAGAAGGTCCCGACGGCGTCGAAGAACTGGCTGACGTCGGAGCCGAGCGAGGCGAGCGGCGGGGTCATCCGTGGACAGTTTGACCCTTAACGCGCGGAAGGGCCCGAATCCATCCGGGCCCTCCGCAGCCGGGAATCGTGGGGGAGACGATTCCGGCGGAGCAGGACGCAATGCGCCCTACAGCTTGAGGATACCTCGCAAATCCGAGGATCGCGGTCTCGCGGGCACGAGAGCGCACAAGATTCCTTGCGCGAGATCGTGCATGTTGCGGCGTTTTCCTGGGGCGGACGACCTAGGGTGCGTCCTTGATCGGACCGCCGGGGCCGCTGAAGAAGTCGTCGCCGAGCCGCACGCTGCCGGCCGCCTCGGCCTCGTGGCGCAGCGTGTGGTCCTCGTCGCCGCTCCACGCGCCGATCGCCAGCTGCTCGCGGTCGGCGTCCATCGGGCTGCCGCCGAGGTCCTTGTTGACGATGCGCGCGCACCTGCGTCCCTCCGCGATCGCCGTCACCACGAGCGACTGCCCGACGCGCGCGTCGCCGCACGCGTAGACGCCCGGCTGGGTCGTGCGGTACGTCTGGCGCGTGCGCACGTTGCCGCGCTTGTCGAGCTCCAGCTCGAGCGGGGCGATCACGCCGTCCTGCTCCGGGCCGGTGAAGCCGATCGCGATCAGCACGAGGTCCGCGTCGACCGTGAACTCGCTGCCGGGGATGGCCTTGAGGTCGCGCGAGGAGGTGCCGACGACGCGGCGCGCGTGCACCTGCGTGACGCGACCGTCCGCGCCGGAGAAGCCGGTGACCTCCGTCCCCCACCAGCGCTCGCCGCCCTCCTCGAGCGCGTACGTCGTGTGCGTGCGCTTGGGCGGCAGCGGCCATGGCGTGCGCGCGTCGCGCCCGCTCGGGTCGAGCTGCTGGTAGACGTCGAGGATCGTCGCCTCGATCGCGCCCTCGCGGTTCGCGTTCGAGATGCAGTCCATGCCGGTGTCGCCGCCGCCGATCACGACCACGCGCTTGCCGGCGGCGACGATCTCGGCGCCGGGCTCCGGCGCGCGGCTGGGACGCCCCTCCTGCGCCGCGACGAAGCGGTTGCGCTGGTAGAGGTAGTCCATCGCGTAGTGGATGCCGTCGAGTTCGCGCCCTTCGACGTCGACGTCGCGATGCACGCGCGAGCCGATCGCGACGACGAGCGCGTCGTGGCGCTCGCGCAGCTCGGCGGCGGTGACGGTCGCGCCGACGTCGGCGCCGTACTCGAAGCGCACGCCCTCCGCCTCGAGCAGCGCGGCGCGGCGGTCGATCACCGACTTCGGCAGCTTCGCGTCCGGCACGCCGAAGCGCATCAACCCGCCGGGGCCCTCGTCGCGCTCGTAGACGGTGACCGTGTGGCCGCTCTTGTTCAGCTCCGCGGCGACCGCGAGCCCGGCGGGACCGGAGCCGACGACGCCGACCGTCTTGCCGGTGCGGCGGTCGGGCGGCTCGGGCACGACCCAGCCCTCGTCGAACGCGCGCTCGGCGATCGCCATCTCGATCTGCTCGATCGTGACCGCGTCGTCGTTGATGGCCAGCACGCACGCCGACTCGCACGGCGCCGGGCAGATGCGGCCGGTGAACTCGGGGAAGTTGTTCGTCGCGTGCAGCTGGACGATCGCGTCCTGCCACTTGCCGCGGTAGACGAGGTCGTTCCAATCCGGGATCAGGTTGCCGAGCGGGCAGCCCTCGTGGCAGAACGGCACGCCGCAGTCCATGCAGCGCGCACCCTGTCTGCGCAGCTCGTGCTCAGGCTGCAGGTCGAAGTACTGCGCGTAGTCGGTGACGCGCTGTGCGGGGTCGCGCTTGTCGAAGCCGACCCGATGGATCTTGAGGAAGCCGCCCAGTTGTCCCATGGCTATGCCTCGGCGGGCTCGGCAGTCTGCTGTGCGGCGGCCGCAGCCGCGCGCTCGGCGAGCGCGCGCTTGTAGTCGCGCGGCATCACCTTCACGAAGCGCGCGAGGACCGCGTCCCAGTCGTCGAGCATCCGCTGCGCGACCAGGGAACCGGTGCGCTCGGCGTGCTCGGCGATCAGGTCCTTGCACTCGGCCTCGTCGTGCTCGGAAAGCGGCTCGAGGTCGACGAGCTCCGCGTTGCAGCAGCCCGCGAAGGCGCCCTGCTCGTCGTAGACGTAGGCGATCCCGCCGCTCATGCCGGCGGCGAAGTTGCGTCCCGTCGGGCCGAGCACGACGACGCGCCCGCCGGTCATGTACTCGCAGCCGTGGTCGCCGACGCCCTCGACGACGGCGCTCGCACCCGAGTTGCGCACGGCGAAGCGCTCCCCGGCGAGCCCGCGGAAGAACGCGCGTCCGGCGGTCGCGCCGTAGAGCACGGTGTTGCCGACGATCACGTTCTCCTCGGCGGCGAAGCCGGCGTCCTCCGGCGGGCGCACCGTCAGCACGCCGCCGGCGAGGCCCTTGCCGGTGTAGTCGTTCGTCTCGCCCGCGAGCGTGAACGTCACGCCGGGCATCAGCCAGGCGCCGAAGCTCTGGCCGGCCGAGCCCTCCAGCGCCACGTCGATCGTCCCCTCCGGCAGGCCCTCGGGACCGAAGCGGCGCGCGATCTCGCTCGACAGCAGGCCGCCGACGGTGCGGTTGACGTTGCGCACGCCGCTCGACAGCTGGACCGCCTCGCCGCGCTCGAGCGCCGGCGCGGCGCTACGGATCAGCTCCCAGTCGAGCGCGTCGTCGAGCACCGGGTCGGGCGCGCGGACGCGGTGGCGCGGAGCGCCGTCGGCCAGCTCGGGCATCGCGAAGACGCTCGAGAGGTCGACGCCGCGCGCCTTCCAGTGCTCGATCGCCGCGTCCATCTCCAGCAGGTCGGTGCGGCCGATCAGCTCGTCGAAGGTGCGCACGCCGAGCTGCGCCATCAGCTCGCGCGTCTCCTCGGCGACGAAGAAGAGGTACTTGACGACGTGCTCCGGCGTCCCCTCGAAGCGCTTGCGCAGCTCCGGATCCTGCGTCGCGATCCCGACTGGGCACGTGTTGAGGTGGCAGACGCGCATCATGATGCAGCCCATCGCGATCAACGGCGCGGTCGAGAAGCCGACCTCGTCGGCGCCCAGCAGCGCGGCGATCACGACGTCGCGACCGGTCTTCATCTGGCCGTCGGCCTCGACCGTGATGCGCGAGCGCAGGTCGTTCAGCAGCAGCGTCTGCTGCGTCTCGGCGAGCCCGATCTCCCACGGGATGCCGGCCGCCTGGATCGAGCTCTGCGGCGAGGCGCCCGTGCCGCCGTCGTGGCCCGAGATCACGACGTGGTCGGCGTTCGCCTTCGCGACGCCCGCGGCGACCGTGCCGACGCCGACCTCGGCGACGAGCTTCACGGACACCTCGGCGCGCGGGTTGCTGCAGCGCAGGTCGTAGATCAGCTGCTTGAGGTCCTCGATCGAGTAGATGTCGTGGTGCGGCGGCGGCGAGATCAGGCCGACGCCGGGCGTCGAGTTGCGCAGCCAGGCGATGTAGTCGTCGACCTTGTGCCCCGGCAGCTGGCCGCCCTCGCCGGGCTTGGCGCCCTGCGCCATCTTGATCTGCAGGCGGTCGGCGTTCACGAGGTAGTGCGGCGTGACGCCGAAGCGGCCCGAGGCGATCTGCTTGATCGAGGAGCGGCGCTCGTCGTCGAAGCGCGACGGGTCCTCCCCGCCCTCGCCCGTGTTCGACTTCGCGCCGAGGCGGTTCATCGCGACCGCGAGCGCCTCGTGCGACTCGCGCGAGATCGCGCCGAGGCTCATCGCGCCCGTCGAGAAGCGCTTGACGATCTCCTCCGCCGGCTCGACCTCGCCGAGCGGGATCGCCTCGTCCAGCGTCTTCAGTCTCATCAGGCCCCGCAGCGACGCCTTGCGCGCCGACTCGTCGTTGACCGATCTCGCGAACTCGCGATAGGTCTTCAGGCCCTCCCCGTTCTGCGTGCGCACCGACTGCTGCAGCAGCGCGACCGTGTCCGGGTTCCAGATGTGCAGCTCGCCGTCGCGGCGCCACTGCAGCACGCCGCCGACCGGCAGCACTTCGCGGCCGGTGCGCGGGTAGGCGCGGAAGTGGCGCTCGAGCGCCTCCTTCGCGAGCACGTCCATGCCGATGCCGCCGATGCGCGAGGCGGTGCCCGTGAAGTGCTGCTCGACCAGCTCGGGGGCGAGCCCGACCGCCTCGAAGATCTGCGCGCCGCAATAGGACTGGATCGTCGAGATGCCCATCTTCGAGAACGTCTTCAGCAGGCCCTTGCCGATCGCTCTGACGATCCGCTGCTCCGCCGTCTCGCGGTCGAGGTCGACGGGCAGCAGGCCGCGGTCGGCCAGCTCGTCGAGCGACTCGAACATCAGGTACGGGTTGATCGCGGCCGCTCCGTAGCCGATCAGCGTCGCCATGTGGTGGATCTCGCGCGGCTCGCCCGTCTCGATCACGAGCCCCGCGCGCAGGCGCGTGCCGGCGCGCACGAGGTGGTGGTGGACCGCCGCGACCGCCAGCAGCGACGGGATCGCGACGCGCTCCGGGCCGAGGTTGCGGTCCGACAGGATCAGGATGTTCGCGCCGCGTTCGATCCACGCCGACGCCTCCGCGCAGACCGCCTCGACGCGCCACTCCATCCCCTCCACGCCCAGCTCGATCGGCCACGTGAGGTCGATCGTCGCCGCGTGGAAGACGTCGTGCGAGACCTGGCGCAGCTTCTCGAGCTCGTGGTTGCGCAGGATCGGCTGGCGCATGAACAGCTGGTGCGCGTGCTCGGCCGACTCGGTCAGCAGGTTCACCTCGGCACCGACCGAGGTCGCGAGGCTCATCACGACGGACTCGCGGATCGGGTCGATCGGCGGGTTCGTGACCTGCGCGAACAGCTGCTTGAAGTACGCGAACAGCGGCGGCTGGCGATCCGACAGGACAGCAAGCGCGGCGTCGTTGCCCATCGAGGCGGTCGGCTCCTCGCCATTGGCGGCCATCGGGGCGATGACCAGGCGCAAGTCCTCCTGCGAGTAGCCGAACGCCAGCTGCTTGCTGCGCAGCGGCTCGACGCGCGGCGCGCGCGGGGCGCGCTCCGGCAGCTCGTCGAGGTGGACGACGTGCTCTCTGTACCACTCGCCGTACGGGCGCTGGCCGGCGACCTGCGCCTTGACCTCCTCGTCCTCGACGATGCGGCCCTGCTCGAGGTCGACGAGGAAGATCTTGCCCGGCTGCAGCCGGCCCTTGCGCACGATCTCGCTCGGCGCGGCCTTCACGACGCCCGTCTCGGAGGCGAGCACGACGTAGCCGTCGGCCGTCTGGACCCAGCGGCCCGGGCGCAGGCCGTTGCGGTCGAGCGTCGCGCCGACCTGGCGGCCGTCTGTGAAGGCGACGACGGCCGGCCCGTCCCACGGCTCCATGACGCACGAGTGGTAGTCGTAGAAGCCGCGCACGGCCGGCGGCAGGTCGATGCGGTCGCGATAGGCCTCGGGCACCATCAGCATCACCGCGTGGGTGATCGGGCGGCCCGCGAGCACCAGCAGCTCGAGCACGTTGTCGAACGTCGCCGAGTCCGAACCGCCCTGGCGCACGACCGGCATCAGCTTCTGCAGGTCGTCGCCGAACAGCTCCGAGGCCAGCTGCGACTCGCGCGCGCGCATCCAGTTGACGTTGCCGCGCAGCGTGTTGATCTCGCCGTTGTGCGCGATCAGGCGGTACGGGTGCGCCAGCTCCCAGCTGGGGAACGTGTTCGTCGAGAAGCGCGAGTGCACGAGCGCGAGGCGCGTCGCGAAGCGCGCGTCCTTGAGATCGGGGTAGTAGCCCGACATCTGCGGCGCCGTCAGCATGCCCTTGTAGACGATCGTGCGCGCGGAGCAGCTGGGGATCGCGAGGTCGGCGCCGGCGGCCTTCTCGACCAGGCGGCGGATCGCGTAGAGCTTGCGCTCGAACGCGAGCTCGTCGGCGAGCTCGTCGCTCGCCGCGACGAACACCTGGCGGATGCGCGGCGCGGATCTGCCCGCGACGACGCCGACGTGCGCGTCGTCGACCGGGACGTCGCGCCAGCCCAGCACGCGCTGCCCCTCGCGCGCGATCACGCCCTCGATCAGCGCGACGAGCTCCTCGCGGCGCGCGTCGTCGTGCGGCAGGAAGCACATCCCGACGCCGTAGCGGCCGGGCGGCGGCAGCTCGACGCCCGCCACGGCGCGCAGGAACGCGTCAGGCAGCTGCACGAGTATCCCGGCGCCGTCGCCCGTCGTCGGGTCCGCCCCCGCGGCGCCGCGGTGCTCGAGGTTCTCCAGCGCGAACAGCGCGCGGTCGACCACGCCGTGGTCCGCCCCCTCGGTCAACTTGGCGACGAACGCGACGCCGCAGGCGTCGTGCTCGTTTTCGGGGTGGTAGAGGCCAGCGGCCTGTGGGGGCTTCATCGCGTGCATGGATCTGGTGTTCCCGTTGGGCGGCGCGAACACTGAGAGGAGCGCACAGGGTACCAGTGGAGGACCGCTGCGCATTGCGCCAGCGGCCGGTCCGTCGCGCTCAGTCCGCTCAGCTGCGCGACTTCGCTCTGGCTCTGGCTCTCGCGGAGCCAGCTGGCGCCTTGGCGCGCCGCTTTCCGGCCGGCGCGGAGGCGCCCGCCGGACCGCCGTTGCCACGCACGGCGGCGACGCTCGCCTCGAGCGCCGCCATCAGGTCCGGCACCGGTGCCGGCGCAGCCTCGGCGGGCTGCACCGCGATCTCCTCGCCGGCCGCCTTGCGGTCGATCAGGTCGAGCACGCGCTCGCGGTATTCGTCTCTGTACGCGGCCGGGTCGAACGGCGTCGAGAGCGACGCGATCAGCTGCTCGGCCATCGCGACCTCGGCTCTGCTCGCCTGGACGTCGGCGAGGCCCTCCAGCTCGTCGAGCCGGTCGGGCGCGTTGACCTCGTCGCCGAACAGCATCGTGGACAGCATCAGCACCCCGTTCGCGGGCCGCAGCGCGCAAATCTGCTGGCGCGTGCGCAGCACGAAGCGCCCGATCGCGACCTTCCCCGCCTGCTCCATCGCGCTCAGCAGCAGCGCGTACGGCTTCGCGCCGCCGGTCGCCGGCGCGACGTGGTACGCGCTGTCGTAGTACACCGGGTCGATGTCCGCCAGCTCGACGAACGACTCGATGTCGATCGTCTTCGTGTGGCGCGGGTCGAGCGCGTCGAGCTCGTCCTGTCTGACGATCACGTAGCGGTCGGGCGCGATCTCGAAGCCCTTGACGAGGTCCTCGAAGGGGACCTCCTCCCCGTCCGCCGGACAGACGCGCTTCTGCTGTATGCGGACGCCGTCTCTGGCATGCAGCTGGTGGAAGCGCACCGTCTTCGGCGAGGTGGCGCTGTAGAGCTTGATCGGCACGTTGACCAGCCCGAAGCTGATCGCGCCGCTCCAGATCGCGCGAGGCATGGGCCGTTTCTACTACCCGCGGCACGCGGGGGCAACCCGCGAACGATGTCTTGCGCTCACATCCCCAGCGCCGACGGGCCCAGCGAGTCGGCCATCCGCTCGAGCGAGCGGCGCAGCAGACGCGAGACGTGCATCTGCGAGATGCCGACGCGCTCGGCGATCTCGCGCTGCGTGAGGCCCGCGAAGAAGCGCAGCAGCAGGATGCGGCGCTCGCGCTCGCTCAGCGCGCTCAGGCCGCGGCTCAGCTCGACGCGCTGCTCGGCGGCCTCGAAGGCGGGGTCCTCCGCGCCGATGCGCGCGACCGGTTCGCCTTCGTCCCCGAGCGGCTCGTCGAGCGGCACGGTGCTGTAGGCCTGCGCGCCCTGGAGCGCTTCGAGCACCTGCTCGGGCGTCGTGCCGGTCGCCTCGGCGAGGTCCTCGATCGTGGGCGAGCGGCCGAGCTTCGTCGACAGGCGGTCGACCTCGCGCGCGACCTTCGCGCTCAGCTCCTGCAATCCCCGCGAGACGCGCACCGACCAGGCGCGGTCGCGGAAATGGCGCTTGATCTCGCCGAGGATCGTCGGGACGGCGAACGTCGAGAAGCGCAGCTCGCGCTGCAGGTCGAAGCGGTCGACGGCCTTGATCAGGCCGACACAGCCGACCTGCTCGAGGTCGTCGAGTGGCTCGCCGCGATTCGCGTAGCGGCGGGCGAGGGAGCGGACCAACGGCATCATGCGCTCGATCAGCAGGCGGCGAGCCTCCTCGTCGCCCTCCTCGTGCCAGCGACGCAGCAGCTCGTGCTCGTCGACGAGGGGATCGACCGGCAGGCGAACGACCGTGGCGGACATGTCGTGCCTCCTTCGTGGCGGAGCCGGTGTGTGGGCGGGGAACCGGCCGAGCGTCATCCTCTCCGGACAATGCGGGATGACAAGGTGGACAGACACGGTCACTGGTGCCTACGCGTCGGCTGCGGTACAACAATCAGGTGGACAAGGGTGGGCAGACTGTGAGCGCCACCGAGTTCGCTGAGTTGACCGGCGTCTCGCGCGAGCGCCTGCGCACATGGGAGCGGCGCTTCGGCTTCCCGCTGCCCGCGCGCGTCGCGCATGGCCCGCGCCGCTATGTGCTCGCCGACGCGCCACGTGTCGTCGCGGTGCGGCGCGCCGCCGAGCAGGGCGTGCCGCTTCCGCGCGCGATCGCCGACGTCGGCGCCCCGACCGGCGACGCGGTGTCGGCGACGGCGCTCGCGACCGCGACCGCCGTCGCCCCGATCCCCGTCGTGCTCGTGACCGGACCCGAGCCGCTGCGCGTCGGCTACGTGAACGCGGCGCTGCAGGCGCTCGACGGCGCGATCGTCGCGGGCGTCGAGCTCGACACGCTCTCGTGGTTCATGGGCAGCGACCTCGAACGCACGCTGCACACGCTGTTCGCCGGCGACACCGCCGCCCTCGAGTGCGCGCATCCAGCGTGGTCCGGGGGCGGCGCGCTCGAGCGCTCGATCGCGTACCGCCTGCCCGCCGCGCCGGGAGAGCCGCCGACCGTCGCCCTGGTCGGGATCGACCGCGACGAGGAGCGCCGCGCGCGACGCGAGCTCGGCGAGCTGCAGCAGGAGCTCACACGGGTGCGCGTACGCGAGCAGCGCCGCCAGCGCTGGCTGGCGCTGGCCGCCTCGCTCGCCGAGCGCTTCCAGCGCGACACCGGCGAAGCGCTGCTCGGCGCGACGGTCGACACGCTCGTGCGACGGCTCGGAGCGGTCGACGCGGGCGTCGCGCTGTACGTGGCGGGACAGCTCGCGCTCGGCACGACCAGCCGGGGCCTGCTCGGCCCGCACATGGTCACGGTCACGCGCTACGACGACCTCGCGGCGCTGATGCAGCGCAGCGCGCCCGAGTGGCTGGCGCCCGCGACGGCGAGAGCGTTCGGCGTCCACGCCGGCCTGCACTGCCTGGCGGTGCCGATCGGCGTCGTCGGCGAGCGGCTCGGCGTGCTGCTGATCGTGTTCGACGAACTGGCGGCGCTCGACGAGGACATCCGCAACGTGCTGACGGTCGTCGCGGCCGGGCTGGGGTTCGTGGTGCTGCGCGATCGGCTCGTGACGGGCGGGCGCGACGAGGCCGGCGACTGACCCGCTACTCGACGGGCTCTGTGCCGTACGCCTCCGCCGCAAGCTCGGCATATCCGTCGTAGAGGACCTGCGCGAGCTCCTGCGGGATGTGCGAGACCGCCAGGTCGATCTGGTCGAGGGCGCCGGTGGAGCCCTTGAGCAGCAGCGCGAACAGCTCGCGCTGTCCCTGCAGCGAGGTGACGTCGTACTCGCGAACGGCCTGGAGGAACAGGACCGCGATCGACTCCCACACCTCGGTCTCGCGCTCCGGATGCATGTCGGTCAGGAAGTCCTCGAGCATCTCCTCGTAGGTGAGCGGCGCGACGTCCGACAGCACCAGGTGGATCAGCTGCAGGCGCCGTGCGACGCCCCGCGGCAGGCGCTCATGCGCCCGCTCGGTGACCGGACGCAGCTGCTCGATCGGCACGCGCTCGACCCGCTTCGGCCGGCCGGCGATGAGCCGGTCGAATGCAGCGATCCGAAGCGGCCCCTCCGCCAACTCGGGTCGGATGACCGCCAGCAGCCGGACGGCCAGCTCGTCGATCGACAACCGGTCGGTGGAGAGCGCAACCTTCTGCCCGAGCGTCGGACTGAACGCCGCGACGTCGTCTGCTCCGACGCCGTGCCAGACGGGCAGGATCACGACGCGACCGTCGCGTACCTCCCGCGCGGTGAGTCCCTGACGCTCGTACTCGGGCCAGTTCTTGCCCAGGAACCCCGGGCTCAGAACGAGGATGCCGAATGCGGAGTGAGCCAGTCCCTCGTCGATCTTCGCGACCAGCGAATCGCCGGCGCGCAGCTCGAACGCGTCGAACCAGACGCGAAGGCCGAAGCGACGAAGCCGCTCGGCCAGCGGCGCCGCCACCGCGTCCTTGTCCTCGGAGGCATGCGAGATGAAGACGTCGTATCTGGGCTCGCCCGCTGCCATCGGAAGATGGTGCCCCATGCCGCAGATGGATGCCCGTGTGGTCAGAAGAGCCGGCCCTCGGGCGCCGGGCGGACGTCGAGCGTCGCCTCGAGCGGCCACGAGCAGAGCGTGCCGCGGCCGGGGCAGCCGTCGCAGATGCGCGGCTTCGGGTCCGGGGCGACGGGGAAGTCGCGGTCGAGGACGGCGTCGGCGCGGGTTCGCAGCTCGGCGGTAAGGCGCGGGAGGTCCTGCTGCCGATACGTCGCGGTCGCCGGCGCGTCCGGGCGTTCGAGGAACACGTGCAGCACCTCGACCTCGGCCGCGCCGTCGCGCAGGGCGGCGAGCGCGTAGGCGGCGCGCTGGAGGCCGTAGTCGGCGTCGGCGAGCGCGCGCGGATCGGCGTCCGGATCGAGCCGATCGCTCTTCCAGTCGACGACGAGCGTGCGGGCGGGCTCGCGTCCGCGCTCCTCCCGGCCGACCAGGTCGAAGACGCCGACGAGCGGAATCGCCTCCCCCGCGCTCGTGTCGAGCGCAAGCGCGAACGGCTGCTCGCGGCGGGGGTCCTCGAGGGCGCCGAGACGGGCAGGGAGGTCGGTGGCGAGGAGGTCGGCGATCAGCTGCGCGATCTCCTGCGTGGTCGCGTCGTTCAGGCGGGCGCCTGCCCTTGTGGCCTCGGCCTGGACGGCGTCCGCGTCGGGCGGGGTTGGGCGCCCGAAGTCGAGGGCTTCGAGGAGGGAATGCACGATGCGCCCGCGTACACGCGGGTCGATCTCCGCGGACGCGCGCTGGGCGGAGCCGTAGCGGGTCTCGTCTGCAGGCGGCAGGCCGAGAACCCGTTCCAGATAGAAGCGGTAGCCGCACTGGGCATGCTGCGACAGCGCGGTGTAGCTCAGGGCGTCGACCACAGACGCCGATCGGGCGGGTGGCGCAGGTGCGGCGATCTCCGCGGGCTTGCCCGCGGAGTCGTCGTCACCGGCGACAGGACCCGCCCGCCGGGCGGTCGGGGCCGAGGGCGTGGGGGCCGAGGGCGTCGGGGCCGGCGGGGCCAATTCAGCGAGCAGCGGCGGGCGGGCGACCGTGACGGCGACGGACACGTCGTCATGCGACGCGACCGACCGCGGGTCCGCATCCGGCGCGCAGCGGCGTGTGATGTCGGGAACGAACGCGGGAGCGAGCCACGCGATCGGCGGCGCCCCGGGCTTCGCCTCCGGCCACGGATCGCACGTCGCCGCCCCGCTGAGGATCAGCTGCTCGCGGGCGCGCGTGACCGCCACGTAGAACAGGCGCGCCTCCTCCTCCGCGTCGCGGCGCTTCGCCTGCTCCACCAGCGCGCGGTACGCGAACGCGTCACGTGGCCGGGCGCCGCCGAGGCGGCGCAGGCGCAGCCCGACGCGGCCGTCGTCGCCGACCCGCACGGGCTCGCGCCCGGCGGCCGGCGACTCGCGGCCGAGGTCCCCAACGCACACGACCGGGAACTCGAGCCCCTTCGCGCGGTGGATCGTCATCACGCGCACGGCGTCGAGCGCCTCCCCCTCGACCGGCGCTTCGCTCTCGCGCTCGTCGCCGGAGGCGTCGGCGCCGCCGACGAGCGCTCCGACGAGGTCCGCGAAGCCGCGCAGGTCGCGCCCGTGCTGCGCCTCGTGCTCGCGCGCCAGGCGCATCAGCTTCCGCACGTTCGCCATCCGCCGCGCGCCGCCCTCCATCCGCAGCAGCGCCTGGTCGTAGCCGGTGCGCGCGAGCGCGCGGTCGAGCAGGTCCTCCAAGCCGTGCCGGGGGGCGCGGCGGCGCTCCTGCGGCAGCCAGCCGCGCAGCCGCACGACGCGCGCGCGATCGTCGGGGCCGAATCGGTCGAGCAGCGCGTCGGCAGCGCGCCGGTCGCCGGGCGGCGCGGCGGACTGCGTGTCGCCGACCAGCGTCCACCACGGGTCGCGCTCACTTGCGCGCGCGGCCGCGGCGAGCTGCACGAGCGCGTCGCTCGAGAGGCCGACGAGCGGCGAGGCGAGCAGCGTGTAGAGCGCCACGCCGTCGCGCGGATTGGCAAGCACGGACAGGTAGGCGACGAGGTCGCGCACCTGCTGCTGGGACCAGTAGCCGCGCCCGCCGATCACGTACGTCGGCACGCCGCGCTCGACCAGCGCGCGCTCGTAGACGGCGAGGTCGCCGGTGGCGCGCAGCAGCAACACGATCTCGCCCGGCGGGCGCCCGGCGTCGATCAGCTCGGCGACGCGCGCGGCCAGCAGGCGCGCTTCGGCGAGCCGCCACAGCGGCGCGGGCGGAACGGCGCCGGGGGCGACGAGGCCGGCGCCGCCCCACTCCGCCGCGCGGTCGACGACGAGCAGCTCGATGCGTCGCCCGGCCGACGCGGCGACGTCAGCGAGCTCCTCACGGCCGGCGACGAGCGGCGTGTAGCTCGCGTCGAAGCGCGGCGCGAAGGCGAGGTTGAACGCGCGCAACAGATCTGGATGGCTGCGGAAGTTGGCCGCGAGCGTCGCGGTCGCGCCGCGCTCGGCGAGGCGGGCGCGGCGCGCGCGGAAGAGGCCCACGTCGGCATGGCGGAACCCGTAGATCGACTGCAGCTCGTCGCCGACCGCGAACAGCGCGTCCCCGCAGATCCGCTCGAGCAGCTCCAGCTGCAGCGGGTTGGTGTCCTGGAACTCGTCGACCATCACGTGCCCGAAGCGCTCGGCGTAGCGCGCGCGCAGCGGCTCGTGCTCGCGCAGCAGCCGATTCGCGCGCAGCTCGAGGTCCTCGAAGTCGAGCGCGGAGACCGCCTCCTTCGCCTCCGCGTAGCGGCGGCCGAACGCCTGCAGCAGCGCGTCGAGCAGCGCGAGCGTGGGAAGCGCGGCGACGTCCGCGCACGCGTCGGCGAAGGCGGCCAGCGCTCTACGGTACGCCTCGCAGCCACCGCCGTTGAGCGCCACGCCGTTGCCTCTGAGCGCGAGCGCGTCGATCTCCTCGGGCTCCGGCGGCGGGTCCAGCGGTCGTTCGAGCAGCGCGGCGCACGCGGCGAGCCGCTCGCGCGCGCGCTCGACGGTCTTGCCGTCGTTCGCCGCCGCCAGCTCGACGGCGGCCTGAGCGCGCGCGAGCGCCAGCGCGGCGTGCGCCGGAGCGAGCGGCGCCGGGCGTGCAGGTGGCAGCTGCGGGCGCTCCTGCCCGCGGCTGCGCAGCTCGCCGTGCAGCGCGACGATCGCGTCGCGCAGCTCGGCCGGCCGGTAGGCGGCGATCAGCTCCAGCGCCGCCTCGCCGTGCGCGTCGACCAGGTCCTCCAGCGCGGCGGCGAACGCGTCGGCCGCGAGCCGGCGCGCCTCGCGCTCGTCGAGCACGACGAAGCGCGGATCGAGCCCGGCCGCGAGCGCGTGCGCGCGCAGCAGCCGCGCGCAGAAGCTGTGGATCGTGGAGATCCAGGCGCCCTCGGTCGCGCGTGCCCGCTCGCCGTCCCCGAGCGCCTCGAAGCGGGCGCGCACGCGCGCCTTCAACTCGGCCGCGGCCTTCTCGGTGAACGTGATCGCCAGGATGCGGCCGACGTCGACCTCCGGGTCGGATGCGATCCGCACGTAGCGCTCCGCCATCACGGACGTCTTGCCGCTGCCGGCGTTCGCGGTCAGCAGCAGGCCGCCGGCGTGCTCGATCGCGTGCTGCTGCTCAGGGGTGAACGGAACGCTCACTGGTCCGCCGCCCGGCAGATCCCCGGGTACGCGCAGCCGTTCGGCGAGCACGTCTCCGGCGTCGCGCACAGCTCCCCCCCGCGCAGCCGCGCCGCCAGCTCGCATGCGCGCGCGGCCGCCGCGTCGAGCTCCGCCTCCAGCTCCTCGCGCGAGCGGCGGTCGGTCTCGACGACCAGCTCGCCGGCGTCCGCGTCGTCGCGTACGAGCCCGCGCGCACGCAGGTCCTCCCCGCGCAACGGCTGATAGACGCCGCCGACGGGCTCGCGTCTCAGCAGCTCGCGCACCGCGATCATGTAGAGCGCGACCTGCAGCTGGTCCTCCGCGCGCCATCTCGCGACGGGCCAGCCGGGACCTCTGCGCCCGCTCTTGTAGTCGCGCACGAGCGCGCGGCCGGCGGCGTCGAGGTCGACGCGGTCGATCACGCCGCGCAGGCGCAGAGCGCCGCCGCCGAGCACGAGCGGGCCGGGCCCGCCGTCGTCGTCGGCGAACCCGAACGCCAGCTCCAGCGCCGTCGGCGCGAAGCCCCCGCCGCTGCGCGCCTCGTGCCGCAGCAGGCGCAGCACGTCGGCAGCGATCTCATGGGCGGCGGCCGCCTGGGCGGCCGCGCCGCGGCCGAGCACGAGCCGCGCCGCCTCCTCCGCGACGACCTCGCGCACGAGCGGCGCGGCAGCGGCGACCGCATCCGGCGTGAGCGGCAGCTCGAGCCGGGCGAGCACGCGCTCCAGCACGCGGTGGACGCAGCTGCCGCGCGCGATCGCCTCCGGGTCCGGCTCGAAGCGGTCGGGGGCCAGCTCGCGCTCGACCAGCCAGCGCACCGGACAGCGCGCGTACGCCTCCAGCCCACCGGCCGACAGCAGCTCGCGCTGGCGCAGCGCGGCCTGCGCGTCCTGTCCGAGCGAGGCGAGCGGCGGAGGCGTGACGCGCGGCCCGGCGAGCGCCTCGGCGCGGGCGCGTTCGGCGAGCGTCGGCGCCTGCTCCGGCGGCCACGTCACCTCCGACAGCGGCCGGCGGCGGACCGGCAGCTCGTCGAGCAGCGCGCGCACGTCGTCGACGAAGAACGACGGCAGCGCCGGGTTGCCCTCCTCGTCGGCGTCGCGGCAGCTGAGGATCACGCGGCGGTTCGCGCGCGAGACGGCCGCGTAGAACAGGTAGCGCTCGTCGGCGAGGCGGTCCTCGCGGGCGGGGAGGCGCAGGCCGGCGGCGGCGTTGAGCGCGCGCCGCTCCGCGTCGGACAGGAACGGCTCGGGCGCCGTCGGGCGCGGGAACTCGCCTTCCTGCAGGCCGCAGAGGACCACCGTGTCGAAGCGGCGCGCACGGATCGCCAGCGGGTCCGCGACGAGCACGGCGCCGGGTCGGAGCGGCGCCCCGACCGGCACCTCGATCCGCTCGAGCGCCTCCAGCAGGGCGTCCGGGCCGGGCGCGCGGCGCGGATCGGCGAGCGCCAGCTCGGCGAGCTCGTCGAGCGCTCGCAGGAGCGCGGCCAGGGCATGCGCGTCGAGCTCCTCGTCGGGATCGAGCTGGGCCGCCCGGCCCGCGTGCGGCGCGGCGAGCAGCGCGCGCGCCTCGCGCGCGAGCGCGGCCAGCAGCGGCTGCGGGCCGTCGGCCGCAGCGCCTCGCAGGCGGTCCAGCTCCCGCAGCGGCCAGCCTCCGGGCGCGTCCTCCCACGCCCGGCGTGCGCCGGCCAGATCCACGATCGCCTTGCGGCGCACGGTCAGCTCGAGCCGGTCGGCCAGCTCCAGCCGCTCGAGCCGGCCGGGCGTGCG